>JADHNH010000160.1 GCA_016779605.1 Nevskia sp. | reverse complement strand
GCTTCTTCCTCGATCGCCTTGCGCAGCTTCTTCATCGCCGCGGCCTCGATCTGGCGGATGCGCTCGGCGGACACGCCGTATTCGTCGCCCAGCTCCTGCAGGCCGGCCTTTTCGCCCTCGTGCAGCCAGCGGCGCCGCAGGATGTCGCGCGAGCGCTGGTCCAGGCTGGCCAGGGCGGTCTGCATGCGCGCCTCGCGCCGCCCGGCCCAGTCCTCGCTTTCCAGCGCCGCGCTGGGGTCGTCGTCGCTGGCCAGGTACTCTTCCGGGGCGAAGCCGTGGGAGTTCTCGGAATCGTCGGCGCTGGCGCTGAAGGACACGTCGGCGCCGCCCAGGCGCGATTCCATCTGCAGCACATCCTCGGGCTTGACGTGCAGGTCGCGCGCCACCGCCTCCACCTCGGCCTGGGTCATCCAGCCGGCGTGGCTCTTGGACTTGCGCAGGTTGAAGAACAGCTTGCGCTGGGCCTTGGTGGTGGCGACCTTGACGATGCGCCAGTTCTTCAGGATGAACTCGTGGATCTCGGCCTTGATCCAGTGCACCGCGAAGGAGATCAGGCGCACCCCGACTTCCGGGTCGAAGCGCTTGACCGCCTTCATCAGGCCGATGTTGCCTTCCTGGATCAGGTCGGAAAGCTGCAGGCCGTAGCCGGCGTAGCCGCGCGCGATGTGCACAACGAAGCGCAGGTTGGACAGCACCAGCTGCTGCGCGGCGCCGAGGTCGTTGTCCCCGTGCAGGCGGCGCGCCAGGCGGGTTTCCTCGTCGGGGGTCAGCAGCGGAATCTGGCTGACGCTGTGCACGTACGCATCCAGGCTGCCCGACAAGGGCATCGGCACGCCGGTGGAGCGCAGGGCAATGGCGGTTGAAGCGGTCATTTTATCCATCCTCCCCTGAATATTAGCAGTCGCAGCATTAGAGTGCTAACGACGGCTTAAGTTCCGTATTCCCACGGGGCTACATGGGGGCGCTGCGGGCCCGTTCAAGCCGGCTCGATATGCCGCAGATGGCGCGAAACCGCCCAGAACGCGCCGATCCAGCCCAGGCCCAGCCCAGTAGCCAGCACCGCCGCCACCGCTTCCAGGCGCATGCCGTCGAGGCTGACGACGGTGTCGTAGAGGCCGGCCAGGCGGTTGGCCGGCTCGGCCAGCGCCAGGATCGCGCCCTCCACCAGCAGGCAGGCCAGGCCTGCGCCGGCCAGCCCGTACCACAGGCCGGTGTACAGGAACGGCCGGCGGATATAGCCGTTGCTGGCGCCGATCAGCTTCATCACCTCGATCTCTTCGCGGCGGTTCTCGATGTCCAGCCGCACCGTGTTGGCGACCACGATCACTACCGCCAGGGCCAGCGAGCCGGCCACCAGCAGCACGCCGCGCTGCACCAGCTCGATGATCGCGTACAGGCGCTGCACCCATTTCTCGTCGAGCTGGGCGCGCTCCACCTCGGGCAGGGCGGCCAGGTCCTTGAGCAGGGCCTGGATGCGCGCCTGCGGCTGGGCCGCGTCGGGCGTCAGCACGATGGCCGCCGGCAGCGGGTTGTCCTTGATCAGGTCCAGCGCCTCGCCGAAGCCGGAATAGCTGCGGAACTCCTGCAGCGCCAGCTCGCGCGAGATGTAGTGCGCCTGTTTGACCTCCGGCCGCCGCGCCAGTTCCTGGGTGAGGGCGGCGCCGCGCTCGGCGCTGACCGTGTCCTTCAGGTACAGCGAGGCGCGCAGCGAGCCCTGCAGGTTGCCGGACGCCTCGCCGAGGTTGTCCAGCAGCGCGTGCAGCCCGGCCGGCAGCGCCAGGGTGACGCCGATGACGAAGGCGGTGAGGACCGTGCCCACCGGCCGGCGGCGCAGCGCGGCCAGGGTGAAGTCGATCGCGCGTACGTGATCCTGCAGCAGCCGGCCCAGCCAGGAGCGCTGGCGCGCCACGCGGCGCGGCGCATTGGGGAGCCTAGCCGAAGTCAAGGGTCTTCTCGGTGAGCCCGGCCGGCCGCAGGTCGTCCAGCCGGCCTTTTTCCAGGTGGGCGATGCGGTGCGGCAGTCGCTCGATCAGGCCGCGTGCATGGGTCGCCACCAGCACGCTCACGCCGACCTCGTTGAAGCGCATGAACAGCTGCATCACCTCGCGCGCCATGTCCGGGTCCAGGTTGCCGGTGGGCTCGTCGGCCAGCAGCAGGGGCGGCCGCGCCACCACCGCGCGGGCGATGCCGACGCGCTGCTGCTCGCCGCCGGACAGGGTCGGCGGATAGGCCTTCTCCTTCGCCAGCAGGCCCACCGCGTCCAGCGCGGCGCGCACCCGGCGGCCGATGTCGTCGCCGCTGGCGCCGCGGATCAGCAGCGGCAGGGCGACGTTTTCGAACACCGTGCGCTCCTTCAGCAGGCTCGGGTCCTGGAAGATCACGCCGATCTGCCGGCGGAACGCCGGGATGTGCCGGCGCTTGATGGTCTGCAGGTCGGTGCCTTCCACCAGGATCTGGCCGCGCACCGGCCGCGCCAGCAGCGCGGTGAGCCGCAGCAGGGTGCTCTTGCCGGCGCCGGAGGGGCCGGTGAGGAACGCCATTTCGCCCTTGCCGAGCCGGAAATTGACGTCCGCCAGGATCTCCGGCCCGCCGCCGTAGCGGTGGCTGACGTGGTGGAAGTGGATGATGTCGGCCACTTTTTTACGGGAGTCTGGAATCGGGATTGGGGAATCGTAAAGATAACTGCCGCGGCCCGACCGGGCGTGCGGGTGCGAGTGGGAAAAATCCGCTATCGGCCGCGCGCGTGCGCGGCCTTCGGCTACGGCACGGCCCGGCTGCCGTGGCATTCACGATTCCCGTCTCCCCATTCCCGAATCCCGTCCGTTCAGCCTACCAGCGCCTCCACGTACGCCTCGGCGTCGAACGGCTCGAGGTCGTCGATGCCTTCGCCCACGCCGATGAAGCGCACCGGCAGCGCCAGGCGCCGCGCGATGGCCAGCAGCACGCCGCCCTTGGCGGTGCCGTCCAGCTTGGTGATGGTGATGCCGGTCAGGCCGATCGCCTCGTGGAACTGCAGCGCCTGGTTCAGCGCATTCTGCCCGGTGGTGGCGTCCACCACCATCATCACCTCGTGCGGGGCGTACGGGTCCTGCTTCTGCACCACGCGGCGGATCTTGCGCAGCTCTTCCATCAGGTGGCTCTGCGTGTGCAGGCGGCCGGCGGTGTCGGCGATGACGACGTCCGTGCCGCGGCCCTTGGCGGCCTGCACGGCGTCGAAGATCACCGAGGCGGAGTCGGCGCCGGCGCCCTGCGAGATCAGCGGCACGCCGGCGCGCTCGGCCCAGGTGGCGAGCTGCTCCACGGCGGCGGCGCGGAAGGTGTCGCCGGCGGCGATCAGCACGCTCTTGCCCTCGCGCTTGAAACGCGCCGCCAGCTTGCCGATGGTGGTGGTCTTGCCCACGCCGTTGACGCCGGCGACGAACAGCACGTAGGGCTTGATGTAGGGCGGGATCACCAGCGGCTTGGCGCAGGGCGCCAGCAGCTCGGTCAGCGCCGACTTCAGCGCGGCGCGCAGCTGGGCCTCGTTCTTGATGCGCCCGGCGCGCACGTCGCGGGTCAGGCGCTCGCACAACCACTCGGTGGCGTCCACGCCGGCGTCGGCCAGCAGCAAGCGGTCGCCCAGCTCGTCGACTGCGCTTTCGTTGAGCTTGTCGGCGGTGAACAGCCGGCCCAGGTCATAGGTCAGCCAGGAGTCGCCGCGGTTGATCTTGCCGCGCAGCTTGGCCAGCAGGCCGGGCTTGCCGCTCATCGGGCAGTTCCGGCCAGCTCGGCGAAGGCGGCGCGGGCGGCGGCCAGCGTCAGCTCGATTTCGCGCGGGCCGTGGCGGCTGGAGACGAAGCCGGCCTCGTAGGCCGAAGGCGCCAGGTAGACGCCGCGTCCCAGCATGGCGTGGAAGAAGCGCTTGAACGCCTCGATGTCGCAGGCGGTGACGGCGGCGTAGCTGGCGGGCGCCGCCGCGGCGGTGAAGAACAGCCCGAACATGCTGCCGGCCTGCGAGGTGGCAAACGGCACGCCGGCTTGCCGCGCGGCTTCGCCCAGGCCCGCCAGCAGCGCGGCGGTGCTGCGCTCCAGGCGCTCGTAGACCGGCGGCTCGAGCTGGCGCAGCAGCGCCAGGCCCGCGGCCATCGCCAGCGGGTTGCCCGACAGCGTGCCGGCCTGGTAGACCGGCCCGAGCGGCGCCAGCTTCTGCATGATGTCGCGGCGGCCGCCGAAGGCGCCCACCGGCAGGCCGGCGCCGATGATCTTGCCCAGGGTCACCAGGTCCGGCGTGATGCCGTAGCGGCCGGCGGCGCCGGCCGGGTGCACGCGGAAGCCGGTCATCACCTCGTCGAAGATCAGCAGCGCGCCGCTGCGCGTGCAGATCTCGCGCAGGCCGTCCAGGAAGCCGGGCGCGGGCGGGATGCAGTTCATGTTGCCGGCCACCGGCTCCACGATCACGCAGGCGATGGCGCCAGGGTGGGCGTCGAACAGGCGCTGCACCGAGTCCAGGTCGTTGTACTGCGCGGTCAGGGTCAGGCGCGCGAGCTCCGGCGGCACGCCGGCCGAGGTGGGCACGCCGAAGGTCAGCGCGCCGGAGCCGGCCTTCACCAGCAGGGCGTCGCCGTGGCCGTGGTAGCAGCCCTCGAACTTGAGGATGTGGTCGCGCCCGGTGAAGCCGCGCGCCAGCCGCAGCGCCGACATGGTGGCCTCGGTGCCGGAGTTGCACAGGCGCACCTGCTCCAGCCCCGGCACGCGCGCGCACAGCAGCTCGGCCATCTCGATTTCCAGCTCGGTGGGCGCGCCGTAGCTCATCCCCACCTGCGCCTGCGCCAGGATCGCCGCGCGCACCGCCGGGTCCTGGTGGCCCAGGATCATCGGCCCCCAGGAGCCGACGTAGTCGATGTACTCGCGGCCGTCGGCGTCGCGGATCCAGGCGCCGTCGGCCGAAGCGATGAAGCGCGGCACGCCGCCCACCGCGCGGAATGCGCGCACCGGCGAATTCACGCCGCCGGGGATGCTGCGCTGGGCGCGGGCAAACAGGATTTCGGATTGGTCCATGGGACGCAGTTTTACGTGTTTCCGGCGCGGCTTGCCAGAGTATTGCGTGGAAAAAAGCAAACGGTCCGCAAATGAACGCGAATAAACGCCAATAAAACCACGAACAAAAGCAATTGGAGCGCTTTACTGCTGCTTATTTGCGTTTATTGGCGTTCATTTGCGGACCAAATAATGCCGTCCTCTCAGCCATCCGCGAACTGCCGGGCGATGGCCCGCGCGGCAGCCTCCACCGCGGCCGGCGCCGGGTCGCCGAACACCGCGTCGATCACCGCCAGCAGGTCGGCGCCGGCGGCCACCAGCGCGCCGGCGTTGGCAGCGGTGACGCCGCCGATGGCGCACAGCGGCAGGCGCAGTTGCGCGCGCGCCTGGCCCAGCAATTCCAGCGGCGCCTGCGGCGCATCCGGCTTGGTGCGCGAGGCAAAAAAGCGGCCGAAGGCGACATAGCTGGCACCGCCTTCGGCGGCGTCCAGGGCGCGCTGCAGACGCGGGCCGCAGCTGGCGCCGACGATCGCCCGCGGGCCGAGCTGCGCGCGCGCCTGCGCCAGCGACGCGTCGGCCGCGCCCACGTGCACGCCGTCGGCGCCCGCCGCCACGGCCAGCTCGACGTCGTCGTTGACGATCAGCAGGGCGCCGTGGCGCCGGCACAGCGCGCGCAGGGCCTGCGCATTGGCCAGGCGCGCGGACGGCGTACTGAGCTTGTCGCGGTACTGCAGCAGCCGCGCTCCGCCGCGCAGGGCGGCTTCGGCCGCCGGCAGCAGCAGGGCCGGCTGCGCGCACAGCGCCGCCGAAGTGATGGCGTAGAGGCCGCGCAGGGGCGCGGCAGGGGCGGGGGCAGGAAGGCTCATGGACGCCGCCAGGGTATGCGGCGGCCGCCGCCGACGGCAATGGCCTGCGCCAGCGCCGCATGGGTCCAGGCCTGCGCCTGCGCGATCGCCTGGTCCAGGGCGGCGCCGCCGGCGAGCAGGGCCGCCACCGCCGCGGCCAGGGTGCAGCCGGCGCCGTGGAAGGTCTCCGGCAGGCGCGGCCAGCGGAAGTGCCTGGGCGCGGCACCGGCGGTGAACCAGGTGTTCACCACTTCCGTACCCGGCTCGTCGCCGCCGGTCACCAGCACGTTGGCGCAGCCGGCACGCAGCAGGCGCGGGCCGCAGTCCTCCAGCGCATCGGTGCCGGCCAGGCGCCGCGCCTCGGCCGCGTTGGGGGTGAGCAGAGTCAGGCGCGGCAGCAGCTCCTCGCGCAGCGCCTGCACCAGCCCGGCGCCGGCGAGCTCGGCGCCGCCACCGGCACGCAGCACCGGGTCGCACACCACCGGCACGCGGCAGCGGTCGATGGCGCGGCCGACGACCGGGACTTGCGCGGCGCTGCCGAGCAGGCCGAGCTTGATCGCCTGCGGCCGCACGTCGTCCAGCAGCCGCCGCAGCTGGCGCTCCAGCAGCGCCGCATCGGTCGGCGCCACTTCGGCCACGTTGCGCGTGTCCTGCACCGTCAACGCGGTGACCAGGCCCAGCGCGTGGGCGCCGAGCGCCGCCGCCGTTTCGATGTCGGCCTGCAGGCCGGCACCCCCGGTCGGATCCAGTCCGCTCAGGCACAGCAGCAGTGGGCGCGGCGCCGGCATCAGCCTGCCGCAGCGCAAAAGACGGCGCACCGCCGGCGATCAGTTATGCACACTCGCAGTGCAGCAAGCCCTGGAACCCGCGAAATTGCGACATGTTTCTGCAAAAATCCAGTAATAATCGAAGAACTCATTGATATATCTGGAGAATTAAGAGTGGTCACAAAATCGCCGCAATCGCTGAAACCCGCATCGCAGCAAGCGTTTTGCCACATCGGGGATGTGCGGTCCACAGGCTTATCCCCAAGGCTTGTGGGTCGGTTCGCGCTAAACCTTTCACAGCAATGAGTTAGACGAATGTCTTCATGTAACCAGCGACGTCCGCACGGCCTCGCGCCAGCCTTGCCGGCCTCCGCTTCGGGCGCCGCTCCATTGCACGCGACGCACCGGCGCAAGCCGCGCCCGGCAAGGCTTTGAGCAGGATAGGCCTGCCCCAGGGGGCGGGCAAGAACGTGGCCGCCGCGGCAGCCGGCGGCTCAGCCGCCTGTTGCAGCGCCGCCCGCCGGCAGCGGCAGGCCGAGCTGGTGCCACAGCCGCAGGGTCGGCTCGGCCTGGTTGAGCGAATAGAAATGCAGGCCGGGCGCGCCGCCGCGCAGCAGGTTTTCGCACAGCCGGGCGACCACATCCAGGCCGAAGTCCAGCAGCGCCGCCTTGTCCTCGGCCAGCAGTTCCAGGCGCAGCCGCACCCAGCGCGGAATCTCCGCGCCGCAGGCGGCCGAAAAGCGCGCCAGCTGGGTGAAGTTGGTGATCGGCATGATGCCCGGGATCACCGGGATGCCGATGCGCGCCCGCGCGCAGCGCTCGGCGAAGTCGAAGTAGGCATCGGCATTGAAGAAATACTGCGTGATCGCGGCGTCGGCGCCGGCTTCCACCTTGCGCCGGAAATGCTCGAAGTCGGTGTGCGCATCCGGCGCCTGCGGGTGCATTTCCGGATACGCCGCCACCTCGATGCGGAACGCATCGCCGTGGGTCTGCCGGATGAAGCTCACCAGCTCGCCGGCATAGGCGAACTCGCCCGGCGCCGAGGCCGCCAGCGCGGTGGCCGGCAGGTCGCCGCGCAGAGCGACGATGCGCTTGACGCCGGCGTCGCGGTAACGCTGCAGCAGCGCGGCGACGTTGGCGCGCGTGGAGCCCACGCAGGTCAGGTGCGGCGCGGCGTCGATGCCGGTGTCCTCGATCACGCGCACCAGCGTGTCGTAGGTACCCTGCTGGTCCGAGCCGCCGGCGCCGTAGGTGACCGAGAAGTAGTGCGGCTGCACCGCCGCCAGCTGCCGCACCACGCCGCCCAGCTTGGCCACGCCTTCCGGCGTGCGCGGCGGGAACAGCTCGAA
>JADHNH010000159.1 GCA_016779605.1 Nevskia sp. | reverse complement strand
GCACCCACCTGATCGGCGGCGCCGACGTGGCCGCCGAGCTGGACGCCAAGCGCGCCATCGACCAAGGCAGCCGGCTGGCGGCGGAGATCTGAGGCAGCGTCGCATCTGCGCGATAATGCGCCCATGCCCCCGCCTGTGACCGCCAAGGAAGTGCCGTCGCCCTGCATTCGCATGTGCACGCTCGACGACGACGTCTGCGTCGGCTGCGGGCGGCACATCCGCGAGATCACCGGCTGGTCCGCGGCGGATCCGCAAGCGCGGCAGCGCATCGTCGAGGCCGCCGAGGCGCGGCTAGCGGAGCGGCGGCTCCGCTACCAGCCGCGGACTTTGCGCTAGAGTGAAGTTTGTTTGATTGCAGACCGGTGTGATCTGTCATTCCGAGCGCAGCGAGGAATCTGGCCAGATCCTTCGCTGCGCTCAGGATGACAACACGTATGCAGTTGGATCGCAAAGACCCTAAAGCCCGAGCGAGCGCATCTCCTCCGACGGCTCGGACTGGTCCCACAGCTCGTCGAAATTGGATATCTGCACCTGCGTCACCGCCGGCTCGTGCGGCAGGAACCGCGCGTCCATCGTCCCCGGCTCGCGCCGTTCGAGCAGCTGGCTGCGGTCGGCGATGAGCAGTTCGCCGCGATAATTCTGGCGGCGCTCCTCCGGCGGCTGCCGCAACTCCACCCGGCTGGTCAGGTGCCGCGCCAGCTCCACCAGCCGCGGCGAATTGTGCATGGCGGACTGCACGTTGTTGACCAGCACGCGCAACCGCGAGTATTCGCTGCGCAGCAGGAACCTGCGCACCGCGTCGGCGATATCGGCGCCGCCCCACAGGCGGCCGTCGAGCGTGTCGCTGAGCAAGCGCAGCTCCCGGCTCGCGCCGCCCGCCATTTCCACCGCCTTGGCGATGAACGCCGCAGCACCTTGCAGCAGTTGCGCTTCCTCGGGGGGCGTCTTGTCGGTCATTTGAGCGCTCGCACCTGTTCCACCGCGTTGCCGATGTAGGCGCCCGGCGTCAGCGCCAGCAGCCTCTGCCGTTCGGCTTCCGGCAGGGGCAGTTCCTGCACGAACCTGCGCAGCGCCTCGCGGCCGAGCTTCTGGCCGCGGGTGAGCCGCTTGAGCTGTTCGTAGGGCTCGGGCAGGCCGTGCCGGCGCATCACCGTCTGGATGGCCTCGGCCAGCACTTCCCAGTTGTCGTCGAGGTCGCGGCTCATGCGCCAGGCATCGGCCTCGAGCTTGCCCAGCCCCTTTTCGATCGACTGGTAGGCGACCAGGCTGTGCGCCACGCCGACGCCGAGGTTGCGCAGCACCGTGGAGTCGGTAAGGTCGCGCTGCCAGCGCGAGATCGGTAGCTTTTCAGTGAGGTGCGCCAGGATGGCGTTGGCCAGGCCCAGGTTGCCCTCGGCGTTCTCGAAGTCGATTGGGTTGACCTTGTGCGGCATGGTCGAGCTGCCGACCTCGCCGTCCACCGTCTTCTGGCGGAAATAGCCCAGCGAGACGTAACCCCAGATGTCGCGGCAGAAATCGAGCAGGATGGTGTTGGCGCGGATCAGCGCGTGGAAGTATTCGGCGATGAAGTCGTGCGGCTCGATCTGCGTGGTCGCCGGGCTCGGCTCCAGGCCCAGGCCCTCGATGAAGGCCTGCGCGAACGCCGGCCAGTCGACGTCCGGGTACGCCGCCAGGTGGGCGTTGTAGTTGCCCACCGCGCCGTTCAGCTTGCCCAGCAGGGCGCTGGCGGCGAGCTGCTGGCGCTGCCGCCGCAGGCGCTGCGCGAACACCGCCATTTCCTTGCCCAGGGTGGTGGGGCTGGCCGGCTGGCCGTGCGTGCGCGCCAGCATCGGCTGCTCGGCGAAGCGCTGCGCCAGCGACTTCAGGCCGCCGAGCAGGCGGTCCAGCGCCGGCAGCAGCACCTGGCTGCGCGCATCGCGCAGCATCATGGCGTAGGCGAGGTTGTTGATGTCCTCCGAGGTGCAGGCGAAATGGATGAATTCCTTGATCGCCGCCAGCTCGTCGTTGTTGCTGATCTTCTCCTTCAGGTAGTACTCGACCGCCTTGACGTCGTGATTGGTGGTTTCTTCGATGATCTTGACGCGATGGGCGTCCTGCACGTCGAAATTGTCGGCAATTCCCTGCAGCCGCGCAGTGGCCTCGGGCGACAGCGCTTTTACTTCCGGGATGCCGGGATGCGCGGCCAGCGCCAGCAGCCAGCGGGCTTCCACCTGCACGCGGTAACGGATCAGGCCGAATTCGCTGAAAATCGGCCGCAAACCGTAAGTTTTGTCGGCGTAACGCCCGTCGATCGGAGAAAGCGCGGTCAGCGAGCTCAAATTCATCGTGTCATCTGCGTTTGATAATATCGGGCGCGCATTTTAGCGGCGTGGGCTGGCCTCAAGATAGCGCGAAATCCCACCCCGCGGGTGCCCGTGCCGGCCGTGGCAGTTTCAGGAAGGTGTGCTAGGGCCTGTTCACACTACTTGGATCGCTGCGTTGCCGCCCAAAATTGTGCCCGGCAAGGCGCGAGGAGCGTGATTTGGTTATTCCAAATGAGCGACGAGCAACGCAGCCGGGGACGATTTTGGGCGCAACCCGAAGGGACGGGGCCATTTTTGCCCATCGCCGCGTCGATCGGCACTCGCATGGAATGACCATGCCACGTGCCTCTCTCCTTGCGCTGGGCAAAAATGACCTCCGTCGCAGCGATCCAAGTAGTGTGAACAGGCCCTAGGCGGTTCAAGACCGGGAGCAGGCTGATGACCAAGCATGCCGGCGGCGGCGGATACCGCATCGAGCACGACAGCATGGGCGAGCTGAAAGTGCCCGAAAATGCGCTGTGGGGCGCGCAGACCCAGCGCGCGGTGCAGAACTTCCCGGTTTCCGGCCTGCGCATGCCGCGCGAATTCATCCGCGCGCTGGGCCTGATCAAGGCCAGCGCCGCGGAAGTCAACGCCGAGCTGGGCCTGCTGGACGAGGCTATCGCCCAGGCCATCGTCGCCGCCGCGCTGGAGGTGGCCGCCGGCAAGCACGACGACCAGTTTCCGGTGGACGTGTTCCAGACCGGTTCGGGCACCTCCACCAACATGAACGCCAACGAGGTGATCGCGCACCTGGCCACGCAGGCCGCGCGTGCGCGCGTGCATCCCAACGACCACGTCAACCTCGGACAGTCGTCCAACGACGTGATTCCCTCGGCGATCCACGTCTCCGCGGCGCTGGCGCTGCGCGAGGACCTGGTGCCCGCGCTCAAGCACCTGGCCAAGGCGATCGACAAGAAGGCGAAGTCGCTCAAGGGCCTGGCCAAGACCGGGCGCACCCACCTGATGGACGCCATGCCGGTGCGCTTCGACCAGGAGCTCGGCGGCTGGTCGCAGCAGGTGCGCAACGGCATCGACCGGGTCAAGGCCTGCGGCCCGCGCATCCGCCGGCTGGCGCTGGGCGGCACGGCGGTGGGCACCGGCATCAACGCGCATCCGAAATTCGGCCTGAAGGTGGCCAGGCTGTTGGCCAAGCGCAGCGGCATCGCATTCGAGCCCAGCCCGGACTATTTCGAGAGCCTGTCGAGCCAGGACGCTGCGGTGGAGCTGTCGGGGGCGCTGCGCACCTACGCTGTGTCGCTGACCAAGATCGCCAACGACCTGCGCTGGATGAATTCGGGGCCGCTGGCCGGCCTGGGCGAAATCGCGCTGCCGGCGCTGCAGCCGGGGTCCAGCATCATGCCCGGCAAGGTCAACCCGGTGATTCCCGAGGCGGCCGTGATGGTGGCGGCGCAGGTCATCGGCAACGACGCCACCATCGCCATCGCCGGCCAGTCGGGCAATTTCCAGCTCAACGTGATGCTGCCGGTGGTGGCCTACAACCTGCTGCAGTCGATCCAGCTGCTGGGCGCGGCTTCGCGCCTGCTGGCCGACGCGGCCATCGCCGGCTTCGCCGTCAACGAGGCGCGCGTGCGGCAGGCGCTGGAACGCAACCCGATCCTGATCACGGCGCTCAACGGCGTGATCGGCTACGACAAGGGCGCCGCCATCGCCAAGCAGGCCTACAAGGAAGGCCGGCCGCTGCTGGACGTGGCGCGGGAAAACACCCGGCTGCACGCCGACGAGCTGCGCGAGCTGCTGGATCCGGCGGGGCTCACCAGCGGCGGTATCAAGGGCCCGGAAGGCGGCGGCGCATAGCGGTTAGAATCCGCTCCAGCGCGGAGCTGGCGACGAGCGCTGCGCCGCCCCCGCCGTTTCCGCACCACGACCACTCCGGAACATCACGACCGATGGCATTCGTCAATTTTCTCGACCACGGCGCCCGCCGCCATCCCGACCAGACCTGCCTGCAGATGGGCAGCCTGCGCCTCAGCTACCGCGAGCTGCAGCGGCTCAGTTACCGCATCGGCAACAAGCTCGCCTCGCTCGGGCTCGGCCGCGGCAGCCACGCCTCGGTGCTGGCCGCCAACGACCTGATGGCGTTCGCCTGCGTGTTCGGCTTTTCGCGCGCCGGCGTCACCTGGGTGCCGGCCAACCCCAAGCTGTCCGCCGACGACATCCAGTACCAGTGCGATTTCTTCGACTGCAGCATCGTCATCTTCCAGCAGGGCTTCGCCGCGATGATGCAGCAGCTGCGGCCGAGCCTGCCCAACGTGCGGCATTTCGTCTGCCTGGACGCCGAGCTGCCCGGCTTCCCCTCGCTGGAACGCTGGCTGGAGGGCGCCGGCGACGCGCCGCTGGAAGTGCTCACCGAAGCCGACGACCTGGCCATGATCATGCCCACCGGCGGCACCACCGGGCGCTCCAAGGGCGTGTCGCTGACCAACCGCAGCATCAACACCTTCGTCGGCACCTGCCTGTACTGCTTCGGCTACCCGCACGACCAGCGGCCCAGCGTGCTGGCCGCGGCGCCGCTCACGCATGCCTCCGGGCTGCTGTCGCTGCACGCGATGACGCGCGGCGGGCGCGTGGTCATCATCCCCAAGGCGGATCCCGCGGAGATGCTCGACGTCATCGAGCAGGAGCGCATCACCGAGTTCTTCCTGCCGCCGACCGTCATCTACCGCATGCTGGACGTGCCCGGCGTGGAAAAGCGCGACTTCAGCTCGGTGCGCTACTTCGTCTATGCCGCCGCGCCGATCTCGGTGGAAAAGCTCAAGCAGGCGGTGAAGGTGTTCGGTCCGTGCATGACGCAGGTTTTCGGCCAGGCCGAGGCGCCGGCGGTGTGCACCTTCCTGTCGCCGCGCGACCACTTCGAGCCCGACGGCAGCATCGGCAGCGACGAGCGCCTGGGCAGCTGCGGCTATCCCACGCCGATGGTGCAGATCAAGATCCTCGACGACGACAACGCCGAGGTGGCCGACGGGCAGCGCGGCGAAATCTGCGTGAAGAGCGACCTGGTGATGAAGGGCTACTACAAGAAGCCGGACATCACCGCCGCCACCATCGTCGACGGCTGGCTGCACACCGGCGACATCGGCTTCAAGGACGCCGCCGGCCGCGTGCACATCGCCGACCGCAAGAAGGACATGATCATCTCCGGCGGCTTCAACATCTACCCGCAGGAGATCGAGCAGGTGGTGTGGTCGCATCCCGCCGTGCAGGACTGCGCGGTGGTGGGCGTGCCCGACGCCGACTGGGGCGAGGCGGTGAAGGTGGTGGTCGAGCTCAACGCCGGCGCCAAGGCCACCGAGGCGGAACTGATCGCGCTGTGCAAGAAGGAGCTCGGCAGCCTGCGCACGCCCAAGTCGGTGGACTTCGTCGAAACCCTGCCGCGCAGCCCCAACGGCAAGGTGCTCAAGCGCGAGATCCGCGACCGCTACTGGGTCGGCCGCGAGCGCAAGATTTAGCCTGCTCGGCTTGCCTAGCGACGTAGGTCCGCAAATCCGCAAGATTCATAAACGCATTTGCGTTTATTCGCGTTCATTTGCGGACCAGCGATGTGTTTCAGGGAAGCAGCACCGTCGCCCCGGTGGTGCGGCGCGCCTCCAGGTCGGCATGGGCGCGGGCGGCCTCTTGCAACGAATAGCGCTGGCCGATCTTCACCGTGACGATGCCTTGCGCGATGGCGGCGAATACCGCGCCTGCGGCCTGCTCGAGCTCCTGGCGCGTGGCCGTGTAGTGCCCCAGCGTCGGCCGCGTGAAGAACAGCGAGCCGTGGTCGGACAGCAGCGCCGGCTCGAACGGCGGCACCTTGCCCGATGAGTTGCCGTAGCTGACCAGCAGCCCGCGCCGCTTGAGGCTGTTCAGCGAGGCGGCGAAGCTGTCCTTGCCCACCGAGTCGTACACCACGTCGACGCCGGCGCCGGCGGTGATGCGGCGCACTTCGGCGGCGATGTCCTGCCGGCTGTAGTCGATCACGTGGTGGCAGCCCAGCTCGCGCGCCAGCGCGGCCTTGGCCGGCGAGCCCACCGCGCCGATCACGGTGGCGCCGAGGTGGCGGGCCCAGGGCACCAGCAGGCTGCCGACGCCGCCGGCGGCGGCGTACACGAGCATGCTGTGGCCGGGCTTCACGGCATAGGTCAGGTGCAGCAGGTAATAGGCGGTCATGCCCTTGAGAATCACCGCCGCCGCGGCTTCGTCGGCCACCCCGGCCGGCAGCCTGACCAGGTGTTCGGCCTTGAACAGTCGCTCTTCGCAGTACGCGCCCAGCGGCAGGGCGGCGTAGGCCACGCGGTCGCCCACCGCCAGTCCCTGCACCGACGGACCCAGTGCGACGACCACGCCGGCCGCCTCCATGCCCAGCCCGCTAGGCAGCGCCAGCCTGTACACGCCGGTGCGGTGGTAGGTGTCGATCATGTTCAGGCCGACCGCGGTGTGACGGATGCGGACTTCGCCGGGGCCGGGCTGGCCCGGCTCGGTCTGCACGAACCGGATCACCTCGGGGCCGCCGGTGCGGTCGATGATGGCGCGAAGGGGCATGGCGGCGGCTCCACTGTGAAGTCTTGCAAGAGTTTAGCGTTGCAGGCGTCCGCCGCAACGGCTAATCTGCGCGCCATCGCGTTGCCTGCCAGGTGTCGCGCGCAGGCCCCAGCGTTCCCTCGGATCGCGCCTTCCCGGCGCCGCCATCGGCCATCGGTTCATGAGCACACCCAGTTTCCGCGGCCTGTCCGCGCTCGGCTTCCTCGGCTGCGCGTTCGGCCTGGTGTTCGCGCTGTACCTGCAGCACGTGCGTCATTTCGAACCCTGCGCCATGTGCATTTTCCAGCGCATCGCCATGATCGGCGTGGGCCTGGCCTTCCTCGCCGCGGCGGTGCACGCGCCGCGCCGCGGCGGCCGCCTGGTCTATGCCGGCGCCGAGACGCTGGCCGGCGCCATCGGCGCGGGCATCGCGGCGCGGCAGGTGTGGCTGCAGTCGCTGCCGCCGGACCAGGCGCCCGCCTGCGGGCCGACCTTGCAATACCTGCTGCATATGCTGCCGGTGACCAAGGTGGTGACGATGGTGCTCAAGGGCGACGGCAACTGCGCCAAGATCGACGCCCAGTGGCTCGGCATCACGCTGCCCGGCTGGACGCTGATCGCCTTCATCGGCTTCATCCTGTTTGCCTGGGCCGCGGCGCTGTACGCGCCGCGCGCGAGCCGCTACGCCTGAGTCTTGTCGAAACGGAGTATTCCCATGAGCTTTGCCACCACCGACTTGTCCGACGCCCACGCCGACCTGCAGGTCTGCGAGCCGGTCTTCGGCGATTTCGGCGGCCGCCTGGCGTTCCACGGCGCCATCCGCACGCTGAAGGTGTTCGAGGACAATGCACTGGTGCGCGCGGAGCTGGAAACGCCCGGCAAGGGCCGCGTGCTGGTGGTCGACGGCGGCGGCTCCATGCGCTGCGCGCTGGTCGGCGGCAACCTGGCGGTGCTGGGCGTGAAGAACGGATGGGCCGGCATCGTCGTCAATGGCTGCGTGCGCGACTCGGAGGAGCTGGCCGCGGCCGACTTCGGCATCAAGGCGCTGGCGGCGCATCCGCGCAAGAGCGAAAAAGGCCTGCACTCGGGCCACGCCGGGCGCACGGTGGAATTCGCCGGCGCGGTGTTCCGCGA
>JADHNH010000158.1 GCA_016779605.1 Nevskia sp. | reverse complement strand
GCTGGCCCAGCGCGGTGACGGCCTGGCGCAGCGCGGCGCCGAAATTCTTCTCCAGCAGGGCCAGCTGCTTCTCGCGCACGTCCGGCACCGCGTCCAGCAGCAAGGCGTAGATCAGCTCCACCGAGCTGTCCTGCCCGTGTGCGGCGGCCAGCAGGGGCGCCGGGATGGACTGGCGCAGCTGGGCAGCGCAGTCGAAGTGCGCACTTTGCGGGCGGCCCACGGCGGCGGTCAGCGACTGCGCCCCCACGGCAGCGCCGGCTGCGGCCGGGGCGGCAGCCGCACCAGCTGCGGCGGGCGCGGCGCGGCCGGCCAGGTCTGCCATCAGCGGGCGCTCCTCGTCCTCGGGGACGTAGTCGTCCTGGTTCCAGCGCTGGCTGGGCAGTTCGATGTCGCGCGGGTTGAACTGCGGCTCCAGCGCGCGGATGCGGTCCAGCAGCGGCGGGTGGGTGGCGAACAGCGCCGAATAGCCGATGCCGTCGCCGAACAGCATGTGCGCCACTTCCTCGCCATGGGCGTCGTGCAGCTTGCTGCCCTGGTCCAGGCCGGCGAGTTTTTTCAGCGCGCCGGCGATGCCGCTGCTCTGGCGGGTGAACTGCACGGCCGAGGCATCGGCCAGGTATTCGCGCTGGCGCGACACGCTGGCCTTGATCAGGCGGCCGAAGAACACGCCGATGTAGCCGATGATCATCACGCCCAGCGCCACCAGCATGATGGCGCCGCCGCCCTTGCGGTCGTCGCCGCGCGGCGCGTTGCGCAGCACCTTGCCGGCGACGATACCCAGCGCCAGGATGCCGAACAGCAGCCCCATCAGGCGGATGTTGAGGCGCATGTCGCCGTTGACGATGTGGCTGAACTCGTGCCCGATCACGCCCTGCAGCTCGTCGCGGTTGAGCTTGTCCAGCGCGCCGCGGGTGACGGTGACCGCCGCGTCGGACGGCGAAAAGCCGGAGGCGAAGGCGTTGATGCCGGTTTCCTGCTCCAGGACGAAGATCTGCGGCACCGGCACGCCCGAGGCGATGGCGATCTCCTCCACGACGTTGCGCAGCTTGCGGTGGCGCGCGTCGTTGGTGTCCGGCGAGACCAGGGTGGCGCCCAGCTCCTGCGCCACCGCACTGCCGCCGCCGCTGGACAGCGAGGCGATGCGGTACAGGCTGCACAGGGCGATGAAACCCGCCACCGCCGCCGAAGTCCACAACACGATCGTCTGCACCGGCACCGGCTGGCCGTAGCGGCCGTGGCCGGCGTAGCCGAAGGCGGTGACCACCACCAGGTCCACCGCGGCGATGATCCCCAGCACCGCCATACCGAACAGCAGCACCAGCCCGCGCGAGCGGCTGCGCACCTTGGCCTGCTGCTCGAAGAAATTCATTTAAAAGCAGTTCCCAGTTTCCAGTTTCCAGTTTCCAGAAAAAGCAAGGGGGGCATGCTGAAGTGCGCTTTTACTGGAAACTGGAAACTGTTGTTACTGGAAACTGTTTTCCTACTGGAAACTGATTTTAGGCGCCGCCCGCATTTCCGCCTTTTCGATCTCCAGCGACTGCGCGGGGGCGAAGCTGAAGGCGTTGGCGATGAAGCTGTTGGGAAACACCTCGCGCCGGTTGTTGTAGCTCATCACGGCGTCGTTGTAGGCCTGGCGGGCGAAGGACACGCGGTTTTCCGTGGAGGTCAGCTCCTCGGAGAGCTGCATCATGGTCTGGTTGGCCTTCAGGTCCGGGTAGGCCTCGGACAGCGCGAACAGCTTGCCCAGCGACTGCGTGAGGATGTTCTCCGCGCCGGAAAGCTGCTGCATGGCCTGCGGGTCGCCGGGGTTGGCCTTGGCCGCCTGCAGGCCGGTGACGGCCGAGTTGCGCGCGGCGATCACGCCTTCCAGCGTTTCGCGCTCGTGCTTCAAGTAGCCCTTGGCGGTCTCCACCAGGTTGGGGATCAGGTCGTAGCGCCGGGTCAGCTGCACGTCGATCTGGGCGAAGGCGTTCTTGTAGCCGTTGCGCGCCGTCACCAGCCCGTTGTAGATGGAAACCAGGAAGAAAATCCCGAAGACGATCACCGCCAGAACGATCCAGCCCATGCGAGCCCCCGTGGCAATTCCTGCCTCAACTTAGCATTAATCCGGCGTGAATTGGGGCGCGATTCGGTCGATACCGCGGCGCCCGCGCGCAGCCCGGCGCGACGAAGGATAAAATCCCCGCATGTCAGAACCCTTACCGCCGGCCGGGGTGCCGGGCCTGCGCATCCTGCTCGGGGTGACCGGGGGCATTGCCGCCTACAAGGCGGCGGAGCTGGCGCGCCAGTTCGGCCGCCAGGGCGCCCAGGTGCAGGTGGTGATGACGCAAAACGCCCAACGCTTCGTCACCGCCCAGACCTTCCAGGCGCTGACCGGCCGCAGCGTGCGCAGCAGCCTGTGGGACGAGCAGGCCGAGGCCGCGATGGGCCACATCGAGCTGGCGCGCTGGGCCGATGCCATCGTGGTGGCGCCGGCTTCGGCCAATTTCCTGGCGCGGCTGGCGCACGGCCTGGCCGACGACCTGCTCAGCACCTTGTGCCTGGCCAGCGACCGGCCGATTTTCGCCGCCCCGGCGATGAACCGCCTGATGTGGGCCAACCCCGCCACCGCCGCCAACCTGGCGCTGCTGCGCTTGCGCGGCCTGCGGGTGATCGGGCCCGGCAGCGGCGACCAGGCCTGTGGCGAGGTCGGTGAAGGCCGTATGACCGAGCCCGCCGAGATCGCCGCGCGGGTGCTGGAGGCCTTGACAGTCGCCGGTGCCCGCGCCCCGGTTGCCGGTGCGCTGCAGGGTTGCCGCGCGGTGGTCACCGCCGGGCCCACGCGCGAGCCGATCGACCCGGTGCGCTTCATCACCAACCGCTCCTCCGGCAAGCAGGGTTACGCCGTGGCCAGCGCGCTGCAGGCGCTGGGCGCGGAGGTCACCCTGGTCAGCGGCCCGGTGCACCTGGAGGCGCCGGCCGGCGTGCAGCGGGTGGAGGTCGAAACCGCGCAGCAGATGCTGGACGCAACCCTGGCCGCTGCAGACGGCGCGCAGATCCTGGTCGGCGCCGCGGCCGTGGCCGACTACCGCCCGGCGGCCGCCGCCGAGCACAAGATCAAGAAGAACGCGGAAGACCTGAGCCTGCCGCTGGCGCGCAACGCCGACATCCTGACCCAGGCGCGCACGCGCGACGCCGGGCTGTTCATCGCCGGCTTCGCAGCGGAGACCGAGAAGCTCGCCGAGCACGCCCGCGGCAAGCTGGCGCGCAAGAAGCTGGACCTGGTCGCCGCCAACTGGGTGGGCCGCGGCCGTGCCTTCGACCAGGACGACAACACCCTGCACGTGTTCTGGGAAGGCGGCGAGCGCACGCTCGGCCCGGCGGGCAAGGCCGAGGTGGCCCGCCAGCTCGCCGTCCTCATCGCCGAACGCTATACCGCACGTAACGGTGGCGCCCCGGCGCGCACCCGCAAAGGAGGATGACCATGCTGGAGCTGCGCCCCGGCTGCGAATGCTGCGACCGCGACCTGCCGGCCGACGCCGGCGGCGCCTACATCTGCTCGTTCGAGTGCACCTTCTGCGCCGCCTGCGCCCAGGACGTGCTGCACGGCACCTGCCCGAACTGCGGCGGCGGGCTGCTGCCACGGCCGCTGCGCCCGGCCGCGCTGCTGCCCAAATACCCGCCCGCCACGCAGAGAGTCCACAAGCCGCAGGGCTGCGCCCCGGCCAGGGAACCGGCCGCTTGAACAAGATCCAGCTCAAGATCCTCGATCCGCGCCTCGGCCGCGAGCTGCCGCTGCCGGCCTACGCCACCGCCGGCAGCGCCGGGCTGGACCTGCGCGCGGTGCTGGACGCGCCGCTGGTGCTGGCGCCCGGCCAGACCGAGCTGCTGCGCACCGGCCTGGCGATCCACATCGCCGACCCGCACCTTGCGGCGGTGATCCTGCCGCGCTCGGGGCTGGGCCACAAGCACGGCATCGTGCTCGGCAACCTGGTCGGCCTGATCGACTCGGACTACCAGGGCGAGCTGATGGTGTCGTGCTGGAACCGCGGCCAGGGCGCGTTCACCGTGCAGCCCGGCGAGCGCATCGCCCAGCTGGTGTTCGTGCCGGTGGTGCGCACGCAGTTCGAGGTCGTCGCCGAGTTCAGCGGCAGCGAGCGCGGCGCCGGCGGCTTCGGCCATACCGGCCGGCACTGAGCGGCCGCGCCGCCAGGTTCTCCCGACCCGCATGGCCCCACACCGGATCCTTCCCAGCAATATCCGTATCCAGATGCCGATCGACCACGACAAAGCGATCAATATCGCGCATGTCCTCACCGAGGCCCTGCCCTACATCCGGCGCTTCGCCGGCAAGACCTTCGTGGTCAAGTACGGCGGCAACGCCATGGGCGACGACGACATGATCGACAGCTTCGCCCGCGACATCGTGCTGATGAAGGCGGTGGGCATGGACCCGGTGGTGGTGCACGGCGGCGGCCCGCAGATCGGCAAGCACCTGGAGAAGCTCGGCAAGCAGAGCCGCTTCGTCGACGGCATGCGCGTCACCGACGCCGAGACCATGGACGTGGTCGAGATGATGCTCGGCGGCCTGGTCAACAAGGCGGTGGTCAACGCCATCGCCAAGCAGGGCGGCCGCGCGGTGGGCCTCACTGGCAAGGACGGCGGCCTGATCCGCGCCCGGAAGCTGCTGGTCAAGGGCGAGGACATCGGCCAGGTCGGCGAAGTGGAATCGATCGACCCGCGGGTGGTGGACCACCTGGAGGCCGGCGGCTTCATCCCGGTGATCGCGCCGGTGGGCGTGGGCGCCGACGGCACCGCCTACAACATCAACGCGGACCTGGTCGCCGGCAAGCTCGCCAGCGTGCTGCAGGCCGAAAAGCTCATGCTGCTGACCAACGTGCAGGGCCTGATGGACAAGCAGGGCCGCGTGCTCACCGGCCTGACCGTGGCCCAGGTCGAAGCGCTGATCGCCGACGGCACCGTGCAGGGCGGCATGCTGCCCAAGGTGGCCTGCGCGCTGGATGCGGTGCGCTCCGGCGTGAAAAGCTCGGTGATCATCGACGGCCGGCTGGAGCACGCCGTGCTGCTGGAGCTGTTCACCGACCAGGGCATCGGCACCCTGATCCGCGCCTGAGCGCTCAGGCGCCGGCCGGCGGCGCCGGCAACCGGGCGCGGCGGCGCTCCGCCACGCGGTAGGCCATCACCACGGCCGCCGCCAGCACGATCGGCTCGACCGGCTTGCGGTAGCGCGCCTCCATCACCGCCTGGCCCTGCACCGCCAGGTAGAAAAAGGTGGGCAGCGCGCAGGCCGGCAGCAGCCACTCATCGGCGCGGAACAGGCGCCGGGCGCAGCCGGCCGCCACCGCCAGGATCAGCGGCAGCCACATCCAGCGCCAGCCGATCTGCAGGCGCCCGCCGAAACTGGCGCCGTCGTTGTCGGGCCAGGACTGGCCGAAGCACAGGAACAGGACGTTGTCCCACTTGTCGCGCAGCCGGGGATAGGTGCGCAGGCCGGCGATGCGCGCTTCTTCGGCGATCCAGGCCGCGCGCCCCTGGCGGACGTCGATGCGGATATAGGCGATGCCGGAACGGCCGCCGGCCCATTGCGAAAACGGGTAAAAAGTCGCCTTGAAGAAGCTGGGCGAGCCGAATTCGTACTGGCCATCCGCGCCGAAGTCGAAATGCACCAGCCGGTTGCCGCTTTCGTAGTACAGCCGGTTGAAATACAGGTTGCCGAACGGGCTGAAGAAATGCAGGCGCGATTGGGCATGCAGCCCCGCCGGCACCGCCACAACCGCAAACAGCGCCGCGCCGATGCCCGCCTTCACCAGCCTGCGCCGGCTGCCGGCCAGCGCCCAGGCCAGGCAAAGCAGGGCCATGGGGAGCGCCACGACGCGCGTGAACATGGCGCCGAGCCATAGCGCGCACGCCAGCGCAAACCATGCCACTGACGGATCGCGGCGCGCCCGCAAACTCGCCCAGAACGCAAATCCCATCACCGCCAGCAGCAGGGTTTCGTTCATGAAATAGGCGTAAATGCCGAGCAGGCTGGGCGTGACCGCCACCAGGATGCCCCCGGCGAGCGCCCACGCTGCCGGCAGCAGCTCGCCCAGCGCCAGGTACCAGCCCAGCGGCATCGCGGCGCACAACAGCCCGCAGCCGGCGAGGATTACCCAACTGTGCGCCGAAGCCAGGTTCTGCAAGGCGAACAGCCAGAGCTGGTACAGATAAGGATCGCACGCCCCCACCACGCTCGGGTCCAGGAAATTGCGGCCGTTGTCCCAGTGCCGCGCCGGGTCCGAGAAAAGGTGGTGCAGGGGGGAATCGAAAGACGGGTACAGGAACCTGATCAGCACCGCCGCCAGCAGGCACCATTCCAGCAATCCGTGGGCACGTGCGTGGCGCCTTGCGCCAAGCGTGACCTCAGGCTGCAAATCGAGACCGGCCACGGGCAATTTGAGTGGTTTCCGAGGATTCAGGGCCGCATCGGCCGCGATGATCCCAGGAACCGCAGTCCCGTGCCAGCCCCGGGAAGCCTTCCGGCGCGATTTACGGTACTACGAGGGCGCAGGAAATAACGAGCGGAGCGGCAAGCAAGCGCCCATCGCTGGGGCCTGCCGTCGCCCGCTCAATCCTGAACCTTGGCCAAAGCCCGTCTTTTCTTATTGGGCATCCTGCCAACTTATAGAGTGCTTGTGCGTCGCGCCCCACTTTTTCGCAATATGGTTGGCGCCTGACAGAGTGGATCATATCTACTTTGGATACGCAAGCATCCATTTTGTAAAACTAATGTGAATAATGATGATCATCTTGCATACGGTCGCGCCATGGCCATTGAAAACCGGTTTCCTTCCACATCAGGGATCCTGGCGTGAACTCGCCGCATGGAGTCCCAAAATAGGCGGTTACCTGCATAGCGGGCTTCGAGAGACTCCCATGGCGGATTTTAGGGCGGTTCCACCAAAGTGATTCTATCTTCGCCAAGGACACTCTGAATAAGTCCATCCTGGACTTATTCAGATGACGGCCGTCGAAAAGTGTGATTTTCAACGGCCTTCATTTTCAACGGCTTGCGCCGTTGAAAATGTTGGGCCATCCGTGGCCCAAGCGGGAAGCTCTGATTAGTCAGAGCTTCTTTATATAAGCGCTACCGCCAAATATTGCCGATCAGGCCAGTTATTTTCGAACACCGATGGCAATTTCATCGGACACATTCATTCGAATTAAAGGTGTCTCGTCAATTGTTCAAATGAAGCACGAATAGGACCGGAATTGCGGCCAGCCGCGCGGCCGCGGTCGCCACGAAAATGTCGGTGGAGACCTCTCCGCCGGTGCGCCAATACAGGACGGCCACCATTGCCGCGAACGATGCAGCGGCACCGATGGTCGGAACCAGCAACACCGCGCCGGCGATCACCGCCATGAGCGCAACGTCGGAAAATCTGTAGTTCGTCTTGAATATCGAAAAGACGAGCGGCACTACGGTAATGCTCGTAATGACGAGGGCGAGCCCCGAAAGGTAGTTATTCATCGGATCATCGCGGGGATAGCGCGGGCAGGAGCCACACCCGCCTGCAAGCACGAGTCCGGAACTGCCAAATTTTGCCCCGCCTACGCTTCCCCTGATCTCAAAGGCAACCGCCCGGGATACTCATTTTTACCGCAACCTGAACCTTGGCCGCCGAGCATCCGCTTCACCTTAGCGATTTTGGCATTGATGCGTCCTCATCCTTTCGGGTGAGCTAGCATCCTGGACTTAATTCAGATGACGGCGGTCGAAAAGTGTGATTTTCAACGGCCTTCCATTTCAATGGCTTGCGCCATTGAAAGTGGTTGGGCCAGCCGTGGCCCAAGCGGGAAGCTCCAGGAAGCTCTGAGTAATCAGAGCTTCTCTAGCCAAACCGCCCCGTAATGTAGTCTTCGGTGCGCTGCTGCGACGGCGTGGTGAAGACCTGGCGGGTTTCGCCGAACTCGACCAGCTCGCCCAGGTACATGAAGGCGGTGAAGTCGGCCACGCGGGCCGCCTGCTGCATGTTGTGGGTGACGATGACGATGGTGT
>JADHNH010000157.1 GCA_016779605.1 Nevskia sp. | reverse complement strand
CTTCGCAGAAGCTGGCCGAGCGCGCCTACGCCAAGAGCGCGGGCAAGGCCGAAGGCGGTGCCCCCGGCGGCGCCGAGTCGGCCAAGGCCGGCGAGGACGTGGTGGATGCGGAGTTCACCGAGGTGAAAGACAAGAAGTAGGGCGAGAGGCGAGAGGCGGGAGGCGAGAGGCGCCAAAGAAGCTCCTCTACTCCCGCCTCATTAGTTTGGGGCAGAGAAATTGCAGGGAATTTGGGCTAAATGAATAACAACGTTGCCTTAGTCGTGGGCTTTAGCGCCTCTCGCCTCTCGCCTCTCGCCTCCCGTCCATGAGCAAGCGCGACTACTACGAAGTCCTCGGCGTGGCCAAGGACGCCGGCGACGACGACCTGAAAAAGGCCTACCGCAAGCTCGCCATGAAGAACCACCCGGACCGCAATCCGGGCGACGCGGCGGCCGAGGAGCGCTTCAAGGAAATCAACGAGGCCTACGAGGTGCTGGCCGACCAGCAGAAGCGCGAGGTCTACGACCGCTTCGGCCACGAGGGCCTGCAGCGCGGCGCCGGCGGCGCGGGCTTCGGCGCCGGCTTCGCGGACATCTTCGGCGACGTCTTCTCCGACATCTTCGGCGGCGGCCGCGGCGGTCCGCGGCGCGGCGCGGACCTGCGCTACACCATGGAGCTGAGCCTGGAGCAGGCGGTGTTCGGCACCACCGAGATGATCCGCATCCCCACGGTGCAAGCCTGCGAGCCCTGCAAGGGCAACGGCAGCGCCGACGGCAAGCCGCCGCGCGAATGCGCCGCCTGCCACGGTTCCGGCCAGGTGCGCGTGCAGCAGGGATTTTTCATCCTGCAGCAGTCCTGCCCGACCTGCCGCGGCCGCGGCAGCGTGATCAGCGATCCGTGCAAGAGCTGCCGCGGCGCCGGCAAGGTGCGCGGCGAAAAGACCCTGCAGGTGAAGATCCCGGCCGGCGTGGACACCGGCGACCGCATCCGCCTGACCGGCGAGGGCGAGCCCGGCGACCGCAACGCGCCGCCGGGCGATCTCTACGTGCAGGTGCAGGTGCGCCCGCACGAGCTGTTCGAGCGCGACGGCAGCGACCTGTTCTGCGCGGTGCCGGTGAGCATCGTCACCGCTGCCCTCGGCGGCGAGATGGAAGTGCCCACGCTCACCGGCAAGCACACGCTGAAGATCCCGGAAGCCACCCAGAGCGGCAAGGTGTTCCGGCTGCGCGGCCTGGGCGTCAAGCCGGTACGCGGCGGCCCGCCGGGCGACCTGGTGTGCAGCGTGTCGGTGGAAACGCCGGTGCATCTCACCAAGCGCCAGAAGGAGCTGCTTCGCGAGCTCGGCGATTCGCTGGGCGAAAAGCACACGCCGCAGGCGACCGGCTGGCTGGACAAGGCCCGGCAGTTTTTCGACGAGCACCTGAAGCCCTGAGGTCGGGCGGCGCCCGGCCGCCGATCCGGCTGATAAAGTAAGGCCATGACCGCAAACATCCGCATCGCCATCCTCGGCGCCGGCGGCCGCATGGGCCGCGCCCTGGTGCAGGCCATCGCCGGCGAGCCGCGGCTGTCGCTCGCCGCCGCCGTGGACCGCGCCGGCATCCCGGAGCTGGGCATCGATGCCGGCACCCTGGCCGGGGTGGCGCCGCGCGGCGTGCCGCTGAGCGCGGACCTGCCGGCGGCGGTGCGCGCGGCCGAAGTGGTGGTCGACTTCACGCGACCCGAGGGCACGCTGGCGGTGCTGCCGCTGTGCGTGGCGTCGGGCAAAGCGCTGGTGATCGGCACCACCGGCTTCACCGCGCCGCAGAAGCAGGCGATCGAAGAGGCCGCCCGCCGCATCCCCATCTGCATGGCCGCCAACTACAGCGTCGGCGTCAACGTCTGCCTGCAGTTGCTGCGGACCGCTGCGCAGGCGCTGGGCCCGGGATACGACGTGGAGATCGTCGAGGCGCATCACCGCCACAAGGTCGACGCGCCTTCGGGCACCGCTCTGCGCATGGGCGAAGCGGTGGCCGAAGCGCTCGGCCGCAAGCTGGCCGACTGCGCCGTCTACGGCCGCGAAGGCCAGACCGGCGCGCGCGACGGCAGGACCATCGGCTTTGCCACCGTGCGCGGCGGCGACGTGGTGGGCGATCACACGGTCATGTTCCTGGGCGAGGGCGAGCGGGTGGAGATCACCCACAAGGCCAGCAGCCGCGGCAATTTCGCGCGCGGCGCGCTGCGCGCCGCTGCCTGGCTGCCGGGCCGGGCACCGGGCCTGTACGACATGCAGGACGTGCTCGGGCTGCGCTGATGGCTGGATGGTCCGCAAATGAACGCGAATAAACGCCAATGAAGATGTTCAACGGCTTCGAGTCGCCTGTGTCCGCGACCTTTCGGAATCGTTCGCGTTCGTTGGCGGACTGATAACAGCGCGCCGACCGTGATCGATCCTGCCGCAATCCCCGCGGGATTCTCGATCCGCACCGCCGTGATTGCGGACGTGCCGGACATCCTGCGCCTGATCAAGGCGCTGGCCGAATACGAAAAGCTGCAGGCCGAGGTGGTGGCCACCGAGGAGCGCCTGCGCGAATCGTTGTTCGGCGCGCGCCCGGCGGCCGAGACCCTGCTCGGCTGCCTGGACGGGCGCGCGGTCGGCTTCGCCGTGTTCTTCCACAACTATTCGACGTTCCGCGGGCGCGCCGGCATCTACCTGGAAGACCTGTTCGTCGAACCGGCGCACCGCGGTTCCGGCTACGGCGCGGCGCTGCTCAAGGCGGTGGCGCGGCTGGCGGTGGAGCGCGGCTGCGAGCGGCTGGAATGGTCGGTGCTGGACTGGAACGCGCCGGCGATCGGCTTTTACCGCAGGCTCGGCGCGCTGCCGCAGGACGACTGGACCATCTACCGGCTGCAGGGCGAGGCCCTGCAAAATGCCGCCGCGCCCTGAGCGCGGAGGCGCCATGCGCTCCCGGCTGACGCGGTTGCGCCACACCCTGGCCGCGTGCCTGGCGGCCGCACCGTTGGTTGCCGCCGCCGCAGCGCCGGCTTTTCCCGACGATGCCGAAATCCGCCGGATGCTGGCGGTGCGGGTGGACCAGCAAGGGCAGGCGACCGGCATCGTGATCGGCTTGACCGGGCCGCACGGGCGCCGCGTCGTCACCTACGGCAGCGCAGCCGCCGGGCGCGGGGCGCTGAGCGGCGCCACGGTGTTCGACATCGGCTCGGTCACCAAGGTTTTCACCGCCTTGCTGCTGGCGGACATGGTGCGCCGCGGCGAGCTGAAACTCGACGATGCCATGGCCGGCTGCCTGCCTGCGGCCGCGGCGAAGCTGCCGCCACGCGGGGGCCGTCCGATCACCTTGCTGGATCTGGCGACGCACACCGCCGGCTTGCCGTTGCGTCCGTTCAACCTGCCGTCCAAGGACCCCCACGCGCCTTATGCGGGATACACGCCGGCCCTGCTCTTCGCCGCGCTGTCGTCCCTGCACCCGGACCACGATCCCGGCGCACGCTACCAGTATTCGAACCTCGGCTACGGGCTGCTCGCGCGCGCACTGGCGCAGCGGGCCGGAAAACCGTTCGACGAGCTGTTGCGCAGCCGCATCACCGGGCCGTTGGGGATGGCGGACACCACCGCCGAACTGCGGGACGATTTCCGCGGGCGCCTGGCCACCGGCTACGACGCCCGCCTGCGCCCGGTGCCGCACTGGGAGTTCGGCGCGCTGGATGGCGCGGGCGGCTTGCGTTCCACCGCAAACGACCTGCTCGACCTGCTGGATGCCGCGCTGGGCAGACGCCAGACGGCCCTGGCGCCGGCGCTGAAGATGACGGCGCAGCCGCGGCGGCCGGGCCCGGACGCCGCAACCGCCGCGGCGTTGGGATGGAACGTAAGCACCGACCGCGCGCATCCGATCGTGTGGAAAAACGGCAGCGTCGGCGGCTTCCGCAGCTACATCGGCTACGACCCCGCCGGCGCTATCGGCGTGGTGGCGCTGGCCAACGCCCAGACCGGCTTCGGTGCCGACGACATCGCCCTGCACCTGCTGGATCCGGCCGAGCCGGTGAACCTGTATACCGCCGACGGGCGCCGCGCGGTGCAGCTGGCGCCGCGGGCGCTGGATCGTTACGTCGGCCGCTACCGCTTCGCCTCCGACAACACCGTGCTGAGCGTCTCGCGCGACGGCGACCGGCTGTGGTCGCAGCAGGACGGCCAGCAGGATTTCCAGCTGTTCGCCGAAAGCGACGGCGATTTTTTCCTGAAGGCGCTCGATATACAGCTGCACTTCGAGCATGCTGGCAGTGGCCCGGCCGGGCAGCTCGTGGTCCGCCAGGACGGGCAGGAGGACCGTGCCGCGCGCCTGCCGTAGGGCTTGCGACAGCAACTGTACATTTGTATAGTTGTCGCATGGTCCAGCCGATCAAAGGCCGCGGCGCCATCAGCAATCCGGAAGGGCGCTTCGAACCGCGCCGCCGGGAGGCGCTGGACGACGGCTGGGGCACCATCGAGGAAGAGCTGCCGCCGCTGGAGACCATCGTCACCGCCGAGCCGGGCAAGTCGATCATCACCCGCAACGATTCGCCGGATCTCGCTTTCAGCCAGTCGATCAATCCCTACAAGGGCTGCGAGCACGGCTGCATTTATTGCTACGCCCGGCCCAGCCACGCTTATCTGAACCTCTCGCCCGGGCTGGATTTCGAGACCCGCATCTTCTATAAGCCCAACGCCGCGCAGTTACTGGACGCCGAGCTGCGCCGGCCCGGCTACCTGCCGAGCCCCATCGCCCTGGGCGCCAACACCGACCCGTACCAGCCGGTGGAGAGGCAATTGCGGGTGACCCGCTCGATCCTCGAGGTGCTCGCGCGCTTCCGCCACCCGGTGGGCATCATCACCAAGGGCACCGGCATCGAGCGGGACCTGGATTTGATCGCAGACCTGGCGCGGGACCGCCTGGTCAGCGTCGGCATCACCATCACCACGCTGGAGCCGGAGCTCAAGCGCACGCTGGAGCCGCGTGCGGCGGCGCCCGCGGCGCGCCTGCGCACGATGCGCCGGCTGGCCGACGCCGGCGTGCCGGTGCGGGTGATGTTTTCGCCGGTGATCCCCTTCGTCAACGACGCCGAGCTGGAGCGGGTGCTGGAAGCCGGGGCGCAGGCCGGCGCCAGTGCGGCCAGCTACGTGCTGCTGCGGCTGCCGTACGAGCTCAAAGACTTGTTCCGTCAATGGCTGCAGGCCAACCTGCCGCTCAAAGCAGAGCACGTCATGAGCCTGGTGCGGCAGTCGCGCGGCGGCAAGGACAACCAGGCCGAGTTCGGCACCCGCATGCGTGGCACCGGCGCCTTCGCCGAACTCATCGCCAAGCGATTCGCCCTGGCGCGGCGCCGCTTCGGCCTGGAGCGCGAGCCGCGGCCGGCCAACCTGGGCGCGTTCCGGGTGCCGCCGGCGGCGGGCGACCAGTTGGGCCTGTTCTGAGCTTGCGAACGCAGGAAAAACGCGTCGATCGGGGCTTTATCATGCTGTTCTATTGGACTAAACTAAATAGACTTAGTTTATCCGAATGAATCCGAGCAAATGAAAACCGTCAACATCCACGAGGCCAAGACCCAGCTTTCGAAGTTGGTCGAACAGGCGGCCAAAGGCGAACCCTTCGTCATTGCCAAGGCCGGCAAGCCAATGGTGAAAGTGCTGCCGCTGGACGCACCGGCAAAACTCCAGCGCCTCGGCTTCATGGCCGGAGAAATTGCGGTGCCGGATGACTTCGACCGGATGGGCGCGGAGCAGATGGAACACCTGTTCGGTGACGGCGCGTGAGGCTGCTGCTCGATACCCACCCGCTGCTGTGGGCGGCCGGCCAGCCGGAGAAACTTTCCGCCGCAGCGCGGACGCTGCTGGACGATCCGCGCAATGAGCTGCTGTTCAGCGCGGTGAGCCTGTGGGAGATCGCCATCAAGCGCTCCTTGGGGCGCGAGGACTTTCGCGTGGAGCCAAGGGTGCTGCGGCGCGGCTTGCTCGACAATGGTTACGTCGAGCTCGAACTCAGCGGCGGGCATGCGGCGGCGATCGATCTGCTGCCGCCGCTGCACAAGGATCCGTTCGATCGCATGCTGCTGGCGCAGGCGCATTCCGAGGGGCTCACGCTGCTGACGGCGGATGCCCAGGTGGCGCAATACCCCGGACCGGTCCGGCCGGTGTGAGGCAAGACCGTTTCCGCATGGACGCTGCATCGTCCGCCGGGTAAAATGCGCGCCTAATCCTGAACAGGGGGCGCAAGCCCCCTTTCTTGTGTCAGTCAGCCAGCGGAAGACCACGGATCGATGACGCCAACCACCCCGGCCCTGCTTGCACTTGCCGACGGCAGTATTTTCCGGGGTGTTTCCATTGGCATCGAGGGCCGCACCGTCGGCGAGGTCGTGTTCAACACGGCGATGACGGGCTACCAGGAAATCCTCACCGACCCGTCGTACCGCGAGCAGATCGTCACGCTGACCTATCCGCACATCGGCAACGTCGGCACCAACGCCGAGGATGCGGAGTCGGTAAAAGTGCAGCTGGCGGGCCTGGTGCTGCGCGAGCCGCCGCGGCCGGCCAGCAGCTGGCGCGCGCGGCTGGATTTCGGCGCCTACCTGCGCGAGCAGGGCGTGGTGGCCATCGCCGGTGTCGATACCCGCCGCCTGACGCGCCTGCTGCGCGACAAGGGCGCGCAGAACGGCTGCATCCTCGCCGGGCAGGCCAACGACAAGGAAGCCCTGCGGCTGGCGCGGGCGTTCCCCGGCCTCAAGGGCATGGACCTGGCCAAGGTGGTCAGCGCCGGCGCGCCTTACCAGTGGAACCGCGGTTCCTGGCGGCTCGCCGGCAACGCCGAGACCGCGCCTGAGCCTTCCGGCCCGCACGTGGTGGTGTACGACTTCGGCATCAAGCGCAACATCCTGCGCATGCTGGCCGACCGCGGCTGCCGGGTCAGCGTGGTGCCGGCGCAGACGCCCGCGGAGCAGGTGTTGGCGATGAGCCCGGCCGGCGTGATGCTGTCCAACGGACCGGGCGACCCGGAGCCCTGCACCTACGCCATCGACGCCGCGCGCGAGTTCCTGCGCAGGCGCCTGCCGCTGTTCGGCATCTGCCTCGGCCACCAGATTCTCGGCATCGCCGCGGGCGGCAAGACGCTGAAGATGAAATTCGGCCATCACGGCGCCAACCACCCGGTACAGGACCTGGAAAGCGGCCACGTGCTGATCACCAGCCAGAACCACGGCTTCGCGGTGGACGAAACCACGCTGCCGGCCAACGTGACGGTGACGCACCGTTCGCTGTTCGACGGCTCCAACCAGGGCCTGCGGGTGCTCGACGCGCCGGCGTTCAGCTTCCAGGGCCACCCGGAGGCCAGCCCCGGCCCGCACGACGTGGCCTACCTGTTCGACCGCTTCGTGGAGATGATGGAGCAGCGGCCATGAACGCCGCCAGCCTCGGCGTCGTCCATCTGCCGACCTATCTGCTGGGCACGCTGATCGTGATCCTGCTGCCGGGCCCGAACTCGCTGTTCGTGTTGTCCACCTCGGCGCAGCGCGGCGTGCGGCAGGGGTTCCGCGCGGCTTGCGGCGTGTTCGCCGGCGACACCGTGCTGACGGTGCTGGCCTCGGCCGGCGTGGCCTCGCTGCTGCGCGCCTACCCGGCGCTGTTCACGCTGGTGAAGTTCGCCGGGGCGGCCTACCTGGGCTATGTCGGCACGCGGATGCTCGTTGGCGCCTGGCGCGGGCAGGCGCGCCGGACGGTGGAGCCGGAATCCGCGAGCGAGCGGCCGGCGGAGCGCAGCGATCCGCTGCGGCGGGCGCTGCTGATCAGCCTGCTGAATCCGAAGGCCATCCTGTTCTTCGTGGCCTTCTTCATCCAGTTCGTCGACCCGACCTATCCGCACAAGGCGCTGTCGTTCGCGCTGCTCGGCGCCTTGGCGCAGCTGATGAGCGCCGCCTACCTGAGCACGCTCGTGCTCGGCGGCGCGCACCTGGCCGCTGCATTCCGCCGCCGCCGGCGCGCGCGCAGCGCGCTGTCCGGCGCCGCCGGGGCGCTGTTCGTCGGCTTCGGCGTGAAGCTGGCCACGGCGAGCGTGGGTTA
>JADHNH010000027.1 GCA_016779605.1 Nevskia sp. | reverse complement strand
GCGGCTTTTGCCAACGCCGTGATGGGGCACGGGCTGGTGCGCGAAGACATGCATTCCGGCAGCATCAGCCACCTCGGCATTGTCGTGCTGCCCGCCCTGCTGGCGCTGGCGCAGTATCGCCGGGTCGGCGGCCGCGATTTCATCGCCGCGGCGGTCGCCGGCTATGAAGCGGGCGGGCAGATCGGCCGTGCCGTGATGGACGCGGAGCTGGCGAGGATCCACCGGCCGACCGGCATCACCGGGCCGATCGCCGCCGCGGCGGCGGGGGCGCGCCTGCTCGGCCTCGACAAAGCACAAGCGACCAGTGCCATTGCGCTTGGCGCCAATACCACCGCCGGCTTCAACCAATGGGCGCACACCGGCGGCAGTGAGATGTTTTTCCACGCGGGCTTCGCGGCGCGCAATGGCGTCACCGCGGCGCGGCTTGCCGAAGCCGGGGCGTTCGCATCCCCCACCGCGCTCGACGGCGAAGCCGGCCTGTTCGCGGCGCTGGGAAAACGCGCGGCAGCGGCGCGCGTCGCGCTGTTCGAATCCGCGCCGGAAATATTGTCCGTCTACCACAAGCCGGTTCCGGCGTGCAATTTCGCGCAGACCGCCAGCCAGGCCGCGCTGCGTATCGCCCGCGACGGGCAATTCGCGCTCGATCGCATCGCCTCGATCACGGTGCGGGTGCCACGCGCCGGCATGCTGTACCCGGGTTGCGACTATTGCGGGCCGTTCGCGCACATCCTGCAGGCCAAGATGAGCATTCAGTACAACGTCGCCGCCGCGCTGATCGAGCGCGGCGTGTCCGAGAAGAACTTCGAGCTGCTGCACGACGCGCGGCTGCACCGCTTGCTCAAGATGACGACGCTGCAAGTCGATGACGACATGACCCGCGCCTATCCCGCCCGCCAGGGCGGGGAAGTCGAAATTCGCGACGGCAGCGGCCGGGTTCAGCACGTGCGTCTGGACGACGTGGTCAATGCCGCGGCCGACGAAGTGCGCGCGCGCTTCCGCGCGGCCGCCGCCGGCGTGGTGGGACAAGCCCGGGGCCAGGACATCGAAGCCTGCATCGACAGCCTGGAGCGCAGCGAGGACGCCGGGCAATTGAGCGCGCTGCTGGCTGGAAGCGGCTGAGGATCAATTTTCCCGTCAAGCCGGCGCGCGCCGGCTTGACGGAGCAGCTTATCGGATGATTTTGCCGGCCCCTGAACGCAAATTCCAGAACCCAAATCCAGAACGAGGAGAGCGACATGAACGACGAGCTATTCGAGCGCGGTCTCGAGATCCGCAAGGCGGTGCTGGGCAAGGATTTCGTGGAGAAATCCATCGCCTCGGCGGACGATTTCAACATGCCCATGCAAAGATTGACCACGGAGTATTGCTGGGGCGCGGTGTGGGGCCGGGAAGAGCTGCCCCGCAAGACCCGGAGCATGCTCAACCTGGCGATGCTGGCGGCGCTGAACCGGCCGCATGAGCTGAAGATGCATGTCGGCGGCGCCCTGCGCAACGGCGTGACCAAGGCCGAGATCCGCGAAGTGCTGCTGCAGGTCGCCATCTACTGCGGCATTCCCGCCGGAGTGGACGCCTTCCGCGTGGCCAAGGAAGCGCTGGCGGAATTCGACCGCGCGCAGAAGGCCTGAGGCCGCGAGGCCCGAGGGCAGCACCATGACGGACGACTGCTACGAAATCCGCGCGATCAAGTACGCCTGGTTGATGCGCCGCTCCCCCGAGAATTTCATCGGCGGCGACGCACACGACAGCGAAATGCCGCTCAACTATTACGTGTGGGTGATCTCGAACCCGGCGCGCCGCGTGGTGGTGGATACCGGCTTCACCGAAAGCATGGCGCGCAAGCGCGACCGGCAGATCTTCAAGCCGGTGGCGGCGGGCCTGCAGGCGCTCGACATCGTGCCCGAGCGGGTGGATGACGTGATCATCACGCACATGCATTACGACCACGCCGGCAACATCCCGCTGTTCGCCAACGCCCGCTTCCACCTGCAGGACAGCGAGATGGATTTCGCCACCGGGCGCTGCATGTGCCACGCCGTGCTGCGCCACGGCTACGAGGCGGACGACGTGGCCAACATGGTGCGCTGCGTGTTCGACCAGCGCGTCCAGTTCCACGACGGCGCCGCCGAAATCGCCCCGGGCATCGAGGTTCATCACGTCGGCGGCCATACCAAGGGGCTGCAAGCGGTGCGCGTGCGCACGCGCCGCGGCTGGGTGGTGCTGGCGTCCGACGCCAGCCACTTCTACGCGCACATGGACCAGGGCCGCGCCTTCCCGATCGTTTACAACGTCGGCGACATGCTCGAGGGCCACAAGACCTTGTTCCGCCTGGCGACCTCGGCCCGCCACGTGATCCCCGGGCACGACCCGCTGGTGGCCAGCCGGTATCCGGCGGCCGGGCCCGGCATGGAGGGATGGATCGTGCGGCTGGATGCCGATCCGACCGATTAGCGAACCGGGTCCCGCCGGGCGCTGGCGGGCGCCCCTCAGCGCATCAGGATGCCGCCGTCGGCGATCAGCGTTTCGCCGTGCACGAAGTCCGCGGCCGGCGAGACCAGAAACGCGGCGCACTGCGCGATCTGCTCCGCCGTGCCGACCTGGCCCACGGCCGCCACCACTTCCTTGCGGCGCACCGGGTCGCTCATGGCGGAGGCGACGAACGGCGTGTCGATGAAGCCCGGCGCCACGGCGTTCACGGCGATGCCTTTGGGCCCCAGCTCGCGCGCGCAGCCTTTCATCATCGTCAGCACCGCGCCCTTGCTGGTGGCATAGGCGCCCCTGGCCACGTAGCCGCCGCCGGTGTAGCTGGAGATGCTCGCGACCATGCAGATGCGCGCGCCGCGCTGCATGTAGCGGGCGCCTTCGCGCACGCTCAGGAACGAGCCGATCACGTTCACGTCGAACAGCTGGCGGAACTCCGCCACCGTCGTGTCGAAGAACGAGGTGGTGTTGATGATGCCAGCGGCGGTGACCAGCGCATCGAGGCCTTGCCAGGCCGTGCCGGCCTGCTCGAACGCGCGGATGACGGAGGGCTCGTCGGCCACGTCCACTTCCACCGCAAGCCCGTCGGCGCCGGCCGTGGCGCGCGCGCCGGCAAGATTGCGGTCCAGGCAGGCCACGCGGCAGCCCTGCGCCTGCAGGAGCTTCGCCGTGGCGGCGCCGATGCCGCTGGCGGCGCCGGTGACGGCCACGCGCTTGCCCGCCATGCCCGCTGCGGAAACACTGCTCATCGACATTGCTCCCCCGTCTGCGCCTCGACTTGCTGCGGAAACGATACGCGCCCCGGCCGCTGAAATCGAGCGCCGGGCGCGCCGCAACGGAGATCAGGCGGGCGGAAGCCGGACGGCGGACGGCGGACGGCGGACGGCTCTGATTGTGCTGGAGCGATACGGGCACGGTTCAAAATCGGTATATGGACACGCCCCCGGGTTTTGGAAGATGATCCCCCCGGGGTGCATGCACGCGCGTCCGCCGCATTGGCAGCCTCAATCACAAAAATCGTACTGGAGGGGATTCAAGGTGAAGACACTGAACTTCGGCAACGTGACCATCGACCGCGTGCAGGATTGGTACGGCGCGCTGCTGCCGCTGAAGGATTTCTACCCGACCTTCGACCGGGGCATCCTCGAGTCGCAGCGCAGCTGGATGGAGCCGCATTTCCTGCCGCTCAAGGGCTCGCCGAACGAGGAGATGCTCCACCTGTCGCTGCACACCTTCGTGGTGCGCTCCGGCAAGAACCTGATCCTGGTCGACACCTGCGTGGGCAACGACAAGAAGCGCAGCACGGTGCCGGAATTCGTCAACTACAAGTCCGACTATCTCGGCAAGCTCGCGGCCGCCGGCGTGAAGCCCGAGCAGGTCACCCACGTCATGTGCACGCACCTGCACCTGGATCACGTCGGCTGGAACACCCGGCTCGAGAACGGCAAGTGGGTGCCCACCTTCCCGAACGCGCGCTACGTGTTCGACCGTACCGAGTTCGAAGGCTGGGCCAACCGGCAGGACGACCACGGCCTGGACGGCTCCTACGCCGACAGCGTGCTGCCCGTGTACGAAGCCGGCCGCGCCGACCTCGTCGCCAGCGACTTCGCGCTGGACGACAGCGTCTGGCTGGAGCCGAGCCGCGGCCATTCGCCGGGTCACGTGTGCATCAACATCAAGGGCCAGAAGGGCCAGGCCCTGATGACCGGAGACTCCTTCCACCACCCGATCCAGGTGGCCTACCCGGAGTGGCACAGCGCCTTCTGCATGGACCTGGCCATGTCCACGGCTTCCCGCCGCAAGATCCTGGACAAGCTGTGCGACAAGGACATCTGGATGCTGGCGGCACACTTCAACACGCCGACCGCGGCGCACGTCGTCAGCAACGGCGACCGGCGCCGGCTGAAGATCTGATCGGGCTGGGAGCGCCGTCGGTGTGGGGCGACGTGCAACTCGACGGCGCGCCAGACTTCGAGTCATGTAGATTTCGAAGCTTGATCGGGGGGTGATCAGGCTAGAGCGATTTTCGTTTAGTTGCAGACATGTTTGATTTGTCATTCTGAGCGCAGCGAAGAATCTGGCCAGATCCTTCGCTGCGCTCAGGATGACGGACATGTATGCAGTTGAATCGAAAATGCTCTAGATGCGCAGACCGGCCAAAATATGGCCTTGAAGGCTGGTCCCGCAGCTCAGCGACTGCGCCACTGCTCGCCAGTCCGCGAACTTCCCGCAAATGCGCTTGATGCAGCTCGACGCCTGCTTGGCGCTGAGCCCGAACTCTCCCGCGGCAGCGGCGGCGTTCTCCAGGGTGCCCTGGTAGCTTTGCAGGCCGATGCGCATCTGGTGGCGCCCTCCGTCGCGGCCTCCACAAGGCTCCAGGTCGAACGCCGGCATGAGCCGAAGCTCGCGGCCGTCCCAGCCGCATAGATGGTTCAGCGGATGATCGCCGGTATTTCGTCCCGCGCTCACTTGTGAGCAGATTCGCTGTTACGCGGCGCGAAGAGCCTTCTCGACAGTTCTGGGGGAATGATCAATGACCAGCAGGTACGCCCGTGTTGGCCCTTCTGGGCGCCGCTTTCCCTGTTCCCAATGGCGCAGCGTGTTTACGCTGAACCCGAAGCGGCCCGCAAATTCCTCCTGGGTGAGCCCCAGCTTGGTCCGGATGGCGCGCACGTCGATCAGCTGAGGTACATGAACCCGATACTTGCCCTCGTCGGCTTTGCCCTTGGAGTAGGCCAGGGCTTCTTCAAGACCGCGCCGGATGCTTTCGGAAACCTTGCTCATCGCTTGTGCCTCGCATAATTCTGGATCAGAAGCTTGGTCAATTTGTGAAACTCGTTCCGTTCCGCCTGGCTGATCTCCGCGCGCTCGTTCTTGGCGTAAGCGGTCAGCGCGAACAGCGGCAGGTTGACGTTGTGGTAAAAGTAAATTACTCGCGCGCCACCTCGTTTGCCGCGCCCTTCCAGCCCCCAACGGAGCTTGCGAAGCCCGCCCGTGCCTGGGATCAGGTCGCCGGCCGAAGGGTTGTATGCGAGGTATTCCACCAGCAGAGCGCGTTCCTCATCGTTCAAGAGCTTGCGCGTCGCTGCCAGGAATTCGGGCGTTTCAACAACGGAAATCGGCACCGGCCGGATCATTATCCAATGTAGTCCATTGGACTAGTCATTTCAAGGACTGGGACGCCGTTTGGTCGCAGTCCTTGGACGTATTCCGCCGTTTTTTGACAACGGCTTGCATCGCGGCAACTACCGCGAGAGTTGCGGCTCTGGCTGGTTGATACGGCAGATTTCGAGCGAAGCAGCCCCGGCCGCGCTGGCGAGCTTGATCTTTGGAGACGTTCAGCGCCGCCTCAGCGTGTTCCCGCCCTTGGACTTGTATGGACGGCGTTGAAGGGTCTGGAAAATGGGATTGGTGGCTAGAGGCGGGATCGAACCGCCGACCTCAGCATTATGAGGGCGGGCGGATATGGCTGAAAAGTCATTCTAAATCAGCCACTTGCGGCGCCTGCCCAGCTTCGTTGTGCCGGATTTGTGCCACTCAGCGACAGTGAAACAACTTATCGTGCTGGCACAATGATGCGACAATCCACGCTTGCGATCCGTCGCGTAAGGGTGAGCTAGAACGAACACTTTCAAAGCGTCCACACCATCGCTTATAGGCGATTCTACTCGTTATCGCCAGTCAAGTTCTTAGGTTCTTAGATCGTCGCTTGTTCACTTCTGTGCAAATTGGGCGTCGCATGGAAGATTATGTAACTTATTGTTTTGTTTTATAAATTTCAAGAAATCGTACGAAATTGCATCGGGACGGCGACAACTAAATTACTATGCAGTGCACAAACGGCCCTGCTGGCCCCCAAAGTGCTTGCTCTGGATGGGCGCTTGACCTTCGGCAGCTGAACGGAGGTTGACCCACCATCGGCCAAGGCTTAGTATACGTGCACGCTCTCAACCAATGAGAGCCACCGAAAGATCGGCCGGATCAAGTTGAATCCAGGCTCATCTTGAGGGCTTTAGCAGCGCCGAAGTGCCGGCAGATATGGTGTTCTATTTGTCGGACGACGTGGCTACAAGTCAGGGAACCAGACAGCAGCATTATGATTTTCGGAATACCCGCCACACTCTGTGGCGGTCTATTCCTTGCTATCTGACGACTTGGAGCCTATCAAGGTGGAAGCTCAAACTTTTGTTCCGCAGCTAATTCTCCAACTGCTGTCCGAGCGCTCGCCAGAATTTGGTGCGCGATTGAAGCAGCGGCTCGATGCACTGCTTGCCCGCAAAGGGCTTGGTCGATTTGACCAGCGAGCCTACGGTTACCAGAAATTCTCATCCTTTCTTTCGAGCGCTCTGGGAGACAAAGTTCTCATAGAGCAGCCGTCTGGCGCCGGGGATATGCGAATCATACTTCGCAAGACATCCCAAGGCACGTCAACTTTTGCTTCGCCCTCGCAGTTTCCAGAGCATGCGGCGGTCATTCGCAGCGAGGTCTGGCAAGCCTTTACCAATCCCGATTCGAAGCGAAAGCGATTCTTTGACAAAGAAACAAAGTCGATTCGCCATTTTGTTATAGAAGAACCGCTGTTTGGCGCAACGGCGCACGAACCCGACGCAAACCGAATCGAAATTCAAAGAATATCTCCGGAGACGCAAAAGGCCTGGATGCGTTCGTTCTTGGATTCTCTTCGGATGCCAGCGGACGAGATTACCCCACTTGAAGCATTAATAACTCAAAACTATACAAGCGCTCTTAACGCGGCATTTACTCGTGCACTCGGCGACAATAGCAGCTCCTGGAGGAGCTTTCGCACCCACCGAGTGATAATGACTATCCGAGCTTGGGCGTCGAGTAATGGCGTTGATTTTAACGATCTCTGCGTTCAAAGAGATTCTATTCAAGCTGGTGCAAGGAAGACGGACGACGAGACCCAATTTACACCGCGACAGAGGGCCGTTAAGTTGTTGGACCTTCTGACTGACGATGACATCGCCCAACTTGTGATTCCCACTTTGCTTAGCTCCATCCTTATTAAGTCGCGCCTCTAGAATTGCAAGGGCGCCGGAGTGGACCACGTATTCGTGATTGGCTTGCCTCACCAGCTGCGAGGGAAGCTGGAAGCTGGGGCCAGACGCAGGGATACTTACATAACCTGCATACCAGCCGGCGCGGGAAAGAAGGGGTATCTTCAGCTTTTACCTCATCCCGATGCGGCAGTTCACAAGCTGCACGAGCACTGCGATCAACTCGAACGCGGCTATGCGGCGGCATATGTACTCGTGCTGCCTTATGCCCCTGTACCCGCAGAGGTCATTGAGGAGTTGGCTGCATTGGCGGATCTTGGAGCGGAGGTGGTCCAGGGACATGAAGGGGAAGAAGACTGGCCCGTCCTGGGGAAGAACAAGATCGACACAGTTTTCTTGAACAGGCTTTATGAGAGGATCCTGCGAGAGATTTTTGGCCAGGTGCTGCGCACCCCAGCGGAGCACTTTCAATGGGTGTCGGAACAGAACCGTCGAATTGTCATAGTCGAAGGTGCTTTGGATCGCTGCAATGAGATAGCCGCGCACAGGCACGAGTTCATGCGAAGGACGGCCGAAGCGTTTGCTCATTTGGTTCAAAAAAATGGGCAGATTGGAAGAGTAGACGCATTTTTTAGGGAGCTCGGCCTAGAGCATGCCCAGACAGGGGGAATAAGCATTAGTCTGGAAATTCGTCGGGATGGCGAATCCCTGCACAGCGCCACAGCAAGTACTCACATAAAGCAGGGCGACAACACGACACCGCAAGCTGCTGCCAGAGTTTACTACCAGACGTTTTTTATCGAGCAGCAGTTTCATCTTGCAGTCCTTTATGCAGGGCCCCATCCAGACAGGGACCTAACATGCGTACATGAGATCGCCGGTCATTGATGAGGCGTAAACCGGTAAGTATGCTGGCTAAATCTGATCTAGCCATGCTGACTCGACAACGTCGCAACAAAGAGGCATGAATTCAATTCAGTTACCGAGAGGATTATCGGTCTGGGAAATCGCCCATCGTTGGCACGGCTAGGACCTGGCAGGGTCGTCAAAGTCGCCGCGGGTAGATGTTTTATGTAAAGCAAATAGTTGCCCGCTCCCTAGTATTTCACTGTTCGCTTGGGCGGATCTCGACAGAATTGATGTCTGTCATTCCGTGATCCATCGCCCATTCCAGCAACGGAGGGGGCAGGTTCTTTAAGCTGTCCCCATAGATTTCAAAGCTCTCATCAGTCCCTATCCCAGGTATGGTGGCGGTTATATGGATAGTGGCATGGCGATCGAATAAGCTGGTAGTGTGGTATGCGTCGAGTGGCGGCCAAGGGTGCTTCATAGCCTTGTGTATCGGCCAGTGGCTGCGGTGGCGGCAAGAAGGACTCTAATGGCATATTCGCCGGGCCCTAAGGAAATCGCGCAAATCCAAGTATGGGGGCAAATTCTTCGCGGGCTCGTTATCAATTACCGAACGTCAGATGCGTTGTTCGGCGAAATCTCCCGGTCGATCATGGTCGAACCCGAACGAGCGGCGCGGCTGTGGGAGAATGTGGGCCCCGTCGAGTGGTGGCGTCTTTACGAGAAGTCGGAGCTGCGGCTGGTCTTTGGTAGCGTCGCACGCCTGGGAATGTCAGAGCTACTCGTCGAAGTGGCAGAATCACGCGGATTGCCGGGCCTGCTGTCGCCGAATCAGGACATGCGCGTAGAGGAGTTTCAGCCGAATCCTAAGAATCGCGCGGCCGCGTTTGCTGGTGTGTATGCCGTCTGGAACAATATGCGCGCGGTCGTCATGTTTGGTGAGTCCCTCAATATGCTCGTCAAACGAGCAGATAGGGATGACGAGGCGTTCTTCAATGCCGTGCGGGTTGATCCGAGTTGCCTGAGCTGTGCACCGTGCCGGCGTCGGATGTCTAGAGCTGCGCTGACGCAGAGTATAGGTTTCTTCAAGGAACTCGGAGGAGCGATTCAGCGGCCCAAAGCGGTGCAAAGCACGCGGTACCCCGAGCTTGATCTGAGTCTCTATCTGATGTTTCGCGGGAAGGTGCTAGAACACTTCAGCGAGAAAATGCTTGAAGAACTTTTTCTTGTGCGCCTGGCGGACTTGAAGCTGTATTCAAAGGATCTGTCGTCGCTCGCGCGCTACGTCCAGCGCCGCCGCGACAGCATGGCGACGCGAAGTTCAAAAAGTTTGTCCTCGTAGTCGCCGGGGGCGGCGCAATAGTTTAGGAGCTCCATTATTCACAGGAGCTCTACATGCAACACGACGAAAGCAGCGGCGCGCGGCCCGGAGATGCGCCGTCGGCGCATACCGGGGCGCGCGGCGCAGATGGCGATCTGGCAGGGCACGCCCCTAGTAACACGTGCCCTGCTATCTGCAAGGTACTGCGGTTCGGGGTAGACAGCCTCTACCTGACCTATTCCGGCGAGCTGTCCGAGGTCTGGGCTGGCATCCTCGATGGCAAGAAGGAAGCGGCCCGGTCAGACCAGGACAGGGACAAGGCCAAAGCCTGGTTCTCCATCTTGGATCATCAGTTCCTGGTCGGCCCGTTCGGCCGCAACGTCTTCCGCTACATCGTCCAGGACAACGCCTACCGCATCGAGCTGGGCGGCCTGCGCGCCAAGCGCGTACCGCTGGCCTACTGCAAGATCGACAGCACCTGGCTGCTGCACCTGGGCGTCGACCAGGCCGTCTCGCAGCTCGGCCTGATCGTTTCCACCTTCGGCCAGGTGCAGGGCGCTCCGACCGTCGCCCGCGTCGATCTGTGCGCCGATTTCGTTACCGACGTAGACCTGGACGCCATCCACCGTTCCGCCTGGGTCACGCGGGCCAGGGACTACAGCGCCCACGCGGTAAACCTCGACTATTCCGGCGTCAGCATCGGCCAGGGCGGCTTCCTCTCGGCCCGCCTGTACGACAAGACCCTGGAAATCGAAAAGAGCGGCAAGCACTACATGCGCGCGCTCTGGCAGCAAGCCGGCTGGCTACCGGATCAGCGCGTCTACCGCCTGGAGTTCCAGTTCCGGCGCGAAGTGCTCCGCGAGCTCGGCGTCTCGACGTTTGCCGAGATGCAATCGAAGCGCGGCGGTCTATGGGCCTACGCCACGCACAGCTGGCTCCGGCTCACCAACCCGAATCAAACCGACACCACCAAGTCCCGTTGGCCTACCCATCCCCTTTGGGAGACCTTGCAGGCCGTCCCCTGGGACGAATCCGGCCAGGCGGAGCGCGTCCCGGCCCGCAAGGATCGGGTCCCCTCGGACGAACGCCTGGCAAACCTGTATATCGCCGTCCTGAGCTCGTACATGGCCGCCAAGGGCCTCCGCGATCCCCTGGAAGCGGCCGAGTCCCTGGACGCGATGGCGCGCACTGAGCTGGATTCCTATACCTCCGTGCCCGGTGTCCGCTACGAGGAAATCATCCTGGACAAGGCCATGCGCAAGGCGACGCAGTTCAACCAGCCGATGCCGGGTAGCACCGATGGCGTGCGCGAAGCCAAGGCGCGCGCCTACCGCAAGGCGACGGGCCGTGAGTAGCGGAGGGCCGACCTATGACCTGCAAGAAGCGGCCCGCTACCTGCGCATGTCGCCGCGCGTGCTGCGATCCAAAGCCCGCCGGGGACTCGTGCCGGCGGCCAAGCCGGGCAAAGCCTGGGTGTTCCTGGAAAGCGACCTTGCTGACTATCTCCGCTCGCTTTACCTTGTCCGTGGGCAAGCGCCGCTAAGTGGCTCCAACCAGGAGATTGGAGCATGGGTATCTACAAACGCGGCGATGTGTGGTGGGTCCGGTTCACGGCGCCAGACGGCGAGCGAGTACGCAAGTCTGCTGGGTCTGTCGACAAGCGGGCGGCGCAAGAGCTCCACGACCGGCTGAAGGCCGACGCGTGGCGGCAGCGCAAGCTGGGCCAGCGACCGGACTACACCTGGGAAGACGCGGTGGTGCAGTGGCTCAAGGAGAAGGGCCACAAGGCATCGCTGAAGAAGGACAAGGAGATACTGTGTTGGGTTGATCGGTACCTGCGCGGCAAGCGGCTGTCCATGATTGACCGCCCCTTGCTGTTCCAGTTGCTGGAAGCCAAGGCCGCAGAGGGCAGCAAGGCCACGGCCAACCGTCATATGGCGCTGGTGCGGGCCATCCTGCGGCGGGCCTGCGAGGTGTGGGAGTGGACGGAGCGGACGCCCAAGGCGCCGATGTACTCGGTGCAGGACAAGCGGACGCGCTGGATCACCTGGGAGGAAGCCGAGCGGCTGCTCGGCCAGCTCCCCGAGCACCAGGCGCAGATGATGCGCTTCGCCTTGGCTACGGGCTTACGTCAACGCAACGTGTGTCGCCTGGAATGGTCGGCGGTGGACTTGGGCAAGCGGTGCGCCTGGGTGCATGCCGACCAGACCAAGACCCGCAAGGCGATTGCGGTGCCGTTGAACGCGGACGCAATGGCGGTGCTGGAGCAGCGCGAAGGGGTGGATGGGACGTACGTGTTTACCTACCAGGGCCGTCCGGTCTGGCAGGTCAATACCAAGTCCTGGCGCAAGGCGGTCAAGCGGGCGGGCTTGCAGGACTTCCGCTGGCACGACTTGCGGCATACCTGGGCGTCGCGCCATGCACAGGCCGGCACGCCGCTCAACGTGCTGCAGGAGCTCGGCGGGTGGCGGTCGCATGAGATGGTGCTGCGGTATGCGCACCTGTCGTCGGGCCACCTGCTGGCACACGCCGAGCGGATCGCGAGGGGTGAAATCGGGGGTGGTGACGGTGTGCCGCCGGAAGGGGCACAAATTTGGCACAACGAGCGAAACGCTAAAGTGGTGCCGCTTTGTAAGTCACTGATTTAATTGGTGGCTAGAGGCGGGATCGAACCGCCGACCTCAGCATTATGAGTGCCGCGCTCTAACCGTCTGAGCTACCTAGCCACGCAAGGGCCGGAAGTTTAGTGAATTTGGGGGGTGGCGTCGAGTGCCCGGACTCCGCGGGGGCCGCCAGGAAAGCCGCCGGGGGCCTGTTCCGCTTGTGCCGGCAGGCGCTGATTCAGGCTTGGCGCGCCGCGCGCAGGGTTTGTGCTTCGCCTGCGCTGCGGCCGGTGTACAGGTAGTCGCGCGTCAGCGGCAGGCGTTCGCGGGTGCGGGTGAGCTGGGCCTGGAACACCACCAGGTCGCTCCAGCGGAAGCCGGCTTCCGACACCAGCAGGTAGAACTCCCACATGCGGCAGAAGCGTTCCCCCATGCGGCTGGCGATCTGCTCGCGGCGGGCCTGGAAGCGGCGGTTCCATTCTTCCAGGGTGCGGGCATAGTGCAGCCGCCACACTTCCAGGTCGGCCAGGATCAGCCCGGTGGGCTCGATGGCGGCCGTCATCTCCGAGGCGGAAGGGATGTACCCGCCCGGGAAGATGTATTTGCGGATCCAGGGGTTGCATACCGCCGGCGGGGTGCTGCGGCCGATCGTATGCAGCAGCATGGTGCCGTCCGGCCGCAGCAGCCGGCGGGCCTGCTGGAAATAGGCCTGGTACTGCGGCCGGCCGACATGCTCGAACATGCCGATGCTGACGATGGCGTCGAACTCGCCCTCGGTGAGCCGGTAATCCTCCAGGCGGAATTCCACCTGGCGGCCCAGCCCGCGCTCGGCGGCGCGCTCGCGCGCGATGCGCAGCTGTTCCTGCGACAGGGTGATGCCGGTGACCCGCGCGCCGAAGCGCTGCGCCAGGTACAGCGCCATGCTGCCCCAGCCGCAGCCGATGTCCAGCACGCGCGCGCCGGGGCGCAGGTCCAGCTTGGCGGCGATGTGCGCGCACTTGGCCTGCTGGGCGTCCTCCAGGGACATGCCGGGGTCGCGGAAGTAGGCGCAGGAATAGTGCAGGTCGCGGTCCAGGAAATCCGCATAGAGCACGTAGTCCAGGTCGTAGTGGTGGCTCACGTTCCTGCGCGCGCCGATCGGCGAATTCAGTTCGCGGAGCCGGCTCAAGGCCACCTGGAACAGCTGCTCCAGCGGCCCGATCTCCACCGACCCGAGCATGTGCATCACCACTTCGAAGACGCGCAGCAGGTCGCCGTCCAGGGGCTCCCACACGCCGTCCATGTAGCCTTCGCCGAAGCGCAGCTCCGGGCTCAGTAGCATGGGCAGAAGGGCTGCGGGGCGATATAGCCGCAGCACCGCACGCGGCTCCCCCTGGCCGAACATCCATGAACGGCCATCGGTGGCTCGGAACTCGAGGCTTCCGTTGCGGAAGCGCCGGCCGATCCTGTCGAGAATCGCCTGCATAACGAACCCCGCTCGCCCAAAGGGCAAAGGGAACCGTAGCAGCTTAGAGTATGCGATCGCGGCGGAGTTTCAAGGCCGGCGGCGCGCGGTCAGCCGAATCGGCGCCGGGTCCGCAGCTCCGGTACCGGCGTTTCCGGGAGCTACACGTTGAAGCGGAAGTGCATCACGTCGCCTTCCTGCACGACGTATTCCTTGCCTTCCAGCCGCCAGCGCCCGGCCTCCTTGGCGCCGGCTTCGCCCCGGTACTTGATGAAGTCGTCGTAAGCGATCACCTCGGCGCGGATGAAGCCGCGCTCGAAGTCGGTATGGATCACGCCGGCGGCCTGCGGCGCGGTGGCGCCGGCGCGCACGGTCCAGGCGCGCACTTCCTGCACCCCGGCGGTGAAGTAGGTTTCCAGCCCCAGCAGCTTGTAGGCGGTGCGGATCACCCGGTTCAGGCCCGGCTCGTCCAGCCCCAGGTCGGCCAGGAAGGGTGCCTTGTCGGCATCGTCGAGCTGGGCGATCTCGGCCTCGATGGCGGCGCAGACCAGCACCACCTCCGCGTTTTCGGACTTGGCCAACGCCCGCACCTTGTCCACCAGGGCGTTGCCGGCCAGCCCGGCTTCGTCCACGTTGGCGATGTACAGCGCCGGCTTGGCGGTGATCAGGTGCAGCTCGCGCAGGGCGGCGCGTTCGTCGGCGTCCAGCGCCAGGCCGCGCACCGCCGCACCGTTGTTGAGCTGCGCCTGCACGCGATCCAGCAGGCCCTGGCGGGCCGCCGCCGCCTTGTCGCCGGAACGCACCTGGCGCGCGTTGCGCTCGGCCGCCTTGGCCACCGTTTCCAGGTCCGCCAGCGCCAGCTCGGTGTTGATCACCTCGATGTCGCGCACCGGATCCACGCCGCCGGCGACGTGCACTACGTCGTCGTTGACGAAGCAGCGCACCACGTGGGCGATGGCGTCGGTCTCGCGGATGTGCGCCAGGAACTGGTTGCCCAGGCCTTCGCCCTTGCTGGCGCCGGCGACCAGGCCGGCGATGTCGACGAATTCCACCGTGGCCGGCACGGTCTTGTTCGGCTTGACGATCTCGGCCAGCGCGCCCAGGCGCGGATCCGGCACCGGCACGATGCCGACGTTCGGATCGATCGTGCAGAACGGGTAGTTCTCGGCCGCGATCTGCGCCTTGGTCAGCGCGTTGAACAGGGTGGACTTGCCGACGTTCGGCAAGCCGACGATTCCGCACTTGATGCCCATTGCACTCTTTGCCCGCCAAAGGGCGCATAGCTTAGCCGAAGCCGCACCGGCAGCGGGCTTTTGCGGCGGCCCGGGCGCCGCGTCATCATGGGGCCCGTACCGCACCTGGAGCCCGCATGCGCCACTGGCCCGCCTGGGCGCTGTCGATCGCCGCCACGGCCGCGGCCGCCGACGCGCCGCCGCCGCAGGAACACCCGGTGCTGGCGGAAATCGCCGGCGCGGTGAGCGCGGCGCAGCTGCAGGCGAGCGTGCAGGCGCTGGTGGGGTTCGGCACCCGCCACACCGCTTCCGACCCGAAGCCGGCGGCGCGCGGCATCGGCGCCGCCCGCCGCTGGGCGCAGCAGCGCTTTGCCGCCATCGCCGCGGACTGCGGCGGCTGCCTGAGCGTGGTCACCCCGGCGCAGACCGTCACCGGCGCGCGGCTGCCGGTGCCCACCGACATCGTCGACGTGGTGGCGGTCCAGCGCGGCAGCGGGCAGCCGGAGCGCGTGGTGCTGATCACCGGCCACATCGACTCGCGCGTCAGCGACGTCGCCAACGCCACGGCCGACGCGCCGGGCGCGGACGACGACGCCTCGGGCGTGGCCGCGGTGCTGGAAGCCGCGCGTGTGCTGAGCCGTTACCGCTTCGCCGCCACCATCGTTTACGGCGTGCTGTCGGGCGAGGAGCAGGGCCTGTACGGCGGCAAGCTGCTGGCGCAATACGCCCGCGACCAGGGCTGGCAGGTCGAGGCCGACTTGAACAACGACATCGTCGGCGCTTCGCGCGGCGGCAACGGCGTGGTGGACAACACCCGGGTGCGGCTGTTCTCCGAGGCCACGCGTCCCGACGAGACCGCTGCCGAGGCGCGCCGCCGCCGCTTCGAAGGCGGCGAGCTCGACGGCCCCTCGCGCAACCTGGCGCGCTACGCCAAGCGCATCGCCGAGGCGGCGCTCCCGAACTGGCGGGTGGACCTGGTGTACCGCGTGGACCGCTTCGGCCGCGGCGGCGACCACGAGGCGTTCAACGAGCTCGGCATGCCGGCGCTGCGCTTCACCGAAGGCGCCGAGGATTACCGGCACCAGCACCAGGACCTGCGCCGCGCGGACGGCGCGGACTACGGCGACACCATCGACCACCTGGATTTCGACTACCTGGCGCGCGTCACCGCCAGCAACGCCGTGACCCTGGCCGCCCTGGCCTGGGCGCCGGCGCCGCCGGCGCAGCTCGAAATCGCCGGCGCGGTGACGCCGGACACGGTGCTGAAATGGAAGGCGGCGGGCGAGGGCGTGGCCGGCTACCGCGTCTACTGGCGCGACACCGCGGAGCCGGCCTGGAGCCATGCGCGCTGGGTCGGCAAGGTGGCCGAGGCACGGCTGGCGGGCCTGGCGATCGACGATTTTTCCTTCGGCGTGGCCGCCGTCTCGGCGGACGGTTTCGAAAGCCCGGTGGAGTTCCCCGGGCCGGTGGGGGCGTTCACCCGCGTGCCGCCGGTGCCGGACGCTGGCGCCTCGAAATAGCCGGAAGGGCACATTCGATCCAATTGCATAACGCTTCGGTCATTAACGTCGCCCAGCGAAGGATCTGGCCAGATTCCTCGCTCCGCTCGGAATGACAAATCAAATGCGCCTGGAAAACGAAACGAAAGCCGCTCTAGAGCATTTTCGATTCAAATGCATACATGTCTGTCATCCTGAGCGAAGCGAAGGATCTGGCCAGATTCTTCGCTGCGCTCAGAATGAAAAATCAAACATGTCTGTAACTAAACGAAAATCGCACTAATCGCCCGGCGGCTCCGCCTTGCCGGCCTTGGGCGGCCGGGCCGCCTTTTCCGCGTCGGTGTGGAGCTGCTGGGCGGCCTTGTCCCAGCCGGACGCGAGCAGGGTCTGCAGCGCCGCCTGCGCGCGCGCCAGGGCGTCGTCGATGGCCGCCTGGTCCGCCGCGCCGGGGCGGTTGAGCACGTACTCCAGCACGCGGTCCTTGTGCCCGGGATGGCCGATGCCGATGCGCAGGCGCGCGTAGGCTTCGCCGAGGTGCTGGTGCAGGCTGCGCAGGCCGTTGTGGCCGCCGTGGCCGCCGCCGCGCTTCAGGCGCGCGGTGCCGGGCGGCAGGTCCAGCTCGTCGTGCGCCACCAGGATCTGTTCGGGCGCGAGCTTGTAGAACGCCGCCAGCGCCTGGGCGGCCTGGCCGCTGCGGTTCATGAAGGTGGCGGGCTTGAGCAGCAGCAGGTCCTGGCCGCCGACGCGCGCCTTGGCCAGCGCGCCGAGGAATTTGGATTCCACCCGGAAGCCGGCATGTGCCGCCTCGGCCAGCCGGTCGACGAACCAGAAGCCGGCGTTGTGGCGCGTGCGCTCGTACTCGGCCCCGGGGTTGCCCAGGCCCACGACCGCTCGAATCGGGCTGTCAGCCATCGCTGCTCGATCCTTCCGTAGTCCGCGGACACCCGCCGGCGCAGGCTCTTCGCCCGGCCGGCACCCCACTGGACATAAAAAAGCCCCGTCCGCAGCGCCGGGCTGGTGGACGGGGCCGGCGCGCTGCGGGCGCGCCCTAGCTTACTTCTTCTTCTCTTCCTTCTTGGCCTCGCCTTCGCCGGGCTTGGCCTCGGTTTTCTGCGCGGTGGCCGGCACCTCGGCGGTGGCGGCGGCTTCGGCCGGCGCGGCCTCGGCCTCGACCGCGGCGCGCGGCAGGTGGATGGCGGCCACCGAGGCGTCGTTGCCGTGCTTGAGCTCGACCAGCGCCACGCCCTCGGGCAGCTTCAGCTGCGACATGTGCACCGACTCGTTGACGTTGAGCGGCGACAGGTCCACCTCGATGAACTCGGGCAGGTCCTTGGGCAGGCACTCGACCTCGACCTGGATCAGGTGATGCTCCACCAGGCCGCCGCCGGTCTTCACGCCCGGGCAGATGTCCGCACCCTTGAAGTGCAGCGGCACATGCATGCGCAGCAGCTGGTCGGCCAGCACGCGCTGCAGGTCCATGTGCATGATCTCGTCGCGCACCGGGTGGCGGTGCAGGTCCTTGAGCACGGCCTGCTCGGCCTGCCCGTCGAGATTGATGGTGAGGATGTGCGAGTAGAACGCCTCGATCTTGAGGTGCTTGGACAGCTCGTTGTGGTTGACCGCAATCGGCCGTGCTTCGCTCTTGCCGCCGTACAGAATGGCGGGGACCATGCCCTGGCGGCGCAGGCGGCGGCTCGCACCCTTGCCTTGCGCCGAGCGCGGCTCGGCATCGATGACAAATGACTGTTTCATGGGATTCTCCGGAAGATTCACGACAGCACCGCACCCGCGACCAGGCACGGCGAGCCGCGCAGTATAGCGGAAAGGCCGGGAATCGAGAATGGAGAATCGGGAATCGTAAAATCAAAAGCGTGGAAGATACGCAATCGGCATACGGCGCCACCCGCCTTTACGACTCCCGATTCCCCATTCCCGATTCCCAGTAGCGGCTGCCTGCGGCAGCCGCTACTCGATATACAGCGAACTGACCGACTCCTCCGCGCTGACCCGGCGGATCGTCTCGGCCAGCAGGCCGGCGATGGAAAGCTGGCGGATCTTCGGGCAGGCCGCACCCTCCGGCGACAGCGGGATGGTGTCGGTCACCACCACCGCATCGAGCAGGGAATGGCTGATGTTGCTGATCGCCGGGCCCGACAGCACCGGGTGGGTGACGTAGGCCACCACTTTGATCGCGCCCTGCTCCTTGAGCGCGGCGGCGGCCTTGCCCAGGGTGCCGGCGGTGTCCACCAGGTCGTCCACCAGGATGCAGCTGCGGCCGCTGACGTCGCCGATGATGTTCATCACCTGCGCCTCGTTGGCGCGCGGACGGCGCTTGTCGATGATCGCCAGGTCCGCCTCGTCGAGCTGCTTGGCCAGGGCGCGCGCGCGCACCACGCCGCCCACGTCGGGCGACACCACCATCGGGTGCTCGTATTTCTGGCGCCAGATGTCGCCCAGCAGCACCGGGCTGGCGTAGACGTTGTCCACCGGGATGTCGAAAAAGCCCTGGATCTGGTCCGCGTGCAGGTCCACGGTGAGCACGCGGTTGGCGCCGCATTCGCCGATCATGTCGGCCACCACCTTGGCCGAGATCGGCACGCGCGCCGAGCGCGGGCGGCGATCCTGGCGCGCGTAGCCGAAGTAGGGCACCACCGCGGTGATGCGGCCGGCGCTGGCGCGCTTGAGCGCGTCCAGCATCATCAGCAGCTCCATCACGTTTTCGTTGGTCGGCGCGCAGGTCGGCTGGATCACGAAGACGTCCTTGCCGCGGACGTTCTCGAGGATCTCGATCTGCACCTCGCCGTCGGAGAAGCGGCCGATGATCGCCTTGCCCAGCGGCGTGCGCAGGTAGTTGGCAATGTCCTGGGCCAGGCCAGGATTGGCATTGCCGGTGAAGAGCATCAACTGGGCGCTGGTATCCGACATGAGGTGAATCGCTCCGGCACGTGTGTCCATTAGCGGCGGGCTCCTGGGGCAGGCGGCGGAGCGGGAAAGCGGGTCACGGCGCGCGTGCAGGCCTCATCCCCCCGATCGCCTGCTGCGGCGCGGCGCCGGCCATCCGCGCTGCGCCTGCGCCCGGGCATCTGGCGCCCGCCGCCCGGCGTTTGCAGTTTGGCTGGGGCGGATGGATTCGAACCACCGAATGGCGGGATCAAAACCCGCTGCCTTACCACTTGGCGACGCCCCATGACTGATTCATTGGACCGTCATTATAACGGTTCGGGCCGCGGCCTAATCGACCTCGAGCCAGCGGTCGATGACCAGCCGGAAGCCGCGTTCGCGGTCGCTCAGGGTGAACTTGCGCGGCAGGTCCAGCGTGCCCACCGCCTGGTAGTCGGCGTAGTCCAGCTCCCAGCCGTCCTGGCTCAGGTGGCGCACGCGGCCGGCGTCGTCGAGCTGCAGCTGCGGGCGCGAGTCCGGCGCCGGCAGCCCCAGCACCCAGTAGCGCAGGCCTTCCACCGGCACCGAAAAGCCCAGCTGGTCCTGCATGAAGTCTTCCGGCGCCTGGGTCTGGTAGGTGCCGTCCTTGGTATGCACTTCGACGTCGCCGGGCACCCCGCTGACCGCGACCGCGCCCACGCCCAGCGGGCCATAGAAGCGCGCCTCGAAGCGTTCGCCGGCCTGCACCCAGGACAGCGCGCCGCCGAAGCTCACCACGCCGGTGGCGGCCATGCGGCCCTGCAGGGAAAAGCCGTGGAGCTGCTCGAGCTGGGCGCGCCGGCCTTGCCACGCCTGCAGTGCCGCCGGGCTGCTGGCGCCCGGCTTGATCGTGCCGGTGCAGGCGGCCAGGACTGCGGCGACGGCCAGCAGTGCGGCGGCGCGCCAGCCGTGCTTCACGGCCCCAGGCGCTTGATCGTGTCGCGCAGCACCGGATTTTCCGGGTCGTCCCGCGCGGCCTGGGTCCACAGGTCGCGCGCCTTGTCCTTGTTGCCGAGCGACCACAGCACTTCGCTCAGGTGCGCGGCCACCTCGGCGTCGGGGAACTGGCGGTAGGCGCGCTGCAGCAGCGGCAGCGCGTCCTGCGTGCGGCCCTGCCGGTAGCGCACCCAGCCCATGCTGTCGATCACCGCCGGGTCTTCCGGCGTCAGCTGCAGCGCACGGCTGACCAGCTTGTCGGCTTCCGCCAGCCGGTCGGTGTGCACCGCCAGGGTGTAGCCCAGGGCGTTGAGCGCGCGCGCGTCGTCCGGCGACTTGTCCAGCACCTTGCGCAGGTCGTGCTCGGCGTCGCCGATGCGGTTGGCGCGCTCGTACGCCAGCGAGCGGGCGAACAGCAGGTCGCCGTCGTCCGGGGCGTCCTTGAGGGCGTCGCCGTAGACTTCGAGCGCCTGGTCCACCGCACCGGCGTCGATCAGCAGCTGGCCCTCGGCCAGCGTGAAGCGATCGGCCAGCTGCGGGTTCTGCTCGCGCATTTCGCCGAGCAGCGCGCGCGCGTCGCCGACCCGGCCGAGCTTGCCGAGCATGGCCGCACGCCGCATCACCGCGTCCAGCGCCTGGTTGCCGCTGGTCACCTTCTGGTAGTGCGCCAGCGCCTGCTGCGGCTGGTGCCGCAGCTCGGCGATGCGGCCGAGGAAATATTCGGCGTCGGCGGCGCGGTCCGGGATGCGCGCCAGGAACTGGAAATGCGGCTCGGCCTGGTCGGCCTGGCGCCGGTCCAGCTCCACCAGGCCCAGCGAGTAGTGCGCATCGACGTTGGCCGGATCCGCCTTCAGCACCTTTTCGAGCTGCTCGCGGCCGTGATCGAGCTGGCCGCCCTCGACCAGCAGGCGCGCATAGCCGAGCCGCAGGTCGTTGGCGTCGCCGTTGTTCTTGAGCACGCCTTCCATCACCTGGTCGGCATCGTCGATGGCGCCCTTCTTGACCAGCGCGCCAACCAGCAGCAGCGCCGCCTCCTTGGAAGCGGGCTTGATCTTCAGGGCCTCGCGCGCGGCCTGCTCGGCGAGGTCGGGCTTGTTGAAGCGCAGCGCCAGCAGCCCCTGCGCCTGGTAGGCGCCGGCCAGCTTGGGGTACTGCGCCACCAGTTGCGCCATCACCCGCAGGGCCGCCTCGGACTTGTCCGGCTCCTGCGCCAGCACCAGTGCCACGTTGCGGAACCCGTCGTCCTTGCCGCCGGGATGGTCGCGGACGATCGACGCGCACTGCGCCAGCGCCTCGTCTTCCTGTCCCTGGCGCAGCGCCAGGCGCGTCACCACTTCGCGCGCGTCCAGGCTGGTGGGATCCAGGTTCTGCCACTTGCGCGAGGCCTGGAAGGCCAGCGCGTCGTCGCCGGCGGCCAGCGCCAGGGCAGTGGCCCGCGCCGCCAGCTGCGGGTCGCGCACCACGTCCAGGGCACTGAGGAAATGCTGGGCCGCGAGCTTCGGCTGCTGGCGGCCGGCGGCCATCTCGCCGGCCATGACGTCGACCTGCGCTTCCTGCAGGGGCGGCAGCGGTTCGGCCGGAGCCGGCTTTGCGCCGGCCGGCGCGCTGGCTTCCTCCTGGTCGGCGCCATCCTTGGCCGGCGCTTGCGCGCAGCCGTAAAGAATCGCGAGCGCGAGGCTCAGCGTCAGGCGCAGGGGGTTACGCAGGAAGTGCACGTGCACGGCTCGACGTCAGGACCTGCGCATTGTAGCGCGAAGCCTCCGTGGGGATTCGTGACAGCCGTAGTTGATCCAGGTCAATTGCGGAGGCGCCGCAGTCTTGTGCCGCCGGGCCCATTGCCGGAAAATCGCCGCCCATGGCACTTCTGACCCTCGGCCTGAGTCATCGTTCCGCCTCCCTGGAGGTGCGCGAGCGGCTGGCCTTCACCGCCGCCGAGCTGCCCGACGCGCTGGCGCGGCTGCGCGCGCTGCCGGGCGTGGAGGAAGCGGCGATCCTGTCCACCTGCAACCGCACCGAAATCATGGCGGTGGCGGCACCGGGCGACGAGGGCCGGCTGATCGAGTGGTGGCGGCGCGAGCGCCAGGTGCAGGCTGGCGCGATCGAGCCGCACCTGACGGTGCTGCGCGACCGCGGCAGCGTGCTGCACAGCCTGCGGGTGGCTTCGGGGCTGGATTCGATGGTGCTGGGCGAGCCGCAGATCCTCGGCCAGATGAAGCAGGCGTTCGCACAGGCCCAGCAGGTGCGCGCGCTGGGTCCGGTGCTGTCGCGGCTGTTCCAGCACGCCTTCTCCGTGGCCAAGCTGGTGCGCAGCCGCACCCAGATCGGTGCGCACCCGGTCAGCATCGCCTACGCGGCGGTGCAGCTGGCCCACCACATCTTTGCCGACCTGGCCAGCCAGACCGCGCTGCTGATCGGCGCGGGCGAAACCGGCCAGCTGCTGGCGCGCCACCTGAGCACGCGCGGGGTGGGGCGCATCATCGTCGCCAACCGCTCGCTGGAGCGTGCCCAGAACCTCGCCGCCGGGCTGCACGGCTATGCCATCGGCCTGGGCGACCTGCCGCTGCACCTGGCCGAGGCCGACGTGGTGATCTCCGGCACCGGCGGCCGCGGCCACGTGCTGAGCCGCGAGCTGGTGGCCAACGCCATCGGCCGCCGCCGCCGCAAGCCGATGCTGATGATCGACCTGGCGGTGCCGCGCGATTTCGACCCGGCCATCGCCAAGCTCGAGGACATCTACCTCTACACCCTCGACGACCTGCGATCGGTGATCGCCGACAACCTGAAGGTGCGCGAAGCCGCCGCCGAGCAGGCCGAGGCGCTGGTGGAGGACTACGCGCGCGATTTCGAGAAGTGGCTGGAAAGCCGCGACGCCGGCGCCACCATCCGCAGCCTGCGCAGCCGTGCCCGCCACAGCCGCGACGAAGTGCTGGCCAAGGCGCGGCGCAAGCTGGCGGCGGGCGAGCCGCCGGAGGCGGTGATGGCCTTCGTCGCCGACACCCTGGCCAACAAGCTGCTGCACGCGCCCAGCGAACGGCTGCGCAACGCCGGCACGGTGGAGCAGGCGCTGCTGCTCGACGCCGCCCACAAGCTGTTCGACTTGCCCGAAGAATAGCGATACTTTCCGTTTGCCGGGCGGCACGCCGCCGGCATGGCGAAAGCGCGCCGCGTCTTCCAGGCCATGCCGGGGTATCCGCCAGCCGGCGCCAGACCGGTTCCAATTCGTTTTCGCCGACACCATCATGCATCCCGCGCTGCTCAACAAGCTGGAACAGATGGCCGAGCGCCGCGAGGAGATCGCCCGCGAGCTGTCGTCGGCGCAGGCCACCGCCGACACCGACCGCTTCCGCCGCCTGTCGCAGGAGTACGCGCAGCTCGGGCCGCTCGCCGAAGGCTTCGGCGCCTACCGCCGTGCGCTCGACGAGATCGCCGGCCTGGACCAGCTACGCGGCGATCCCGATTTCCGCGCCCTGGCGGAAGCCGAGCTGCCGGCGCTGGCCGAGCGCCGCGACCGGCTGGAGCAGGAGCTGCAGGTGTTCCTGCTGCCGAAGGATCCGCTCGACGGCAACAACGTGTTCCTGGAAATCCGCGCCGGCACCGGCGGCGACGAGGCGGCGCTGTTCGCCGGCGACCTGTTCCGCATGTACGGCCGCTACGCCGAGGCGCAGGGCTGGCAGGTCGAGGTGCTGTCCGAGAGCCCCGGCGAGCACGGCGGCTACAAGGAGGTCATCGCGCGCATCGCCGGCTACGGCGCCTACTCGCGCCTGAAGTTCGAATCCGGCGTGCACCGCGTGCAGCGCGTGCCGCAGACCGAGGCGCAGGGCCGCATCCACACCTCGGCCGCCACCGTGGCGGTGCTGCCGGAGATCGAGGCGGCGCAGGCGGTGGACATCAATCCGGCGGACCTGAAGGTTGACACCTACCGTTCCAGCGGCGCCGGCGGCCAGCACGTCAACAAGACCGAGTCGGCGATCCGCATCACCCACCTGCCCAGCGGCATCGTGGTGGAATGCCAGGAGGAGCGCTCGCAGCACAAGAACCGCGCCCGCGCGATGAGCCTGCTGGCGGCGCGGCTGCTGGACATCGAGCGGGTGCGGCACGAAAAGGAAATGGCGGCCTCGCGCAAGCGCATGGTCGGCAGCGGCGACCGCTCCGAGCGCATCCGCACCTACAACTTCCCGCAGGGCCGGGTGACCGACCACCGCATCAACCTGACCCTGTACCAGCTCGACCGCGTGATCCAGGGCGACCTGGACCCGGTGATCCGCCCGCTGCTCAACCAGCACCAGGCCGACCTGCTGGCCGAAGCCGGCGCGGCGGCATGAGCGGCGCCCACGGCATGGACCCCGCGGCGATCCCGGACCTGCCGTCGCCGGATGCGCCGGTGCCGCCGGCGCGCGGCATGGCGCCCGGCGCCCTGGGCGACTGGATCAAATGGGGCACGGCGCGGCTCGGCGCGCTGTCCGGTTCGCCGCGGCTCGACGCCGAGCTGCTGCTCGGCGAGGTGCTGGGCATGGGCCGCGCGGCGCTGGCGGTGCGTGCCGGCGAGCCGCTGCAGGCGCAGGCGGCGCTGCGCTTCGTCGCCCTGCTGGAGCGCCGCCGCGACGGCGAGCCGGTGGCCTACCTGACCGGCCGACGCGGCTTCTGGTCGCTGGAGCTGGAAGTGTCGCCGGCGGTGCTGGTGCCGCGCCCGGAAACCGAGCTGCTGGTGGAGTGGGCGCTGGAGCGGCTGCGCGGGCAGCCGGCGCCGCGCGTGGCGGACCTCGGCACCGGCAGCGGCGCCATCGCCCTGGCGCTCGCCGCCGAACGGCCGGACGCGCAGCTGCTGGCGACCGACATCAGCGCCGAGGCCCTGGAGCAGGCGCGCCGCAATGCCGCCGCGCTGCGCATCGCCAACGTCGAGTTCCGCCTGGCCGACTGGTGCGCGGGGCTGGCCGGCGAAACCTTCGACCTGATCGTGTCCAACCCGCCGTATGTGGCGCCGGACGACGCCTGCCTGGAGGCGCTGCGCTACGAGCCGCGGCGCGCGCTGGTGGCCGCCGACGGCGGCATGGCGGCGCTGGCCGCGATTGCGCAGGCGGCGCCGGCGCACCTGCGCGGCGGCGCGGCCCTGCTGCTCGAGCACGGCGCCGCGCAGGGCGCGGCCGTGCGCGAAGTCCTGCGCGATTGCGGCTATGCGGAAGTGGCCACGCGCCGCGACCTTGCCGGGCTGGAGCGCGCCAGCGGCGGAGTGCGCGCATGAACGACCTGTCGCGCTACAGCCGCCAGATCGTGCTGCGCGAAATCGGCGTGAACGGCCAGCAGTTGCTGCGCGACTCGTCCGCGCTGGTGATCGGCGTGGGCGGGCTCGGCGCCGCGGCGAGCCTGTACCTGGCCGCCGCCGGCATCGGCCGCCTGCTGCTGTGCGACCGCGACCGGGTGGAGCTGTCCAACCTGCAGCGCCAGGTGATCTACCGCCAGGCCGACGTCGGCCGCGCCAAGATCGAGGCGGCGGCGCGGCACTTGGCCGAGCTCAACCCGCAGTGCGCGGTGCAGACGCTGGCCGGGCCGCTGGCGCCGCAGGCGCTGGCGCAGGCGGTGGGCGAAGTCGACATCGTGCTGGACTGCAGCGACAACTTCCCCACGCGCGGCGCGGTGAACGCCGCCTGCGTGGCCGCGCGCAAGCCGCTGGTGTCGGGTGCGGCGATCCGCTTCGAAGGCCAGCTCGCGGTGTTCGATCTGGCGCGCGGCGGCGCCTGCTACGCCTGCCTGTATCCGCAGGCGGGCGAAGCCCAGGAGACCTGCGAGGAGGCCGGTGTGCTGGGGCCGGCGGTGGGGGTCGTCGGCAGCCTGCAGGCGCTGGCCGCGATCAAGCACCTGCTCGGCATCGGGCGCGACGCCGGCAAGCTGCAACTGTGGGACGCCTTGCACATGCGCTGGCGTACCCTGAACATTCCGCGCGATCCGCAATGCCCGGTGTGTGGCCATGGCTGAAACGAACGAAACCAAGGTGGCGGAGCCCGATCCGGCGGCGGCGCTGCTGTCGATGCCGCGCCGCCTGGCGATCCGCCTGCTGCACGAGGCGCAGATCGCCGGGCCGCAGGGCTACGAGGCGCTGGTGCTGGCGCGCGGTGCGCCCGGCCGCGTCGTGCCGCTCGGCACCGCCGATGCCGGCGCGGCCGAGCAGCAGCTCGCCGGGCTCGCGGCATCCGGCTGGCGGCCCTGGGCACTGTTCCGCTACCGCGGCGAGCCGGCCGCGGCACCGGCGGCGGACGAATTCGCCGGCGCGCTGTTCGGCGCCAATCCCGGGCTGCTGTTGCTGACCGCCTCGCTGGCGATCAAGGGCGTGCTGCAACTGCACGCCTGGAGCCCGGAGCACGGCGGCGTGGCCGAGCACACGGTGCGCATCGAGGACTGAGCCGCCGCCGGCATGGCGGCCATCGAATTCCCAAGCGAGAAAACAGGAGAGCTGCATGAGCGAGCAGAAGATCACCACCGAGCAGCGCGGCCACGTGCTGCTGATCGGATTCAACCGTGCGGCCAAGCGCAACGCATTCGACCTGGAGATGCACGCGCAGCTCGCCGCCGCGTACGGCCGGCTGGACCAGGATCCGGAGCTGCGTTGCGGCCTGATTTATGCGCACGGCGACCATTTCACCGGCGGCATCGACCTCGCCCAGTGGGGCCCGGTGATGGCGCAGGGCAAGTTTCCGGAGATCCCGGCCGGCGGCCGCGACCCGTTCGGGCTGGACCCGCAGATGCGCGTGGGCAAGCCGCTGGTGGCCGCCGCGCACGGCATCTGCTTCACCATCGGCATCGAGCTGATGTTGGCCACCGACGTGCGCGTGGCGGCGGCCGGCACGCGCTTTGGCCAGATCGAAGTGCGGCGCGGCATCTACGCCATCGGCGGCGCCACCATCCGCATGGTGCAGGAGTTCGGCTGGGCCAACGCGCAGCGCTACCTGCTCACCGGCGACGAGTTCGACGCGCAGGAGGCGCTGCGCATCGGCCTGGTGCAGGAAGTCGCGCCGAGCCGCGAGGCGGCGTTCGAGCGCGCGCTGGCGATCGCGCAGACCATCGCCAGGCAGGCGCCGCTGGCGGTCTACGCCAGCCTCAAGTCCTCGCGGCTGACCTTGCTGCAGTCCGAGCAGGCCGCGGTGGCCAAGCTGCTGGCCTTGCAGCAGCCGCTGTTCGAAACCGAGGACGCCAAGGAGGGCGTGCAGTCGTTCGTAGAACGGCGCGAGGGGCGCTTCGTCGGGCGCTGATGCCCGCGGCAATGGCGCGCAATTAAGCCGCTGTTCAGTTCGCAGACCCTAGGTTAGCCCGCAGTGACGGCCGGACGCCTGCGCGCGTCCGGCCGCCTCGCCGGCAGGCCCCGTGCGGCGAGGCCCATGGAAGGGGCGTCCTGGAGCGAACGAAATGAAGAAGTTTCTGGTTTACGGCGCCGCGGCCGGCGCCATGGCTGTGTGCGGCATGGCCAGCGCGCAGCTGCTGCTGCCGCCCAAGGGCAACCTGGCGATTTACGGTTCGTACATGAAGCAGACCGACGATCCGCTGGGCCTGAACCCGGACGGCTTCGGAAGCGGCGTGCAGCTTGGCTTGAACCTGACCCGTCATTTCTTCATCGACGGCAGCTACCAGTACGACTACCTGAACGAGGACAACGCACCCAGCGGTTCGCTCGGCCTGCCGCCCGGCGGCCAGGCCAGCTACGGGCTCAAGATCGGGCAGGGCCGCGCCGGCGGCGGCCTGGTGTTCCATGTGCCGCTGACGCCGCTGGACGTGTTCGGCAAGATCGACTACACCCACCTCGACTACCAGTACGTCCACGCCACCGTCAACGGCGTGCCCTTCGGCAACAGCGACCGCGTCAACGACGACGGCCAGGGCTACCACGTCGGCGTGCAGGCGCGCGTGCCGGGCCTGTCGGTGTACGGCAGCGTCGGCTATCTCAACCTGAGCAAGAGCGAGGGGCCCGAATTCAACGTCGGCCTGGAGCTGCCGGTGGCGCCGTTCACCTGGGGCTTCGTCGAATACCGCTACGACAACCTCCACGACAACGGCTACTTCGTGCGCGACCAGCTCAACGACGTGCGCGCGGGCGTGCGGCTGGCGTTCTGAAGAACGGGATTCGGCAGACGGGAATCGGGATTCGTAAAGGCACTGCTGCCGGTCCGTTTCCCGTCCGATTCGACTGGCGTCCGTTCAAGCCGGGCGCTGCCCAACGCCTGTCGTCATTCCGAGCGCAGCGAGGAATCTGGCCAGATCCTTCGCTGCGCTCGGGATGACAATAGAATTTGGCCGGGAACGCTCCGGGCGATCGGTCGCTTTCGTGGCGGCGGCGACCAATTACGCTTTTGCGATTCCCGATTCCCGATTCCCGATTCCCGATTCCCGATTCCCGTCTTCACGTGATCGGCATCCGCTCGCGCGTGGCCGGCTCGGGCACGTGCACCGGTACGATGATCATTTCCTTGCCGGCCAGTTCCAGGCGCCGCTGCATCGCCAGCGGCATCTGGTTGTGCAACAGGCTGGTCCAGAACGTCTCTTTCTCGAACATCAGCTTGCTGGCGAAGCACACGCTGTCGGGAAACTCGTCGAGCACCTTCAGGGTGAGCTGGGTCAGCTCCTCCAGCGGGTCGGCGCCGTAGGCCTGGTAGGACGCCGAGGCGTAGCCCTGGCTGACGCAGTAGCTGGTGAAGTAGCGCAACGAGTTTTCGATGCGCGCCTGCAGCGAGCGGATCGCGCGGTCGCTGTCGTAGCTCTGCTTGTCGACCTCGCCGATGGCGACGAAGACGAAGTTGCGGAAGCGACCGGCGAAATGGCGCAGCACCCACTGCAGCATGTGCATGCCGGCGCCGCGGTTGCCGCCGACCAGGAACACCGCGGTGGCCTGCTTGCGGTCCAGCGCCTGCGACTGCGCGTCGTCGTCCCAGCTCAGGGGCAGCGAATAGCTGTCGTCGACCAGTTCCATCGCGGCCTGCACCGCCTCGTAATGGCGCCGCACGACGATGCACACGGCGACCACGGTGCTGGTGATCAGGATGGTGATCCAGCCGCCCTCGGTGAATTTTTCCGCCAGCGTCACCATCAGGATGAAGCCGGTGACCAGCAGTCCCAGCCCGGACAGCGCCAGGCGCCGCAGCCAGCCCTGCACGAAGCGGCGCTGCTCCCACCAGTGCCGGCACAGGCCGAACAGCGACAGCGAGAAGGTCAGGAACACGTTGATGCTGTACAGCACCACCAGCAGCGACACCCGGCCGCGGCTCCACAGCAGGATGCCCAGCGCCGCGCCGCCCATCAGCAGCACGCCGTTTTGCGTGACCATGCGGCTGGACAGCTGGCGGAACTGCCGCGGCACCCAGCGGTCCGCCGCCATGTTCGCCATCACCGCCGGGCCGCCGAGGAAGCCGGTGTTGGCGGCCACCAGCAGCAGGCCGCCTTCCAGGCCCAGCGTCACCGCCAGCGCCGCATGGCGCCAGTGCTCGGTGCCCCAGCCGCGCGTGTCGATGATCTGCTTGAACGTCACCGCGTTGAGGGTCTGGCCTTCCACCGGCGCGGCGTGCCACAGCAGGTACAGCAGGATGATGCCGCCGGCGGTGAAGGCCAGCGAGGTGGCCATGTAGAACATGGTCAGGTGGCCGGTGCGCACGCGCGGCTCGGCCAGCATGTTGATGTTGTTGGACACCGCCTCGATGCCGGTGTAGGTGCCGCCGCCCATCGAGTAGGCGCGCAGGAACAGCGAGGCGGTGAACAGCCAGCCCGAGCTGCGCCACAGCTCGCTGGTTTCCTTCAGGGTGTTGGGCACCAGCGCACCCAGCGAGCCGGACTTGGCGGACACGCCGTAGCCGATCAGCAGGGCGTGGCTGACGAAGAATCCCAGGAACACCGGCAGCAGCACCTGGATCGACTCCTTCATGCCGCGCAGGTTGAGCAGGATCAGCAGGCCGACCAGGCCCAGCTCGGAGACGAACTTGTAGGCCTGGCCCGAGGCCGGGAACAGGCTGAACAGCGCATCCGCAGCGCTCGCCACCGAGATGGTGATGGTCAGCACGTAGTCGACGATCAGCGCCGAGCCCGACACCAGGCCGGCATACGGTCCGATCAGCCGCGTCGCCGCCTTGTAGCCGCCGCCGCCGGACGGGAACAGCTCGATCACCTGGTTGTAGGCCAGGGCGATGATGAACACGGTGGCGGCGGTGGCCGCCGCCAGGTACAGGCCCATGTGGGTGTGCGCGCCCAGCGCCAGGAACGCCTCCTCCGGGCCGTAGCAGGCGGAGGACAGGCCGTCCGCGCCCAGGCCGATCCACGCCAGGAAGGCGACCAGCACGATGTGCTGGCGGGTGTGCGGATTCAGGGGATCGAGCTTGGCGCCGAATATCAGGCGGCGACAGCGTTGCAGGACATCCATCGGCGCGGCGGGTGCTTGTTTGCCCGCGGAATTTTCGCGGGCAACCCCAGGTTATTGGCATGCAGGACGCCCTATCTTACTGTGGTTTTGCGTCGGCCGTCGGCCGGCTCGGCTAAAATCGGGCGCCACCGCCGGCTTGCCGGGGAAGGCGCCCGGCCGGGCGCACCCCGCACCGACCGCACACAGGAAGCCCCATGCGACTGTCCCAGTATTTCCTGGTCACCACCAAGGAAACGCCCGCCGACGCCGAAGTCGTCAGCCACCAGCTCATGCTGCGCGCCGGCCTGATCCGCAAGCTCGGCGCCGGCCTGTACACCTGGCTGCCGCTCGGGCTGCGCGTGCTGCGCAAGGTGGAAACCATCGTGCGCGAGGAGATGGACCGCGCCGGCGCCCTGGAAGTGCTGGTGCCGCCGCAGGTGCCGGCCGAGCTGTGGCAGGAGTCGGGCCGCTTCGACCAGTACGGCCCGGAACTGCTGCGCTTCAAGGACCGCCACCAGCGCGACTTCGTGCTGGGCCCCACGCACGAGGAAACCATCACCGACATGGCGCGGCGCGACGTGCGCAGCTACCGCCAGCTGCCGCTGAACCTCTACCAGATCCAGACCAAGTTCCGCGACGAGATCCGCCCGCGCTTCGGCGTCATGCGCGCGCGCGAGTTCCTGATGAAGGACGCCTATTCCTTCCACGTCGACGCGGCCGACCTGGCGCGCGAGTACCGCAACATGCGCGAGGCCTACCGCCGCATCTTCACCCGCGTCGGCGTCCGCTTCCGCATCGTCAAGGCCGACTCCGGCCCGATCGGCGGCGACCGCAGCGAGGAATTCCACGTGCTGGCGAATTCCGGCGAGGACCTGCTGGCGGTGTCGGACGCTTCGGACTACGCCGCCAACATCGAGGCCGCCGAGAGCCTGCGGCCCGGGCCGCGGCCGGCCGCCGCGGCGCAGTCCGAGCCGGTGGCCACGCCGACGCAGAAGACCTGCGAGGAGGTCGCCGCGCTGCTCGGCGTGCCGCTGCAGACCACGGTCAAGCTGATCGTGGTGCGGGCGCGCGGCGGCGGGCTGGTGGCGCTGGCGCTGCGCGGCGACCACGCGCTAAACGTGCTCAAGGCGGAAAAGCATCCGCGCGTCGCCGCGCCGCTGGAGCTGGCCGGCGACGCCGAGATCGAAGCCGCGTTCGGCGCGCCGCCGGGATTCCTGGGGCCGATCGGCGACAAGGTGCCGGTGGTGGCCGACCATGCCGCCGCCGCGCTGGCGGACTTCGTCTGCGGCGCCAACCGCGCCGGTTACCACCAGCGCGGCGTCAACTGGGGCCGCGACGCGCGCGAGCCGGAAGGCGCGGACCTGCGCTGCGTCGCCGGCGGCGATCCCAGCCCGGACGGGCAGGGCACGCTGTCGCTGGTGCGCGGCATCGAGGTCGGCCATATCTTCCAGCTCGGCCGCAAGTATTCCGAGGCGATGCACGCCAGCGTGCTCGACGAGAGCGGCAAGGAGCTGACGCCGGAGATGGGCTGCTACGGCATCGGCGTGTCGCGCGTGGTCGCCGCTGCCATCGAGCAGTGCAACGACGCCGCCGGCATCGTCTGGCCCGAGGCCATTGCCCCGTTCCGCGTGATCCTGTGCCCGATCGGCCGCGACAAGTCGGCGGCGGTGAAGCAGGCCGCCGACACGCTGTACGCCGAGCTGAGCGCCGCGGGCGTGGAAGTGCTGTACGACGACCGCGGCCTGCGGCCGGGGCCGATGTTCGCCGACGCCGACCTGATCGGCATCCCGCACCGCATCGTCGTCGGCGACAAGGGCCTCGGCAGCGGCCAGTTCGAATACAAGCGGCGCGGCGCGGCCGAGGCGCGGATGATCCCGGCCACCACCGCCGACGTGATCGCCGCGCTGTCGGCGTGAGCCGGAGCGGCGCCCGCGTTCGGACGCCGTTGGCTGCGCGCACGCGGGCGGATTAGCATGCAGCGAGCGCCGTCGCCTGGGGCGGCGCACCGGGAGGATTTATGCGGATACGGGGTCTGGCAGTTCTGATGGTGGCCGGGATGGCGGCTGCGGGGCCAGCGGCGGCGCGTTCCGAGGTTTGCCATCGCACCAGCGACAAGGAGATTGCGGCGCTGTTCGACCGCTGGAACGCCTCGCTGCAGACCGGCGACCCCAAGAAAGTGGTCGCCAACTACGCCGAGAAGTCGATCCTGCTGCCGACCGTTTCCAACAAGCCGCGGCTGACGCCGGCGGAAAAGGAAGACTACTTCGCGCATTTCCTGGAGAAGAAGCCGGTCGGCAAGGTCGATTTCCGCACCATCGAGATCGATTGCAACAGCGCCGTCGACGCCGGGCTCTACACCTTTTCGTTCGGCGACGGCAGCCAGGTCAAGGCGCGCTTCACCTACACTTACAAGTGGGAAGGATCCCGCTGGCTGATCACCAGCCACCACTCCTCGGCAATGCCGGAAGGCGGCGCTGACGCGCCGGCCGCCGCACACTAGGGTTTCGCCGCGTATGCGGCTGCGCGTGATGCTCGGCGCTTTGGCCTGCCTGCTGGCGGCCTCGGCCGCCGCCGGCCCCACCGGCGAGCCCGAACCGGAGTTGCGCGCGCGCCTGGCGCAGGCGTTCCACGACGCCGACGGCTTCGAGGATCCCTATATCGCGCAGGTCTGGTTTGCCGACATGACCGAACGCATGTCGCGCTTCGCTCCCCGGGCGATGCCCGACCGGCGCCAGCGGCTGGATTTCCTGCGGCTGGTGCACGCCGAGGCGACGCGCGCGAAGGTGTCGCCCGAGCTGGTGCTGGCGGTGATCAACGCGGAAAGTGGCTTCGACCGGCTGGCCATCTCGCGCGCCGGCGCGTTCGGCTACATGCAGATCATGCCGTTCTGGCTGGAGGAGATCGGCCAGACCGGCGACAACCTGTTCCAGGCCCGCACCAACCTGCGCATGGGCTGCACCATCCTGCGCTACTACCTCGACCGCGAGCACGACAGCTATGTGCGGGCGCTGGCACGATATAATGGCAGCAGCGGCCGTCCCGGCTATCCCTACCTGGTGCTGCGGCTGCTCAACCGGCGCTGGTTCCCGGCCTGAAAGGCGGCAGCGGCCAGCGGCGGTTTGAATACTTGTTCATTTTCTGAATCTCGTTCAAAATAGCCCTACCGAGGATGCCGGAGCATGTGCTTGTGGGTACGCGCCAGCGCCGCCTGCGCGAAATCGCCGGCCGCGAACAACTCTTTCTGGATGCCGCGCGCGAGCTGGTGCGGGAAGAGGGCGTGCTCAACGTCCAGATGGCGCGCATCGCGGAGAAGTGCGATTACGCCGTCGGCACGCTCTACCAGCACTTCACCTCCAAGGAAGACCTGCTGATCGCGCTGGCGACCTGCAACATCCAGCAGCGCGTCGAGATGTTCCGCCGCGTCGCCGAGTGGAAGGCGCCGACGCGCGACCGCATGGCCGGCATCGCGGTGGCGGACCTGGTGTTCGTGCGCCGCTACCCCGAGCATTTCCGCCTGGCCCAGTTCGCCTTCACCGACGTCGTCTGGCATGCGGCGTCGGCGCAGCGGCGCCAGGTCGCATTGGCCGCGGGCAAGCCGCTGGGCGCGATCTGTGCGTCGATCGTCAACGAGGCGGTGGAATGCGGCGACGTGCAGCTCAAGGGGCTGAATCCGTCCGAGCTCACCCTGGGTCCCTGGGCGCTGACCCTGGGAGTGCACACCGTCGTGCACCTGGACGGCCTGCTGGAGCAGCACGAGGTGCGCGAACCCTACCGCCTGCTGCTGCGCCACATCCACAACCTGCTCAACGGCCTGGACTGGAAACCCTTGTTCGACCCGTCCGACATTGCCGAGCTGGAGCGCCGGATGGGGCAGTTATGCCGGGAGGTCTTCAATGACCAGCCCTGCGCCTGAGCCCGGCGCGCGGCTGCGGCGGCACGGCCGGCGCATCGCGCTGGGGCTTGCCGCCGCCGCGCTGTGCGGCTGCGCGGTCGGGCCGGATTTCAAGGCGCCCGACGCGCCCAAGGCCGAGCGCTATACCGCTGCGCCCATGCCCGAGCGCACCGCCAGCGCCGACATTGCGGGCGGCGACGCCCAGAAGTTCGTCAACGGCGCCGACATCCCGGCGCAATGGTGGGCCTTGTTTCACTCGGACCGGCTCGACGCCCTGGTGGCGCAGGCGCTGAAAGCCAATCCCACGGTGGAGGCGGCACAGGCGGCGCTGCGCCAGGCGCACGAAAGCCGCCTGGCCGAGCAGGGCAGCCTGTTCCCGTCGCTGGACGGCAGCGCCTCGGGCACCCGCCAGAAGGTCAACGGCGCCTCGTTCGGCCAGCCCGGCACCAGCTTCATGTACAGCCTGTTCAACACCAGCGTGAACGTCTCGTATGCGCTCGACGTGTTCGGCGGCGTGCGGCGCCAGGTCGAGGCGCAGGCGGCGCTGGAGGAATACCAGCGGTTCCAGCTCGAGGCGACCTACCTGTCGCTGTCGGCGAACGTGGTCACCGCCGCGATCCAGCAGGCTTCGCTGCGCGCGCAGATCGCCGCCACCCAGGACATCATCGAGGCCGACCGCAAGGAGCTGGAGGTGGTGAAGCACCAGTTCGAGCTCGGCGGCGTGTCGCGCGCGGATGTGCTGGCGCAGCAGACCCAGCTGGCGCAGGAGCAGGCCACGCTGCCGCCCTTGCGCAAGCAGCTCGACCAGAACCGCAACCTGCTGGCGGTGCTGGCGGGCCAGCTGCCCGGCGACCCGCTCGACGCCCAGTTCGAGTTGATCGAGCTGCGCCTGCCGCAGGAAATTCCGGTGAGCGTGCCTTCGCACCTGGTCGAGCAGCGCCCCGACGTGCGTGCGCAGACCGCCCTGCTGCACCAGGCCAGCGCCGAGGTCGGCGTGGCCACCGCCAACATGCTGCCGAAGCTGAGCATCACCGGCCAGCTCGGCGGCACCTCGGGCCAGATCGAGCACCTGCTGGACGCCGGCAACGGCATCTGGAGCGTGGGCGCCGGCATCAGCCAGCCGCTGTTCCAGGGCGGCGCCCTGCTGCACCAGCGGCGGGCGGCGGTGGCGGCGTACGACGAGGCGGCCGCGCAGTATCGCGGCACCGTGCTCACCGCGTTCCAGAACGTCGCCGACAGCCTGCGCGCGCTCGACACCGACGCCGATGCGCTGCAGTCGCAGCTGCAGGCCAAGCAGGCGGCGGCGGCCAGCCTGGAGCTGGCCGGCCGCCAGTTCGAGGCCGGCGCGGTCAGCTACCTCAGCCTGCTGTCGGCGCAGCGCGCCTATCACCAGACGCGCATCGCGCTGGTGCAGGCGCAGGCGGCACGCTACGCCGACACCGTCGCCCTGTTCCAGTCCCTCGGCGGCGGCTGGTGGAATCGCAACGGGGCTGGCGATGCGGCCGGCGGTACGCAGATGCGCGGTGCGGCAGGTCCATAGGTGCCGGTGCGCGCCGCGTCCGGCGCGCCGAAACGGGACAAGAAACAGTCTACGGAGGCGGCGATGAAGCGCTGGTTGATCCTGCTGGGCGCTGTGGCGGTGCTGGTCGCGGTGATCGGCGGCGTCAAGGGCTATGGCGTCTACAAGATGATGCAGGGCTTCAAGGCGCAGGGCGTGCCGAAGATGACCGTATCCACCATCAAGGCCGGCTACCAGCCGTGGAATCCGCAGATCACAGCGGTGGGCAGCCTGCGCGCGATCGCCGGCGCGGACCTCAGCGCAGAGGTGGCCGGCATCGTCGACGCGATCAATTTCAAGTCCGGCGACGACGTCAAGGCGGGCCAGCTGCTGGTGCAGCTGCGCGCCGCCGACGACACCTCCCACCTGGAGTCGCTCAAGGCCGCGCTGGCGCTGGCGGAGATCGTCTACCAGCGCGACCAGAAGCAGTA
>JADHNH010000156.1 GCA_016779605.1 Nevskia sp. | reverse complement strand
TTGCGCGTTCTTGCCAATTCCGGGATGCACCAGAGCATCGGCCAATCCCAGTTGCTTGCTTCCGCCTCTGTGCGCCATCGCTCGACTCCTCCTGCTCAATGCCTCTTTCAATGCAAGAAGAATTCCGCAAAGCTCCCCCCCCCCGGGAGAGGGGCAGGGGCGAGGGGCCGGCGGTTCGACAAAGTGTGCGCTTCGCGGAGCCCGCGGTCCCTCACCTGCGCCTGTCGGCGCGGCCTCTCCCGGCTGGAGAGGCGAAACTATCGCGCTCCGCTTTTTCCCTCTCCCTCCGAGAGACAGGCGCACGATCCACGAAGCGACCAACTTGCTGTTCGTGCACCGCCACCGCGGAGCCCACGCCCCTGCAACGCATCCCCGCAGACCCCAGCTCCGCCGCATGCGCTAGCATGGGGAAGCAGGTTCCTGTAGCAGCACCACCACAAACCGAGGAGCAGGATCATGAGACGCGATATCGAATTTCTCTCCGATGGGCTCACCCTGAGAGGCTGGCTGTACACGCCCGACAAGGGCAGCGGCCCGTTTCCCACCGTCGTCATGGCCCACGGCTTTTCCGGGGTTAAGGAAATGGGCCTGGACCTGTACGCGGAAGTGTTCGCGGCCGGCGGCCTCGCCAGCCTGGTCTACGACAACCGCTGCCTGGGCGCCAGCGACGGCCAGCCGCGCTGCGACATCGACCCGGTCATGCAGATGCGCGACTACCGCAGCGCCATCACCTATGCGCAGTCGCTGAAGGAATGCGACTCGGGGCGCATCGGCGTGTGGGGCACCAGCTACACCGGCGGCACCGTGTGCAAGGTGGGCGCGCTGGACCGGCGCGTGCGCGCCGTGGTCAGCCAGGTGCCGTTCCTGGACGGGCACCGCAACATCCAGCAGTTCACGCCGGTGGGCAGCATCGCCGGCTTCCACAAGATGCTGGACGAAGACCGCGCCCGCCGCGCCAAGGGCGAGCCGCCGCAGTACAGCAAGATCACCTCCAAGGATCCCACCGAGCCGCACCTGTTCCCCGGCGACGCCACCTACAACTACATCCACCAGTACGTGAACAAGCTGCCCAAGTGCACCTGGGAAAACCGCACCACCATCCGCTCGCTGGAATACATGCTGGAGTACGAAACGGCCACCGCCATGGGGCGTCTGGGCGCCACGCCGCTGCTCATGATCGTCTCCGAGTGGGACACCACCACCCCCACCGACATCGCCCTGGATCATTTCGCACTGGTCAAAGGCCCCAAGCAGCTCATGACCATCAAGGCCGACCACTACGCGGCCTATACCGACGGCTTCGCCGAAACCAGCGCCGCGGCGCGGGACTGGTTTAACAGCCACCTGTAGAAGTGTGGGGGCGGGAAGCCGCCCCCTTCCGGGGCACCCGGTAGAAGTAGCGGGGTAGGGCGGGAGAAGCGCAGCGGATCCCGCCTTCCGCGACTTCGTCGACCGGGCGGTTATGCAGCGGGCAAGAATCGATATCGATTCAGTACACGTTTGCCCTTGAGGACACAGGAGAAGCCGCATGCACGCCGAAGATCGTGCCGCCATCGCGGACACCATTTACGCCTACGCGTACGCCTGGGACGGGCAAGACCTGGAGGCCTACCTGAAGGTCTACACCGAAGACGCGGTTTGGGAAGCCTTTGCTGCCGGCGCCAGCCAAGCCGAAATCCATCTCCCGAACCGGGAAGCAATCCGGAAGTGGGCGGAGGAGCGCCTAGCGCGCCGCAAGGGCAAGTTCGTCAGCCGGCATTTCCAGACCAACATCGTCTACGACCATCTCGATCGCGATAGCGCCCGCACGCGCACCATGGTGCTGGTGACGCACCAGGGTGTGGACGACGCCGTGCCCTCGCTCATGCTCTCCGCCGTCTGCATCGACGAGCACCGCCGCACGCCCGAAGGCTGGCGCATGCGGCGCCGCTCTGTGTACCACGACCGGCACACGCCTTACGTCACCAGCACCTGAGCGGACCGTCGTGCCGGGTGTGACGAGCTGAAAATGGGGCGCCGTGAAAGAAATCTTGGCAATTGTGGCGGTATTGATTGGCTTGGCGGTAGCGTTGTTCGCGTACTCCTCCTACGAAGACCAAAAGCAATTCAGCGCTGCGAAGAACGATTGCGAGCGCGGTTGCATCCAGGACTCCGGCGGACTGGACCAATGCCGCGAGATTTGCGTTCATCATCCTGACCACTATCCGTGAGGCGCAGCAGCGCCGTAGGCTGGTAGAAGCGCAGCGCAGGCCGTGTATTGAGAACGGTTGGATCGGAACGGCTATTCTTAAATGGATATTGCAGCCTGACGCAGAGGCGCAAACGAGCCGCACAATCTTCTGGGTTCCGCCCCAGAAGGCGGGATGCGCTGCGCTCCTCCCGCCCTACCTGTGGCACCTGTGGTGGTGGTCAGTCAATCTCGACCTTTAAAAAAGCCAACGTCCCTCATGAACGCCGCCGCACCATCGACGAGGTTCACCTCCCCTGGAGCAGGATCATTTCTACGAGACATGTTCGGATCGGGCAACATACCCCTGACACCCCATTTGGCGATCGGACTGCCCTTCATCTCTTCGTGGAACTCGTTTGATGGACGTTTCCCCGACCATCCTAGCAAGCAGTCGATGGACATCCCAGCCAATACGTCAGCAACCTGCAACTGAGGCAGCGATTGTGAGTCAGCGAAATGCAACTCCGAGACTCGAAGCGGAAGTTCGGTCTTCCGATTGCCGTAGCCGACCACCCTGGCCGGTATCTTCGTCATCATTGCTCTCAAGAGTTTTTCGCTATGTCTTAATGGTTTAGACCGATCGTGGATGATCTGCAGATCTCCCGTATGCCTCTGCATCCAGAGGTTGACTATGGCGATGAAGATATCGACTGCGGGATCGAAGCTATTGGTACCCCTAAATATCTGGAGCGATTCATAAATCAGAGCCGCTCCCATCGTGAGCATCGTCCGGAAGATGTCGAACGAATCGGGGATGTGTGGTAACGCCGCGTTCACCGTGCGGCGGAAGTTCTCGAACGAATCGGGGCTCAACTGGCGAAGCACTTGCAAAGTGGCCTTCTGAAGACGTAACCAGTGTCCGTTTGGAAATGCGAAGTCGCCTGTGTAAAAGAAGAGATTGGTCAAAGCTACGTGACCATCACCGGCGTACAGATCGAAATTTGTGTCGTGCATGACAGGCTCGATGATCTTGTCCACGAGATGTGTGATCAGGTAGTAAAGCTTGTCGGCCTGCATGAAAATGCACGAATCCTCTGTCAGGAGCGGCGAGTTTGCGAAGGCGAGTAGTGCTTTCCGTCCCTTCCGCGTTCCCTTTAGCTTCGAGTACTTTGCTTCGACCTGATTTGTCTGCCGAAGCGGCCCAATGAGTTCCTCGCTCGCGTCCCGACCGAGACTCGTCGAAGCCAGCGCGAACACCGGTTGATCAGGGTTCAACAGATCTGTCCCCGTATTCCCGGATTCGTCAAAGTACAATTGCATATATCCATCGAATGGGAGGAAGTTGTGCTGATGCAGTAAACTGCACAGCGCCGGTTGGAAGGTTGCTAAGAAATTTTCTTGTGAAGGAAACGAATCCGATGGTTCCAATCATCGCGCAACGTTGCGTTGCCAGTCATCCAGAAGTGCATGTCCAGTGATCTTTGCAGGCGATCTGCGGCTTCAAACTCCGGATCGAATGAAAGACTCTCGGTCGAGGCGTGCTTGAGAAAATTTTGAACAGTTCCCAAAACGATGGCCGCGACCTTGCGAGAACCTATGTCTTTCTTGCCTGATTTCGACTCTGTCAGTGTGCCATCTTGAAAAAATTCAAGCACATTTTTGTCCGCCTCTCGGGCAGCTCTAAGATCCGGGCGCCGAATAGTCAACTCTTTGCTGAGTAGCTCTTCGGCTGCGGCTCCCAGTGTGATCGCAGGTAGAAAATTACCCTGTTCGTAGCAGGCCAATGCAGCGTCGAGCTGCGCGATTGCTGCTTCCCAACGCGTTATGGTTTCGTCCATATCCTTCGCCGAGATTATTGACAAGATAACGCGATTATCCCGTAAAAAGTTGCTCAGAGTAGAGAGGGAAGGGGATGGAAGAAACAACATTAAGTCTAACGGGAGTCGCTGTGGCCTTCGCGGACTAAGGTTTAGACAAGGTTCACCAGAATTGAGTCGTCCAGGTAGGGAAGGGCTCCATGCTGTTTCCGGCGACACGGAAGTGGCGGGTGCGCTTCGGTTTGATGCGCTCTAACTGGAACCATACTTAACGACGTGGCGCTTATTGCAGTGACGTCGCCGCCGTCTGCTTTACCTTTGTTAACCCATCGGAGCAGCTGAAACGCCCCCAATTAATGTCGGGTTCAGCCCCCGTGCCTAGCATGGTGCATGCGATCTTGAACAAAGGAGATCCGCCATGCGCACATTGATTCGGGCCGTGCTTCTGTGCACCGCCATCGCGCTGTCCGGCTGCATCGTGGTGCCGGTGGAGCACAGGCATTACTACCACTGCGGCTATTACCGCTGCCGCTGAACCTGGCGGCGCTCGCGTCCGCATTCCATGGAGCAGGAGACATCACCATGCGTAAACCCTTGCTGTTGGTGTCCGCCCTGCTGCTCGCGGCGGCATGACCCTGCCAGCGCTGTCGCAGGCCGGCGTGGCTGTGGATATCGACGTCGGCCCGCCGCCGGTGGTGGTGGAGACGCCGCCCCCGCCGCCGCAGGTGGGCTACGTGTGGGCGCCCGGCTACTGGTACTGGGAAGGCCACCGCCATGTCTGGGTGCCCGGCCGTTACATGGAGCCGCGCCCGGGGCACCGCTGGGTGGCGGACCACTGGGAGCACCGCGGGCCGCATTACCACTATGAGCCGGGGCATTGGGAGCGGTACTGATCCAGCTCGGGCAGCAGGGCCGGGGTCGCGCTGATTTGCGGCCCTGGCTTCTTGTTCAGCGGCCCTTCTATTGCTGAGAAGCGGAGAGTGGGCAATCGGAAGACTGCCCTCTCCCGCGGATGGGAGCTTTTCGATATCCGCCTCTGCATAGATGTTCGACGCGCACCGTGAACGACGTTCCTTCTTCCCTTGGGGGAGAAGGACAGGTTGAGGGGCAGGCGTCGGCGAATCGCGCGGCCGACGCGTCAGCATCGGCTTCGTTTTACCCCTCACCCAACCCTTTCCCGCAAGGGGAGAGGGCAGGAAAGTGTGGGAAGCTTTTTCCGCAAAGTCCCGCGGGCGTGGGAGCGGATCATGATTGGCCATGGCCTGTAATCGTGGGCGCCCCTGGGTAAACTATCCACGTACCTCGTTTACCTTGAGTGGGCGCACCCATGGGATTGTCGTTACGCGATCAGCTGCTGCAGGCGGGCCTGCTGGACAAGAACAAGCTCAAGCAGGCCAGCCATGAGCAGCGCCGGCCGCCCAAGCCGCCAAAGCCGCAGAAGAACGCGCCGGCGCAGGATGCCGCGCAGCGGCAGGCGGCCGAGCGCGCGCAGGCGGAAAAGCGCGCGCGCGACCAGGCGCTGAACCAGCAGCAGCGCAGCAAGGCGGAAGCCAAGGCGCGCAGCGCGCAGGTCAAGCAGCTCATCGAGCAATACCGCCTGCCCAAGGTGGAGAGCGACGATTACTTCAACTTCATCGTCGGCAAGAAGATCAAGCGCATGCCGGTGGACGCGGCGATGCGCGGCGGCCTGAGCCGCGGCGAGCTGGCGATCGTGCGGCATGAGGGGATGTATGCGGTGGTGCCGGCCGCGGCGGCGCAGCGTATCGCCGAGCGCGACGAGCGCGCGGTGGTGCCGCTGAACCTGGCGCCGGCGGCGGTGGACGAGAACGACCCGTACAAGGACTTCGTGGTACCGGACGACCTGGTCTGGTGAGGCGGCGCCGCGGCCGCGCCATCTCCCGGCGCCGGCCTGTACACTGGCGCCCCCCGCAGACCCCGCAGCCATGATCACCGCTTCCCGCCTCACCCTGCGCCGCGGCGCGCGCGCGCTGCTGCAGGACGTGTCCTTCACCATCCACGCCGGCTGGCGCGTGGGCGTGGTCGGCCGCAACGGCACCGGCAAGTCCACGCTGTTCGCGGCGATCCTGGGCGAGCTGGCGGCGGACCGGGGCGACATCGGCGTGCTCAAGGGCACCGCCATCGCCACCGTGGCGCAGGAAACGCCGGCGCTGCCGGACGCGGCGCTGGACTACGCGCTGGACGGCGACGCCGAGCTGCGCGAGCTGGAGCGGCGCCTGCAGGCGGCCGAGGCGGCGCACGACGCCGCGCGCATCGGCGCCATCCACGAGCGGCTGCACGCCATCGGCGGCTACGCCGCGCGGGCGCGCGCCGCGCGGCTGCTGCACGGCCTGGGCTTCGCGCCGGAAGAGCAGGAGCGGCCGGTGTCCAGCTTCTCCGGCGGCTGGCGCATGCGCCTGAACCTGGCCAAGGCGCTGATGTGCCGCTCCGACCTGCTGCTGCTGGACGAGCCGACCAACCACCTGGACCTCGACGCCGTCATCTGGCTGCAGGACTGGCTGACCAGCTACCCCGGCACCCTGCTGGTGATCTCGCACGACCGCGAATTCCTCGATGCGGTGACCACCCACACGCTGCACTTGGAAGCGCAGTCCGCCACGCTCTACACCGGCAACTACTCGCAGTTCGAGCGCCAGCGCGCCGAGCGCCTGACCTTGCAGGCCGCCGCCTACACGCGCCAGCAGAAGCAGATCGCCCACCTGCAGAGCTTCATCAACCGCTTCAAGGCCAAGGCCAGCAAGGCCACGCAGGCGCAAAGCCGGGTGAAGCAGCTCGAGCGCATGCAGCTGGTGGCGAACGTGCACGCCGATTCGGAGTTTTCCTTCGAGTTCCCCACGCCGGAGCGCCTGCCTTCGCCGCTGCTGCGGTTCGACGGCGTGGCCGCCGGCTACCCGGGCAAGACGGTGCTGCAGGGGCTGAAGCTATTGGTCGCGCCGGGCGAGCGCATCGGCCTGCTGGGGCCCAACGGCGCCGGCAAGTCCACGCTGGTGCGCACGCTGGCCGGCGAGCTGGCGCCGCTTTCCGGCCAGGTGATGCGCGACCCGTACCTGCGCGTGGGCTATTTCGCCCAGCACCAGCTCGAGCAGCTCGACCCGAAGGCCTCGCCCATCCTGCACCTGCGCCGCATCGACCCGGCGGCGGGCGAGCAGGCGCTGCGCGATTTCCTGGGCGGCTTCAACTTCCGCGGCGACCGCGCGTTCGAGGCCGTTGCGCCGTTCTCCGGCGGCGAAAAGGCGCGGCTGGCGCTGGCCATGGTGGTGTACCGCAAGCCCAACCTGCTGCTGCTGGACGAGCCCACCAACCACCTTGACCTGGACATGCGCCACGCGCTGGAGACCGCGCTGCTGGACTACGCCGGCGCGGTGGTCATCGTCTCGCACGACCGCCACCTGCTCACGGCGGCCTGCGACGAGCTGTGGCTGGTGGCCGAAGGCCGCTGCCGCAAGTTCGAGGGCGACCTGGGCGACTACGCGCGCTGGCTCGCCGCGCGCGAAGCGGGCGAGGCGCGCGACGCGCGCAGCGCCGCGCCGCCGGCCGCAGGGCAGGGCGATTCACGCCTTTCCGCCAAGGACCAGCGCCGCGCCTCCGCCGATCAGCGCGCCGCGCTGCGCCCGCTGAAAGACGCCGTTCGCAAGCTGGAGGCCGAAATGGCGCGGCTGCACGAGGCGCTCAAGGGCTTTGAAGCGCAGCTTGCCGGGGAAGAGATCTACCTGCCGGAGAAGGCCGCCGGCCTGAAGCAGCTCCTGCAGGAGCAGGCCGGCGCCAAGCGGCGCCTGGCAGCCGCCGAGGACGAGTGGCTCACCGCCAGCGAGAAGCTGCATGCGCTGGAGTCGCCGCAGCCCACGTAGCGAAGGCTGCGCCCGCCATGGGCTGTGGGGAATTGGCGGGCGCGGCCCGCCCCTGCGCCTGTTCCCCTCTCCCTCCGGGAGAGGGGTTGGGGTGAGGGGCCCCAAGTTCGACAAGGTGAGCACTTCGTCGATGCCGCGTCCCTCACCCGCGCCTGCGGCGCGGCCTCTCCCGGAGGGAGAGGCGATGACTATGGCAATTGACGGAGGGGCCGTAGGGCGGACCGTGCCCGCCACTTGCAGCCCTAAAAACGGCGGGCATGGCCCGCCCTTGTATCTTATATCCGCGCCCGAAACGCGAACGGGTGCACGGCGAGGCGGGGGTACTGTGCCCGCCCTGAGGCTTCGAGCCTGTAGCGTAGATCAGCCCCACCTCGCCCCTTAGCGCCTCGCAAGCTGGA
>JADHNH010000026.1 GCA_016779605.1 Nevskia sp. | reverse complement strand
CGGCAAAACCAAAATGTCGGCCCTGGGCGCCTTAATGCGCCGCCTCCTCCACATCGCCTTCGGCATGCTCAAGCACCAGGCCGACTTCAACCCCCAGCTCGTCACCAAAATCATTTGACCGGAGAGACGGTATCTACGGGCCGCTGCACGCTCGTCGCCCGGACGGGATCGGGCGCTTGCTCAGGCGCCCTCGCGGTTCGCCAGGTTCACGTTGCGGGCTTCCGGGCCGAGCAACGTCACCACCGACAGCACCAGCGCCACGACGCCGATGGTCCAGGCCAGCATGATCCCGTAGTCGTTGCCGTGCGCCTCGGCGAAGCCGGCCTGCAGCGGCGACAGCCTGGACATGACGAAATTGCCGAGCTGGTAGGCAAAGCCCGGCAGGATCGCGCGCACCGCGGACGGCGACAGCTCGTTCAGGTGCGCCGGCACGATGCCCCAGGCGCCTTGCACCATGAACTGCATGAGGAAGCCGCCGGCCGCCAGCAGCAGCGGCGTCGCCGAGAAGGCCCATAGCGGGATCATCGGCAAGGCCAGCAGCGCGGCCAGGGCGATGCTGCGCCGGCGCCCGAGCCGCTCGGACACGGTGCCGAAGAAAATGCCGCCGCACAGCGCGCCCAGGTTCATGACGATGGCGAGCCGGCTGGTGGTGCCGGTGTCGAAATGATGCTGCACCTGCAGGAACGGCGGATACAGGTCCTGCGAGCCGTGGCTGAAGGCGTTGAAGCAGGCCATCAGCAGCACCATGTAGAGCAGCAGCGGCAGGTTGGCGGTGACCGCCGCCCACAGCTCGCCGATCGACGCGCGGCGCGCGTGCGCCCCCGCGGCCCAGCTCGGCGATTCGGCGACGTTGCGGCGGATGTAAAAAACCAGCAGCGCCGGCACGGCGCCGATGACGAACATGCCGCGCCAGCCGACGTGGTCGAACGCCAGCCAGAATGCGATCGAGGCCAGCAGGAAGCCGATCACGTAGCCCTCCTGCAGCAGCCCGGAGAAAAAGCCGCGGCCCTTGGCCGGCAGGGTCTCCAGCGCCAGCGCCGCGCCCACGCCCCACTCGCCGCCCATGGCGAAGCCGAACAGCGCACGCAGCACCAGCAGGGTCGCCAGGTTCGGCGCGGCGGCCGAGGCCAGCTCGAACGCCGAGTAGCTGAGCACGTTGATCATCAGGATCGGGCGGCGCCCGTATTTTTCCGCCAGCCAGCCGAAGAACAGCGCGCCGGCCGGCCGCATCGCCAGGGTCAGGAAGGTGCCTTCCGTGACCGACTTGATGTCGCTGTGGAAGTCGGCGCCGATCGCCTTGATGCAGAAGATGAAGATGAAGAAGTCGAAGGCGTCGAGCGACCAGCCGCCCAGCGACGCCAGGAACGCATGGCGCTGCGCGCCGGTCAGTTCGGCGAAGCGCTTGAGCGGGTTCACGGCCGCGCCTTGCCCCTCACGGACTCATCCACGATCGCGCGCACTCGCGGCATGCGCTTGCAGCCCTTCGGCGTCGGCCAGGCGGCCGGCGACCGGCGCCAGGCTGGCTGCGCCCTGCGGCGAGCATTCGATCAGGCTGGTGCGCTTCTGGAATTCGTATACGCCCAGGGGACTGGAAAAGCGCGCGGCGCGGCTGGTGGGGAGCACGTGGTTGGGGCCGGCGCAATAGTCGCCGAACGCCTCCGGCGTGTGCCGGCCGAGGAACACCGCGCCGGCGTGGCGCACCTGCGGCAGCCACTGGCGCGGCTGCGCCACCGACAGCTCCAGGTGCTCGGGGGCAATGCGGTTGGCGATGGCGATGGCCTCGCCCAGGTCCGCCACCGCGATCAGCGCGCCGCGCCCGGCCAGCGAGGCGCGCACGATGGCGGCGCGCGGCAGGCCCTCGATGCGCCGCGCCATCGCCGCGGCGACGCCATCCAGGAACGCGCGGTCCGGGCTGATCAGGATCGACTGCGCCTCCTCGTCGTGCTCGGCCTGCGAGAACAGGTCCATGGCGATCCAGCCGGGATCGGTGGCGCCGTCGCACACCACCACGATCTCGGAAGGCCCGGCGATGGCATCGATGCCGACGCGGCCGAACACCAGCCGCTTGGCCGCCGCCACGTAGGCGTTGCCGGGGCCGACGATCTTGTCCACCGCCGGCACCGTCGCGGTGCCGTAGGCCAGCGCTGCCACCGCCTGGGCGCCGCCGACGGTGAACACGCGGTGCACGCCGCCCAGGTGCGCCGCGCCCAGCACCACCGGGTTCAGCTCGCCGTCCGGCGCCGGCACCGCCATGACGATCTCGCCGACGCCGGCCACCTGCGCCGGGATGGCGTTCATCAGCACGCTGGAGGGGTAGGCGGCCTTGCCGCCCGGCACGTAGATGCCGGCGCGCTCCAGCGGCGTCACCCGCTGGCCCAGGACGTTGCCCTGCGCGTCAGTGAACTCCCAGCCTTGCAGCTGCTGGCGCGCGGCGTAGGTGCGGATGCGCGCCGCCGCGGTTTCCAGCGCCTGGCGCAGGTCCGCCGGCAGGCTGTCCCAGGCCGCGCGGCGCTGCGCCGGGCCGATCTCCAGCTCCGCCGCGGCGCGCACCGCGCGGCGGTCGAAGCGGTTGGTGAACTCCAGCAGCGCCGCGTCGCCGCGCGTGCGCACCGCCTCGACGATGCCGGCCGCGGCCTGCACCACGCGCGCATCGGTGTCCGGCGTGCGCTCCAGCAGCGCGCCGAGCGCGGCCTCGAAGCCGGCGGCGCGGCTGTCGAGCCGGCGCAGCGTCAGCTCAGCCACCGGCGACCGCCTGCGCGAACCGCTCCAGCAGCGCGCGGATGGCTGCGTGCTTCATCTTCATCGCCGCCTTGTTCACCACCAGCCGGGCGCTGGACTCGACGATCACCTCGATCTCGGCCAGGCCGTTGGCGCGCAGGGTGTTGCCGCTGGCGACCAGGTCCACGATCACGTCCGACAGGCCCACCAGCGGCGCCAGCTCCATCGAGCCGTACAGCTTGATGATCTCCACCTGCTCGCCGCGCCTGGCGAAGTGCTCGCGCGTCACGTTGGGGTACTTGGTGGCCACGCGCATGCGCCGCGCGCCGAGGGCGGCCATGCCGCCGCGCGCGATCCAGTCCTTCTTGGCCGCCACCGACAGGCGGCAGCGGGCGAAGCGCAGGTCCAGCGGCTCGTACAGCGCCGCGCCGCCGTGCTCCAGGAGGATGTCCTTGCCGACCACGCCCAGGTCGGCGGCGCCGTGCTCCACGTAGGTGGGCACGTCGGTCGGGCGGATCACCAGTACGTCCACGCCGGGGTCGGCGGTGGGCAGCCGCAGCAGGCGCTCGGCGTCGCCGGACGGGGTCACGCCCACCGCGGCCAGCAGGGCCGCGCAGTCTTCGAGGATGCGGCCCTTGGACAGGGCCAGAGTCAGGGGAGTCATTGCGGCGCGATTTTAACCCGCCGCGACGCCGCACCGGCTGCGACAGCGATGTTTCGGGCCGCCCAGGCCGAAGGTGGAGCGCGGTGGGGAATCCGCATCGCCTGGGAGCGCCGCGGCGGCCTGCCGGAACGTCCGCGCGTCACATGAGGTACCGCCGCTAAGCCACTGTTTTTACGTGCTTGTGGATATCCCGCCGGGATTCGCATAAGCCTTTGTCTGCACAGGAATTTCAATCCTGGAAATCCTTGCGGGGTGGAATGTTGTGGATTATAGTGGGACATTAGGGAGCAGAGTGGGTGGAGGATTCTCCCTTTTGGCTCATCCGGCAGCGGTTTTCGGCATCGGCGGCGGCAAATAAGGGGTTCTCGGGTCAAGGGCGCATGTTTTCCGGCACGCACAAGCTGACGATCGACAACAAGGGGCGCCTGGCGATCCCCTCGCGCGTGCGCTCGCAGCTGTCCGACGAATATGGCAAGCAGATCGCCATCACGCTGGGCCCGGAGTGCGTGGAGATCTATCCCTCGCCGGTGTTCCGCCGCATCGCCGAGGCCATCCTCAAGATCCGCGACCGGCCCAAGCGCGTGCAGATGCAGCGGCTGTTCGTCGGCAACGCGGTGGAGTCGGAGCTGGATGCGCAGGGCCGGGTCAACGTGCCGACCCTGCTGCGCGAAGCCAAGGGACTGGGCAGCGACGTGGTGCTGGTCGGGCAGATCGACCATTTCGAGCTGTGGCCGGAAGCGGCCTGGGCGGCGTCCAATCTCGAAGGCCAGGTCAGCTACGCCGACGCATTTGCCGCACTCGAAATTTGATGGAGACGCGCCATGCTCCTGCAAAGGTCCGCTCCGTCCTGTTTGATGCGGGGGACTGTTCCCGCGATCCGCTTCGCCCGTCCGCGCAGGGCCGAACGGCAAGCCTTGCGCGGCGACGCCGCCAGGACGGCTGAGGCGATGGATTCGCACCGGCCGGTGATGCTCGAGGAAGCACTGGCCGGGCTCGCGGTGCATCCCGGCGGCACCTACGTGGACGGCACCTTCGGCCGCGGCGGCCATGCGCGCGCCATCCTGCAGGCGCTGCGCGGCAGCGGCGAGCTGCACGCCCTGGATCGCGACCCGCAGGCCGGCGCCGCCGCGCAGCGCGAATTCGGCGACACCCCCGGCTTTCACTTCCACCGGCGCAATTTCGCCGAGCTGGGCGCGTTCGCGGCGGCGGCCGGCATCGCCGGCAAGGTCGACGGCGTGCTGCTGGACCTCGGCGTCTCCAGCCCGCAATTCGACGACGCCGCGCGCGGCTTCAGCTTCAGCCAGGACGGTGCGCTGGACATGCGCATGGACCCGCAGTCCGGCCGCTCCGCGGCGCAATGGCTGGCGCAGGCCGGCGAAGCCGAGATCGCCGACGTGCTGTGGCGCTACGGCGAGGAGCGCAACAGCCGCCGCATCGCGCGCCGCATCGTCGACGCGCGCGCGCAGGCGCCGATCGCCACCACCGCCCAGCTTGCGGCGCTGATCGCCGCCGTGCCGGGCCCGCGCAGCCGCGGCATCCACCCGGCCACGCGCAGCTTCCAGGCCATCCGCATCTTCATCAACGACGAGCTCGGCGCGCTGGCAGCGGCGCTGACGGCGGTGCCGGACGTGCTGGCGCCGGGCGGGCGGCTGGCGGTGATCAGCTTCCACTCGCTGGAGGACCGCATGGTGAAGCGGTTCATCCGCGAGGGACGGGTCGAGAGGGGAGAGGGGAGAGGGGAGAGGCGGAACGGCAAAACCCGCGGTGCTGATGCTTTTGCGCCTCTCCCCTCTCCCCTCTCGCCTCTCAAGCGCATTCTGCGCGCTTTCCCGACCGAGGCGGAGCTGGCCGCCAACCCGCGCGCGCGCAGCGCGGTGCTGCGCGTTGCGGAGCGCGTGCAATGAGCGCGCAGCCGCGCAGCGCGGCGCGCAGCGGCACCCTGCTGCCGCTGATCCTGGCGCTGGCCGTGATGGCTTCGGCGGTGGCGGTGGTGCAGGTCAAGCAGCACAACCGCAACCTGACCACCCAGCTCGACAACATGCAGCAGGATCATGCCCGCCTGCTGCTGGAGTCGGCGCAGCTGCAACTGGAGCAGGCCACCCTGGCGCAGCAGGGCCGCGTCGACACGCTGGCGCGCAGCCAGTTCGGCATGGTCGACCCGCAGGACTACCAGATCGTCGCCGCGCCGCCGGAGCCGAAGCCGCCGGAGCAAAAGCAGTGATGGCGGCCACCACCCTGCGCGCGGAGCCGCCCGCAGCGTGGCGCCGCTTCGCCGCGCTCGGCCTGATGGCCGTGTTCGCGCTGGCGGTGCTGGGCCGCGCGTTCTACCTGCAGGTGGTGGAGAACGACTTCCTCACCCGCGAGGGCAACAAGCGCCAGGTGCGCACGGTGGCGCTGCAGGCCGACCGCGGCGCCATCCGCGACCGCAACGGCGAGCCGCTGGCGCTGTCCGCGCCGGTGGACTCGGTGTGGGTGGTGCCGTCCGACCTGCTGGACGCGCCGCCGTACGTCGAGGCGATGGCGCGCCTGCTGGAAGTGCGCACCTCGGAGCTCACCGACTTCCTGCGCGAGCGCTCGGACCGCCAGTTCGTGTACCTCAAGCGCCAGATCGACCCTGACGAGGCCAAGCGCTTCCTGGCGCTGGGCGCGCCGGGCGTGTTCGCGCAGCGCGAGTACCGCCGCTATTACCCGGCCGGCGAAGTCGCCGCCCACGTGGTCGGCTTCTGCGACATCGACGGCAAGGGCCAGGAAGGCACCGAGTCGGCGCAGGACGCGGTGCTGCGCGGCACCGCCGGCTCGCGCCGGGTGATCCGCGACCGCGCCGGCCACGTGGTCGAGGACACCGACGACTTCACCGAGGCGCAGCCCGGGCAGGACGTGACGCTCACCCTGGACCTGCGGCTGCAATACCTGGCTTACCGCGAGCTGAAAAGCGCGGTGGAGCAGCACGGCGCCAAGGGCGGCCTGATCGTGGTGGCCGACACCGCCAGCGGCGACATCCTGGCCCTGGCCAGCCAGCCCGGCTACAACCCCAACCGGCCGGACGACCGCGATTCGGCCGGCCTGCGCGACCGCGCCGTGGCCGACAGCTTCGAGCCCGGCTCCAGCATCAAGCCGCTGCTGATCTCGCAGGCCCTGGAGACGCACGCGGTGAAGCCCGACATCCGCATCGACACCGGGCCGGGCTATTTCAAGGTGGGCGCGCTGACCGTGCACGACGTCCACCCCAACGGCGAGATCGATCTGGGCCTGCTGCTGTCCAAGTCCAGCAATGTCGGCGCCGCCAAGGTGGGCCTGTCCATGGGCGCCGAGTCGGTCTGGGCCGGCTACCAGAAGTTCGGCGTCGGCGAAGCCGTCGGCTCCGGCCTGCCGGGTGAGGCTAACGGTGTGTTGCGCAATTACAGCGACTGGGGCCTGATCGCCACGGCGACCGCCTCCTACGGCTACGGCCTGACGGTCAACGCCCTGCAGCTGGTGCGCGCCTATGCCGGCATCGCCAACGACGGCCTGATGCCGCAGCTTTCCGTGCTCAAGCGCGAGCGCAGCATTCCCGCGCAGCGGGTGGTGTCGCCGGCCACCGCGCAGGCGGTGCGCGCGCTGCTGGAAGGCGTGGTCGCCGCCGGCGGCACCGCCGCGCGCGCCGCCGTGCCCGGCTACCGCGTCGCCGGCAAGACCGGCACGGTGCGCAAGAATGCCAACGGCAGTTACCTCGAAGGGCACCACCAGGCGGTGTTCATCGGCATGCTGCCGGCGCAGCACCCGCGCCTGGTCAGCCTGGTGATGATCGACGACCCCAGCGGCGACGATTACTACGGCGGCCAGGTGTCCGGGCCGGTGTTCGCGCGCGTCATGGCGGGGGCCGCACGGCTGCTGCAGATTCCGCCCGACAGCCTGCCCGCGCCGCTGGCGCCGGGCACCACGGTGGCCGCCGCCGCGCCGCTGCCGGCGGCGCTGAAGCCATGAACGCCGCCCTCACCATGCGCCCGCTGCGCCTGCTGCTGGAAGGCCTGGCGCAGGCGGTGCCGGACCTGGCGGTCACCGGCGTGGAAATGGACAGCCGCGAGGTGGTGCCGGGCAGCTTGTTCCTGGCCGCGCGCGGCCAGGCCCGGCACGGCCTGGACTTCGCCGGCGAGGCGTTGCGGCGCGGCGCGGCGGCGGTGGCCTGGGAGCCGGCCGACGGGATGGCGGCGCCGGCCCTGCCGGTGCCGGCGCTGGCGGTGGAGAACCTGGCAGGTCACGCCGGCGTCATCGCCGCGCGCTTCTGGAGCCACCCAAGCCGCAGCCTGTTCGTCGCCGGCATCACCGGCACCGACGGCAAGACCTCCACCGCGCACCTGCTGGCGCAGGCCTGCGACCGGCTGGGCCTGCCCTGCGCCTATTTCGGCACGCTCGGCTACGGCCGCCTCGGCGCGCTCGCCGAGGCCTCGCACACCACGCCGGACCCGGTGCGGCTGCAGCGCATGCTGGCCGAGCAGCGCGACGCCGGCGTGCGCGCCTGCGCCATGGAAGTGTCGTCGCACGCGCTGGACCAGGGCCGCGTCGGCGGCGTCGAATTCGGCGCGGCGGTGCTGACCAACGTCGGCCGCGACCACCTGGATTACCACGGCGACCTGGCGCACTACGCGGCCGCCAAGCGCCGCCTGTTCGTCGCGCCGGAGCTGCCGGCGGCGGTGCTCAACCGCGACGATGCGCACGGCGCCGAGTGGGCGCAGGCGCTGGGCGGCGGCGCGCCGGTGGTGGTCTACGGCATGGACGGGCCGCTGCCCGACCGGCACCGCTACGTGCTGGGCGCCGACCTGAGCCTGCGCGCCGCCGGCCTGCGCCTGGTGGTGCGCAGCTCCTGGGGCGACGCCCGGCTCGACAGCCCGCTGCTCGGGCGGTTCAACGCCTACAACCTGCTCGCGGCGCTGGCCGTGCTGCTGGTGCGCGGCACGCCGCTGCCCGCGGCGGCGGCGGCGCTGGCGGCCTGCACCACGGTGCCGGGCCGGGTCGAGGCATTCCGCGGCAGTGCAGCCGCGCCGCTGGTGGTGGTGGACTACGCCCACACGCCGCAGGCGCTGGCACAGGTGCTGGCGGCGCTGCGTGCGCACGCGGCCGGGCGGCTGGTCTGCGTGTTCGGCTGCGGCGGCGACCGCGACCGCGGCAAGCGGCCGCTGATGGGCCGCGCCGCCGCCGAGCTGGCCGACGCCGCCATCGTCACCGACGACAACCCGCGCGGCGAGGATCCGCAGGCGATCGCCGCCGACATCCTCGCCGGCGTGCCGGAGGGCCTGCGCGGCAAGGTGACGGTGCAGCATGCGCGCGAGCGCGCCATTGCCGAGGCGGTGCGCGGCGCCGGCGCCGGCGACGTTGTGCTGGTGGCCGGCAAGGGCCACGAGGACTACCAGATCTACGACAACGAGCGGCGCAACTACTCGGACCGCCGTTACGTCGCCGCGCTGCTGCAGGCGGGGCAATCGGCATGAGCGACGAATCCCGCATGCCGATGGAACGGCTGTCCGACGCGGCGCGCCGCATCGGCGCCCGCCTGCACGGCGCCGACGCGGCGTTCCAGCGCGTCGGCAGCGACAGCCGCAGCCTGCGCCGCGGCGACCTGTTCGTGGCGCTCAGGGGCGAGCGCTTCGACGGCCACGACTACGTGCTGCGCGCCGCCAGCCTGGGCGCGGCCGGCGCGCTGGTGTCGCACGTCGTCGAGGGCGGGCCGCCGCAGCTGTGCGTCGACGACACCCTGGCCGGCCTGCAGGCCTATGCCGCCTCGTGGCGGCGCGACTTCGAGCTGCCGCTGGTGGCGGTCACCGGCAGCTCCGGCAAGACCACCACGCGGCAGATGATCGCCGCGGTGTGCGCCGCGCGCGGCCCGGTGCTGTCGAGCCAGGGCAACCTCAACAACCATATCGGCGTGCCGCTGACCCTGCTGGGGCTGCGCGGCGCGCACCGCACCGCGGTGATCGAGATGGGCGCCAACCACGCCGGCGAGATCGCGCGGCTGTGCCAGATCGCCGTGCCGGACGTCGCCGTGGTGACGCAGGCCGGCGACGCGCACCTGGAAGGCTTCGGTTCGCGCGAGGGCGTGGCGCGCGCCAAGGGCGAGATGTTCGCCGCGCTGGGCGGGCGCGGCGTGGCGGTGATCAACCGCGACGATGCCTATTTCGAGCTGTGGCGCGGCCTGGCCGGCGCGGCGGCGGTGATCAGCTTCGGCCTGCGCGAAGGTGCCGACGTGACCGCGCGCGACATCGACCTGCAGGCGCGGCTGGACGGCGGCGAAGCGGGCGCGGCCAGCCGCTTCACCCTGGTCACGCCGCACGGCGAGGCACGCGTCGAGCTGCCGCTGCCCGGCCGCCACAACGTCGCCAACGCGCTGGCCGCCGCCGCCGCCGGCCTGGCCGTGGGCCTGGAGCCGCCGGCGATCGCCGCCGGCCTGGGCCGGGTGGCGGCGGTGAGCGGGCGGCTCAACTGGTGCGCGGCGCGCGGCGGCGCGCGCCTGCTCGACGACAGCTACAACGCCAACCCCACCAGCCTGCGCGCGGCGCTGGAGCTGCTCGCCGGGCTGCCGGGCCAGCGCTGGGTGGTGCTGGGCGACATGCGCGAACTCGGGGCCGACGAAGCCGCGCTGCACGAGGACGCCGGCCGCGCCGCGCGCGCGCTGGGCCTGGAGCGGCTCTACACCACCGGCGCCCTGGCACGCCACGCGGCCGACGGCTTCGGCCCGCACGCGCGCCATTTCGACACCCAGCAGGCGCTGGTGGAGGCCCTGCAGGACGACATTGCCGAAGCCGGCGCCGGCGTTGCCGTGCTGGTCAAGGGCTCGCGCTCCAGCCGCATGGACCGCGTGGTGGCGGCGCTGGCCGGGCGTGCGGAGCAGGAGGCGCACTGATGCTCTACCTGCTCGCCGAACACCTGCAGCGCTACGTCGGCAGCTTCCGCCTGTTCGGCTACCTGTCGGTGCGCGGCATCCTGGGCATCCTCACCGCGCTGCTGTTCTGCTTCCTGTTCGGCCCGCTGATCATCCGGCGACTGCAGATCCTCAAGTTCGGCCAGGTGGTGCGCCCCGAGGGGCCGCAGAGCCACCTGGCCAAGACCGGCACGCCGACCATGGGCGGGGCGATGATCCTCGGCGCCATCGCCATCGCCACCCTGCTGTGGGCGGACCTGTCGAGCCGCTTCGTCTGGTTCGCGCTGTTCGTCAGCCTCGCCTTCGGCGCGGTCGGCTTCGCCGACGACTGGCTCAAGATCAGCCGCAAGTCGTCCAAGGGGCTGTCGGCGCGGCATAAGTATTTCTGGCTGTCGCTGGCCGGGCTGATCACTTCCTCGGCGATCTACTTCACCGCGCGCACGCCGGCCGAAACCACCCTGATCCTGCCGATGGTCAAGGAAGTCAGCCTGCAGCTCGGGCCGGCGTTCATCCCCTGGGCCTACCTGGTGATCGTCGGCTCCAGCAACGCGGTCAACCTGACCGACGGCCTCGACGGCCTGGCGATCATGCCCACGGTGCTGGTGGCCTCGGCGCTGGCGATCTTCGCCTACGCCACCGGCAACGTGAAAATCGCCGCGTACCTGGGCATCCCCTACGTCGCCGGGGTCGGCGAGCTGGTGATCTTCTGCACCGCCATCGCCGGCGCCGGGCTCGGCTTCCTCTGGTTCAACGCCTACCCGGCGCAGGTGTTCATGGGCGACGTCGGCGCGCTGGCGCTGGGCGCGGCGCTGGGCGTGGTGGCGGTGCTGGTGCGGCAGGAGATCGTGCTGGCGGTGATGGGCGGCGTGTTCGTCGCCGAGACCGTCTCGGTGGCGATGCAGGTGGCGTACTTCAAGTACAGCGGCGGCAAGCGCATCTTCCGCATGGCGCCGCTGCACCACCACTACGAGCTCAAGGGCTGGCCCGAGCCCAAGATCATCGTGCGGTTCTGGATCGTCACGCTGATCCTGGTGCTGATCGGCTTGTCGACCTTGAAGGTCCGCTGATGAACAACAGTTGCCAGTTGCCAGTTGCCAGTTGCCAGAACAAACAAAGGCCGCGCGCACAGCGCGCGTCTGGAAACTGGAAACTGGAAACTGGAAACTGCGCGTGGCGCAGGTGCGCGTCATGAGTGGCAGGTACGCTGGTCGCCACGTGCTGGTCGTCGGCCTGGGCAAGTCCGGAGTCTCCGCCGCGCGCCACCTGGCGCGCGAGGGCGCGCAGCTCACCCTGACCGATTCGCGCGCGGCGCCGCCGGGCCTGGAGCAGGCGCGCGCGGCCGCGCCGGACGCGCAGCTGTGCCTGGGCGGCTTCGCGGCGCCGGCGCCGCACGCGCAGTACGAATTCGCCGTGGTGTCGCCCGGCGTGTCGCTGGCCGAGCCCTTCGTGTCCGCGCTGCGCGCCGCCGGCGTGGCCATCGTCGGCGACGTCGAGCTGTTCGCGCGCGCGGCGGCGGTGCCGGTGGTCGGCATCACCGGCAGCAACGGCAAGAGCACGGTCACCAGCCTGGTCGGCGCGATGGCGCATGCCGCGGGCTGGAGCGCGGGCGTGGGCGGCAACCTCGGCGAGCCGGCCCTGGAGCTGCTGGCGCTGCCGGCGCGGCTGCACGTGCTGGAGCTGTCCAGCTTCCAGCTCGAAACCACCGAGAGCCTGCGGCTGGCCGCCGCGACCATCCTCAACGTGTCGCCGGACCACCTGGACCGCCACGGTTCACTGGAGCGCTACATCGCGGCCAAGGCGCGCATCTACGCGCACGCCGATGTGGCCGTGGTCAACCGCGAGGACCTCGCCACCCACAGCAACACCCACCTGGCGCGGCGCGTGGTCAGCTTCGGGCTCGATGCTCCGGACGCGGGGCATTACGGACTGCTGCAGAGCGGCGGCGAGCTATGGCTGGCGGGGCCGGCGGATCACGGCAATGGGGAATCGGCAATCGGGAATCGCAATGGCGAAACCGATTGCCGGCCGCTGCTGCGCCTCACCGCCCTGCGCATCCAGGGGCGCCACAACGCCGCCAATGCGCTGGCCGCGCTGGCACTGGCGGACGCCGCCGGCATTCCGCGCGCGGCGAGCCTGCGGGCGCTGGGCGGGTTCGCCGGCCTGCCGCACCGCTGCCAGTGGGTCGGGCGCCGCGGCGGCGTGGACTGGATCAACGACTCCAAGGGCACCAACGTCGGCGCCACCCTGGCGGCGTTGCAAGGCCTCGACGGACCGCTGGTGTGGCTCGGCGGCGGGCAGGGTAAGGGACAGGATTTCGCGCCCTTGCGCGAGCCCCTGCGGGCCAAGGCGCGCGGCGCCATCGTGTTCGGCGAGGACGCGGCGCGGCTGGCGCAGGACCTCGCCGGCGCGGTGGCGGTGGAGCGCGTGGCGGACCTCGCCGGCGCGGTGGCGCTGGCGCGGCGGCTGGCGCAGGCCGGCGACCGCGTGCTGCTGTCGCCGGCCTGCGCCAGCCTGGACCAGTTCCGCAACTACGAGGAGCGCGGCCAGCGCTTTGCCGAACTGGTGGCGCAGCTGGAGGCGGCGGCATGAGCAGCCAGGCCTTCTCGATGGGGCTGACCCGCGCGCGCTACGGCCTGGACGGCGTGCTGTGCCTGGCGGTGGCGATCCTGCTCGGCTGGGGCCTGGTGATGGTGGCCTCGGCCTCGGTCGCCATCGGCGAGAAGATGGCGGCCTCGTCGCTGTTCTTCTTCGAGCGGCAGCTGCTGTTCGTGACGGTCGGCTTGGTCTGCGGCGTCACCGCCTTCGCCGTGCCGATGCGCAGCTGGGAGAACAGCGGGCCGCTGCTGCTGATGTTCGCGGTGTTCCTGCTGGTGATGGTGCTGATCCCGCACATCGGCGTGAAGGTCAACCACGCGCGCCGCTGGCTGGACTTCGGCGTGGTGCGCCTGCAGGCCTCGGAGCCGGCGCGGCTGGCGATGATCCTGTACCTGGCCGGCTACATCGTGCGGCGCCAGCAGCGCCTGCAGACCACGCTGCTGGGCCTGGCGATGCCGTTCATCCCGCTGGGCCTGGTCAGCCTGCTGCTGCTGGCCGAGCCGGACTTCGGCGCCACCGCGATCCTGATCGCGGTGTCGATGCTGATGCTGTTCATCGGCGGCGCGCGCCTGCTGCACCTGGGCGGGCTGTTCGCGGTGGTCGGCACCAGCATGACCCTGCTGGTGCTGACGGCGGCCTACCGCATGCGCCGCCTGCTCACCTTCACCGATCCCTGGGCTGACGCCGAGCGCTCCGGCTGGCAGCTGACCCAGTCGCTGATCGCGGTGGGCCGCGGCGAATGGTTCGGCGTGGGCCTGGGCAACAGCGTGCAGAAGCTGCTGTACCTGCCGGAAATGCACACCGACTTCATCTTCGCCATCCTCGCCGAGGAATTCGGCCTGGCCGGCGTGGCCGCGCTGATCGCGCTGTTCGGCGTGATCGTCTGGCGCGGCTTCGTCATCGGCCTGGCGGCCGAGCGCAACAACAGCCTGTTCAAAGCCTACCTGTGCTACGGCCTGTCGAGCTGGCTGGGCCTGCAGGCGCTGATCAACATGGCGGTGAACATGGGCATGCTGCCGACCAAGGGCCTGACCCTGCCCTTCGTCAGCTACGGCGGCAGCAGCCTGATCACGGTGTTCGTGATGCTGGCCCTTATCCTGCGCGTGGACCATGAAAACCGGCTGGCGGATGCGCGCCACCCGGAGGCGCGCGGGCCCGATGCACGGCTGCGCGACTCAAGGTCGCGCGCGCATCGGGCGCCCGGCCAGGGCTGGCTGGGCCGGGCTTTCGAGCTGCGGCAACGGCTCGCCAGGAATGTCGGCGCTGCCGGAAGAGGGCGCGCATGAAAATCATGATCGCGGCCGGTGGGCGCGCCGGAAAAAGGACGATTGCCTCGAATGGCAATCGGCCCCGGCGCGCGGCCGGCCAGGGACGGTCGGCCGGGGGATTCACGAAGCCGCGGGGCCTCGCCAGGGACGGCCGCATCACCCTCACCGGAGACGACCGGTGAAAATCATGATTGCAGCGGGCGGCACTGGCGGCCACGTCTTCCCCGCCCTCGCCGTCGCCCACGAGCTCCGCGCCCGCGGCCACCAAGTGGTGTGGATGGGCGCGCCCGACAGCTTCGAGTCGCGCACCGTGCCGCGCCACGGCATCGCCATGGAATACGTGCGCGTGCAGGGCCTGCGCGGCAAGGGCGCGCTGCGCTGGCTGGCGGCGCCGGCGCGCCTGCTGCGCGCGCTGGCGCAGGCGCTGGCGGCGCTGCGGCGCCAGCGGCCGAACCTGCTGCTGGGCATGGGCGGCTTCGCCTCCGCGCCCGGCGGGGTGGCGGCCTGGCTGTGCCGGCGGCCGCTGGTGATCCACGAGCAGAACGCCGCCGCCGGTCTCACCAACCGCCTGCTGGCGCACCTGGCCATGCGCGTGCTGCAGGCCTTTCCGGGCACCTTCGCCGGCCCCCGGGTGCGCACCGTCGGCAATCCGGTGCGCGCCGGCTTCGCCGAGCTGCCGCCGCCGGCGCAGCGCATCGGCGCGCGCGGCGCGCCGGGCCAGGTGCTGGTGGTGGGCGGCAGCCAGGGCTCGCGCGTGCTCAACGAGGTGGTGCCGGCGGCGCTGGCGCGCATGGCGCAGGCGCAGCGGCCGCGGCTGCGCCACCAGGGCGGGCGCACGGTGGAGCTGGCGCGCGCGGCCTACGCGCGCCACGGCGTGGACGGCGAGGTCTGCGAATTCATCGACGACATGGCCGCGGCCTATGCCTGGGCGGACCTGGTGATCTGCCGCGCCGGCGCCTCCACCGTGGCGGAGCTGGCGGCCGCCGGCTGCGCGGCGCTGCTGGTGCCCTATCCGCACGCGGTGGACGACCACCAGACCCGCAACGGCCAGTACCTGGTCGACGCCGGCGCGGCGCTGATGGTGCCCGAAGCCCTGCTCACCGCCGAGCGGCTGGCCGAGATGCTCGGCGGATTGCTGGCGCGGCGCGGGCAGCTGGTGACGATGGGCGTGGCGGCGCGCGCGGCGGCCTGGCCCGACGCGGTCGGCGCCATCGCCCAAGCCTGCATGGAGTGCGCCTGCCCATGAGCGCGCCCTTGCAGATGCCCCTGGCGCAGGCGCCGATGCGGCGCGTGCGGCGCATCCATTTCCTCGGCATCGGCGGCTCCGGCATGGCCGGCATCGCCGAGGTGCTGCTCAACCTGGGCTATGCCGTGTCGGGCTCGGACCTCAAGCAGAGCGCGGCCACGCGGCGCCTGCAGGGCCTCGGCGCCAGGGTCGAGTTCGGCCACGACGCGGCGCGCATCGCCGGCGCCGACGTGGTGGTGGTGTCGACCGCGGTGAAGGCCGACAACCCCGAGCTGCAGGCGGCGCGCCAGGCGCGCGTGCCGGTGGTGCGGCGCGCCGAGATGCTGGCCGAGCTGATGCGCTTCCGCTACGGCGTGGCGATCGCCGGCACCCACGGCAAGACCACCACCACCAGCCTGATCGCCAGCGTGCTGGCCGAAGGCGGCCTGGACCCGACCTTCGTGGTCGGCGGCCGGCTCAAGAGCGCCGGCGCCAACGCGCGGCTCGGCGCCGGCGCCTACCTGGTGGCGGAGGCCGACGAGAGCGACGCCTCGTTCCTGCACCTGACGCCGATGATCGCGGTGGTGACCAACATCGACGCCGACCACCTGGAAACCTACGGCGGCGACTTCCAGCGCCTGCGCGCCACCTTCATCGAGTTCCTGCAGCGCCTGCCGTTCTACGGCCTGGCGGTGCTGTGCAGCGACGACCCGGTGGTGCGCGCGGCGCTGCCCGAGATCGGCCGGCCGCTGCTGACCTACGGCGTGGCGGCCGAGGCGGACCTGCGCGCGCAGGACATCACCTACGACGGCGCCGGCAGCCGCTTCACCGTCCTGCTGCCGGGCGGCGCGCGCGCGCCGATGGAGCTCAACCTGCCGGGCCGCCACAACGTGCAGAACGCGCTGGCGGCGATCGCGGTGGCGCACGAGCTGAACGTGCCGATGGACGCGGTGCGCAAGGCGCTGCGCGAATTCCAGGGCGTCGGCCGGCGCCTGGAGTCGCACGGCGACCTGCGCGTCGGCGCCGCGACGGTGCGCGTGGTGGACGACTACGGCCACCATCCGCGCGAGCTGGCGGCGACCTTCGAGGCGATCCGCGGCGCCTACCCGGGGCGGCGCCTGGCGGTGGCGTTCCAGCCGCACCGCTACTCGCGCACGCGCGACCTGTTCGACGATTTCTGCGCGGTGCTGTCCACTGCCGACGCGCTGCTGCTGACCGAGGTCTACGCCGCCGGCGAAGCGCCGCTGGCCGAAGCCGACGGCCGCGCGCTGGCGCGCGGCATCCGCGCGCGCGGCCGGGTGGAGCCGGTGTTCGTCGGCAGCGTGGCCGAGGCGCCGGCAGCGCTGGCGGCGATGCTGCGCGACGGCGACGTGCTGCTGACCCTGGGCGCCGGCGACATCGGCAGCCTGCCGCACCTGCTGGCGCAGCCGGCCACCCCGCAGCCGGCCGCCGGCGGGGAGGGCGCGTGATGTCCGAGTGTCCGCCGTATGCGCCGCGCGGCCGCGTGCGCACCGCCGAGCCGATGGCGCGGCACACCAGCTGGCGCGTGGGCGGCCCGGCCGAGCGCTTTTTCGAGCCGGCGGACCGCGCCGACCTGCTGGCGTTCGTCGCCAGCCTGCCGCCGGCCGAGCCGGTGCTGTGGCTCGGCCTGGGCAGCAACCTGCTGGTGCGCGACGGCGGCTTCCGCGGCACCGTCATCGCGCTGCACGGCGCGCTCGATGGGCTGTCGCGCGAGGCCGAAACCAGCCTGTTCGCCGAGGCCGGCGTGCACTGCGCGCGGCTGGCCAAGTTCGCGCAGGCGCAGGCGCTGTCGGGCCTCGGCTTCATGGCCGGCATCCCCGGCACCGTCGGCGGCGCACTGGCGATGAACGCCGGCGCCTGGGGCGGCGAGACCTGGAGCTGCGTGCTGGAGGCCGAGGTGGTGTTCCGCGGCGGCCGCACCCAATGGCTGGCGCCGGAGCACTTCGGCGTGGCCTACCGCACGGTGATCCCGCCGCCCGGCTTCCTGGGCTTCCTGGCCGCGCGCCTGCGCGTGCAGCCCGACGACGGCAGCCACGCGCAGGCCACGCGCCAGTGGCTGGCGCGCCGCAAGGCCACCCAGCCGGTCGGCCGCCCGAGCGCGGGCAGCACGTTCCGCAACCCGCCGGGCGACTTCGCCGCACGCCTGATCGAGTCCTGCGGGCTCAAGGGCCGCCGGGTCGGCGGCGCCGAGGTGTCGCCGGTGCACGCCAACTTCATCGTCACCGGGCCGGGCGCCAGCGCCGCCGACGTGGAGCAGTTGATCGAGCTGATGCGCGCCACGGTGCTGCGGCAGACCGGCGTGCACTTGGAGACCGAGGTGAAGATCGTCGGCGACAAGCCGGGAGACGGCAACCGGCAATCGGGAACCGGGGGGCGGGCATGACGCGCCGGCTCACCTCCAACCCGCAGGATTTCGGCCGTGTCGCGGTATTGATGGGCGGCTGGTCGGCCGAGCGCGAAGTCTCGCTGTGGAGCGGCCAGGGCGTGCTCGCGGCGCTGCGCGCGCGCGGCGTCGACGCGGTCGGCGTCGACGCCGACCGCGCCGCCATCCTGAGCCTGGGCACGCAGGGCTTCGCGCGTGCCTTCAACGTGATGCACGGCAGCGGCGGCGAAGACGGCACGGTGCAGGCGGCGCTCGAGTTGCAGGGCATTGCCTACACCGGCAGCGGCGTGCTGGCCTCGGCGCTGGCGATGGACAAGCTGCGCAGCAAGCGCATGTGGCGCGCCGAAGGCCTGCCCACGCCGGACTACCTGCGGCTGCGCAGCGAAACCGAGGCGCAGGCCGCCGCCGCGCTGGGCCTGCCGCTGTTCGTCAAGCCGGTGGCCGACGGCTCCAGCGTGGGCGTGGTCAAGGTCAAGCGCGCGGCGGACCTGGTGGCGGCCTGGCACACCGCGCGCGGCGAGGCCGGGCGCGAAGTCATGGCCGAGCGCTGCGTCGAGGGCGGCGAGTACACCTGCTCGATCCTCGACGGCGAGCCGCTGCCGCTGATCCGCATCGAGCCCGACGCCGAGTTCTACGACTACCACGCCAAGTACATCTCCGACCGCACGCGCTACCACTGCCCGCCGGGCCTGGATCCGCTGCACGAGGCCGAGCTGTCGGAAATGTGCGCGCGCGCGTTCGAGCTGATCGGCGCCAAGGGCTGGGGGCGCGTCGACTTCATGCTCGACGCGCAGGGCAAGCCCTGGCTGCTGGAGCTCAACACGCTGCCGGGCATGACCAGCCACAGCCTCATGCCGATGGCCGCGCGTGCCGCCGGCATGGACTACGAAGCCCTGTGCTGGGCGATTCTCGAGACCACCCTGGACAACGGCAAGGAGGCGCGTCGGTGAATTCGGGATCGGTGGCGATGCCGATCGGCGATGCGCCCTCGCTGCCGCGTGCGCTGGTGCCGGCGCTGGTCGCCGTTGCGCTGCTGGTTGCGGGCATGCTGCTGGCGCACACGGCCAGGCCGGCGCTGAGCCGGCCGGTGCAGTGGCTGCGCGTGGACGGTGCGCTCAAGCACCTGCAGCCGGCGCAGATCGCCGCCGCCGCCGCCATCGTGCCCGGCACCGGCCTGCTCGACGTGGACCTGGCCGCCGCGCGCCAGCGCATCGGCGCCCTGCCCTGGGTCGGGCGGGTGCGCGTTTCGCGGGTCTGGCCGGCAGGCATCGAGATCGCCGTGGCCGAGCGCCAGGCGGTGGCGCGCTGGGACCACGGCAGCCTGGTCGACGCCGACGGCGCGGTGTTCTCGCCGCCTGCCGCGGACCTGCCGCCCGGCCTGCCGCAGCTCTCCGGCCCGGACGGCCGCGCACCGGAGGTGGAGCGCGTCTACCGCGAGCTGGGTGCCGCGCTCAAGGACAGCCCGTTCGTGCCGGCCGGGCTGGAGCTGAGCTCGCGGGGCGAATGGACCCTGCATACCACCGGCGGCGTCGAAATCCGCCTGGGCGACCAGGCGCCGCAGGCGCGCGTCGGCCTGATCCTGGGCGTGGTGACGCGCACGCTGGCCGACCGGCTTGGCCAGGTCGCCTACATCGACCTGCGCTACACCAACGGTTTTGCCGTCGGGCCGGCTGCCGCTGCGGCGGCGACACCCGGCTCCAGGGCCGCGGCCGGCCGCGGCAGCGCGGCGGCCCCGGCGGTTCCCTCCACTGTTCCCGCCGCGGCGCCGCCGCCGGCCGTCCCGGGCCGCAGCACGGCCAAGGAAACCCGTACCCATGAGTAGACGCGCGGCCACCGAATACCTGGTCAGCCTGGATGTGGGCACCTCCAAGGTCGCCGCCCTGATCGGCGAGACCGGGCCGACCGGCCAGGTGCGCGTGATCGGCCTGGGCACGGCGCCCTCCAAGGGCCTGAAGAAGGGCGTGGTGGTGAACATCGAGGCGACGGTCGAGTCGATCCGCCGCGCGGTGGAGGCCGCAGAGCTGATGGCCAACTGCCGCGTGCGGGCGGCCCACGTCGGCATCACCGGCAGCCACATCCGCAGCCTGAACTCGGTCGGCGTGGTGCCGATCCGCCAGCGCGAGGTCGGGCCGCGCGACGTCGAGGCGGTGATCGACGCGGCCAGCGCCATGGCGATCCCGGCGGACCAGCAGATCCTGCACGTGGTGCCGCAGGAATTCGTGGTCGACGGCCAGGAAGGCATCCACGACCCGGTCGGCATGAGCGCGGTGCGGCTGGAAGCCAAGGTGCACATGGTCACCGGCACGCTGTCGGCGGCGCAGAACCTCTACAAGTGCGTGGAGCGCTGCGGGCTGACGGTGGAAAAGCTGGTACTGCAGCACCTGGCTTCGTCCGAGGCGGTGCTGTCGCCGGACGAGCGCGACCTGGGCGTGGCGGTGGTGGACATCGGCGGCGGCACCACCGACGTGGCGGTGTTCAAGGGCGGCTCGATCCGCCACACCGCGGTGATCCCGATCGCCGGGGACCTGGTCACCAGCGACGTCGCCGTGGCGTTCCGCACGCCGGGGCTGCACGCCGAGCAGATCAAGCTGCGCTACGGCTGCGCGCTGCCGGAAATGGTGCAGCACGATCCCGGCATCGAGGTGCCCGGCGTGGGCGACACGCCGCCGCGGCGGCTGTCGCGGCAGATGCTCGCCGAAGTGATGCGGCCGCGCTTCGAGGAGCTGTTCCGCTACGTGCGCAAGGAGCTGCACCGGGCCGACGTTTACGACCTCATCGCCGGCGGCGTGGTGCTCACCGGCGGCGTGGCGCAGACGCCCGGAATCCTGGAGCTGGCCGAAGAGGTGCTCGAGGTGGCGGTGCGCATGGGCCTGCCGCACCAGGTGGAAGGCGTGGAGGAAGTGACGCGCAGCCCGGCCTACGCCACCGGCGTGGGCCTGCTGCTTTACGCAAGGCAACAGCGGCCGGCCGGGATGCGCGGCCCCGGCCGCGCCGGCGTGCAGGGCTTGGTGGGACGCATGCAGGGCTGGCTCAAAGGGCATTTCTGATGAAAGGCGGCGGGCGTTGAAGAACGGTTACGGGCATTCCGCACGGGCGGGCGGAATGCGTGATTTTTCGTTTTGCATTTGACGGAGGCGACCAATGGCAAACGTGGTTCCGGAGTTGTTCGAACTGGTGGACGGCCAGTCGAAGCGCGCCATGATCAGGGTGATCGGCGTCGGCGGCGGCGGCTGCAATACGGTCAACCAGATGGCGATGGCCAACATCCAGGGCGTGGAGTTCATCTGCGCCAACACCGATCGCGATCACCTGGAGAAGTGCGTGCCGACGCTGCAGCTGCAGCTCGGCGCGGAAGTCACCCGCGGGCTGGGCGCGGGCTCCAACCCGAAGGTCGGCCGCGAAGCCGCCGAGGAGGACCGCGACCGCATCCGCGAAATGATGGAGGGCACGGACCTGCTGTTCATCACCGCCGGCATGGGCGGCGGCACCGGCACCGGCGCGGCGCCGGTGATCGCCGAGATCGCCCGCGAGCTGGAGATCCTGACGGTGGCGGTGGTGACCAAGCCGTTCCCGCACGAGGGCAAGAAGCGCATGGCGGTGGCGCTCGACGGCATCCGCGAGCTGCAGCAGCACGTCGATTCGCTGATCCTGATCCCCAACGAGAAGCTGCGGCTGGTGCTGGGCGGCGGCGTGACCCTGCTGTCGGGCTTCAAGGCCGCCAACGACATCCTGCAGAACGCGGTGCAGGGCATTTCCGACCTGATCACGCGGCCGGGCATGATGAACGTCGACTTCGCCGACGTGAAGACCGTCATGGCCAACCGCGGCATGGCGATGATGGGGCTGGGTGCGGCCAGCGGCGAGGATCGCGCCAAGAAGGCGGTGGAAGCGGCGCTGTCGTCGCCGTTGCTGGACGACCTCGAGCTGATCGGCGCCCGCGGCATCCTGGTCAACATCACCTGCGACGAGAGCCTGACGCTGGACGAGCTGGAGCTGGTCAACGAGCGCATCAACGAGATCGCCTCGGCCGAAGTCGACATGAAGTGCGGCACCAGCTTCGACCCGGCCCTCGGCGGCGAGCTGCGCGTGACGGTGGTCGCCACCGGCCTGGAAGGCTCGCGCGCGGCGGCCAAGGCCAAGGAAGCGGCGGCCGAACCGCGCCTGAAGTCGCCCTCGGTGGTCACGCCGCTGCGCCAGGCCAACCCCTGGCCGCGCGGCCAGGACATCGAGCTGCCGCCGGTGACCCGCGGCCGCTCGGCGCAAGCCCAGGGCCTGATGGCGCTGGACTACAACGAGGAGCTGCTGGACATCCCGGCCTTCCTGCGCGCACAGGCGGACTGAGGGCTTGCTGAAAAAGGCCATTCGTGGCCTTTTTCGGGGGCTTTTCTGGTCGCCGACGAAAAGGCGCGGCTTTTCTGCGCTGCCGCGGATCAAGCACGGGCGTGGCCCGCTCTTGGCTGGCACATCCGTGTGCCAAGGCGCAGGCGCCGGCACGGCGCGACGGTTGCGAAAGGTAGCCGCGCGGCGCCGCCGGTGCGGCCGGTGGTAAAATAGGCGTTTAAGGCCGGTTTGCAGGCGCTCGGGTTGGCGCCTGTGCGCCGGGTGCTTGGAACGAAAACAGCCGATGATCCGCCAAAAAACCTTGCGTCAACCAGTCCGGGCCGGCGGCATCGGCCTGCACAGCGGCCGCAAGGTGTACATGTCGCTGCTGCCGGCCGGAGCCGATACCGGCATCGTGTTCCGCCGCGTGGACCTGAACCCGCCGCGGGAGATTCCCGCCCTGGCGCGGCACGTGGGCGAAACCACGCTGTCGAGCAACCTCGTGCTGGACGGCGTCAAGGTCGCCACCGTCGAGCACCTGATGTCGGCGCTATGCGGCCTGGGCATCGACAACTGCGTGGTCGAGCTGTCCTCGCCGGAAGTGCCGATCATGGACGGCAGTGCGGCGCCCTTCGTGTTCCTGATCCAGTCCGCCGGCATCCACGAGCAGCAGGCGCCGCGCCGCTTCCTGCGGGTGCGGCAGGCGGTGCAGGTGACCGACGGCGACAAATGGGCGCGGCTGGAGCCTTACGACGGCTTCCGCCTGGGCTTCCACATCGACTTCGACCATCCGCTGCTCAAGGCCACGGCGCAGCAGGCGGTGGTCGAATTCTCCCCGGCCGCCTACGTGCGCGAGGTCAGCCGCGCACGCACCTTCGGCTTCATGCGCGAGTTCGAGTTCCTGCGCTCGCGCAGCCTGGCGCTCGGCGCCAGCCTGGAAAACGCGGTGGCGGTGGACGAATACCGCGTGCTGAACCAGGACGGCCTGCGCTACGACGACGAGTTCGTGCGCCACAAGATCCTCGACGCGGTGGGCGACCTGTACCTGCTCGGCCAGCCGCTGCTCGGTGCCTACAGCGCCTTCAAGTCCGGGCACGCCCTCAACAACAAGCTGGCGCGCGCCCTTCTGGCCGACGAATCCGCGTGGGAAAGCGTGATTTTCGAAGAGGATCGCGGCACTTCGGCGGTACCGGGGGCGCGTCCCGCGACCGCCCTGGTCTGATTCCCCGCGGCGGCGGCCCGCCACCGCCGCCATCCCCGCGCTGCCCGCCGCCGGTCGCCCGCCGGCTTGCCTTCCGGCCGCGAGGCGTGCTTAGATGGTTCCCGGTCGACCGCTCCGGGCGGAGGGGTTGACTTTCACCTCGAGTCGTACCGCATCGACTCCAAGACGGTTTTGGAGGAACTGGAGCAGTTCTTGCTGCCGATAGCGGACTTGGGTGAGGGCGGCCGCCGAGTCGGTATTCAGGAACAACAGGCCGTCCCGAAAATTTGCGACGCTTAAGGATCGAGCCAGAGGATCGCCGGCCCAGTCGCGTATTGCCGTCTGGATTTGCGCCAGCCGGTCCAGTTGAGCCCATAGCTTGCGCGCCGGGGAACCCGGTGCCCGCAGGCACTCGCCGACCGCCACAGGTTCGGCCGTGGGTTCGGTAGGCGGGGTCGGGATCATCCTGTTGAGTCCGGTGAGAAGCTTTTTTCGGTCAGTTACTTATGGATATTATTCTAGTCAGTCACGCACGCGGTCGCACTTGGCGCATAAGCCTCCAAGCGAACCGGATTCTAGGCTGGCTGCCCATCGCCGTCTGTGCGCTGGTTATCGGTGGCGGCTGCTTTCTGGCCGGCTGGCTGGCGCGGCCGTCGCAGGGGCTGCTGCCGGGCCGCGTGGTCAGCCAGTGGTCCCAGCAGATGCGCCAGGAGCGCGGCGAGCTGCAGCTGGCGCGCGCCAAGGCCGAGCAGGACGCCGACGCGCTGTCGCGCCGCATCGCCGAACTGCAGGCGCACGTGATGCGGCTGGATGCCGCCGGCAGCCGCATGACGCAGATTGCCCATATCGACCCGGGCGAGTTCAATTTCGACAAGGATCCGCCCATGGGCGGGCCCGAAGTGCCCGCCGGCCAGACCGCCAGCGCCGGCGACCTCACCGGCTCGCTGGACCGCCTGGAGCGCCAGCTCACCGACCGCGAGCGGCAGCTGCGGGTGCTGGAAGACCTGCTGCTGGCCGGCCGTCTGCAGAAGGAGATCAAGCCCGCCGGCTGGCCGGTGGACAGCGGCTACATCACCTCGGATTACGGCCTGCGCCTGGATCCGTTCACCGGCCTGCGCACTTTCCACCCCGGCGTGGACTTCGCCGCGCCGGAAGGCTCCAAGGTGCTGGCGGTGGCGTCGGGCATCGTCACCGACGTCGGCGAGCGCAGCGGCTACGGCAACATGGTCGAAATCGACCACGGCAACGGCTATGTGACCCGCTACGGCCACAACGCCAGCATCATGGTCAAGGCCGGCGAACGCATCCGCAAGGGCCAGGCCATCGCCTTGATGGGCAACACCGGCCGTTCCACCGGCCCGCATGTGCATTTCGAAGTGCTGCTCAACGGCAACACGGTCAATCCAGAGCAGTACATCGACGCCTCGCGGTAAAAGCCGGGAATCGGCAGTCGTGAATCGGGAATCGTAACAAGATCAACCGCTTTTCGACGATTCTCGATTCTCCATTCCCGATTCACGTCCGTAGGGCATAATCCGCACTTTCGCCGCTCTGGCCGGCCGGCGGCCGGGCCTCGTGTTTTCCGTTCAAAATTCAACGTTCGAGTGAGATGGCTTCCCTACTGACGCGCATATTCGGCAGCCGCAACCAGCGCCTGGTGCGCCGGCTGCAAGGCCTGGTCACCCAGGTCAACGCACTCGAAGACCGCTACCGGGGCATGAGCGATTCCGACCTTGCCTCGCAGACCGGCATTTTCCGCGACCGACTGAACAACGGCGAAACCCTCGACAGCCTGATGCCGGAGGCGTTCGGCGTGGTGCGCGAGGCTGGGCGGCGCGCCCTCGGCATGCGCCATTTCGACGTGCAGCTGATCGGCGGCGCGGTGCTGCACCAGGGCAAGATCTCCGAGATGCGCACCGGCGAGGGCAAGACCCTGGTGGCGACGCTGCCGGCCTACCTCAACGCGCTCGGCGGCAAGGGCGTGCACATCGTCACCGTCAACGACTACCTGGCGCGGCGCGACGCCGAGTGGATGGGCCGCGTGCACCGCTTCCTCGGCCTGTCGGTGGGCGTGGTGGTGCCGGGCCAGTCGCCGCCGGAGAAGCGCGAGGCCTACGCCGCCGACATCACCTACGCCACCAACAACGAGCTGGGCTTCGACTACCTGCGCGACAACCTGGCCTTCACGCCGGCCGACAAGGTGCAGCGCGGGCACGCCTACGCCATCGTCGACGAAGTCGACTCGATCCTGGTGGACGAGGCGCGCACGCCGCTGATCATCAGTGGCCCGACCGACGACGACCCCGAGTTGTGGCGCACGCTCAACGCGCTGGTGCCGCGCCTGCAGCCGCAGAAGGACGAGGAGGGCGCCGGCGATTTCTTCGTCGAGGAAAAGAGCAAGCAGGTGCACCTGTCGGAAGCCGGCCACGAAAAGGTCGAGAACCTGCTGCGCTCGGCCGGCCTGCTGGGCGAAGACGAAAGCCTGTACGACGCCGGCCGCATCGTGCTGGTGCACCACTTGAACGCGCTGCTGCGCGCGCACCACCTGTACAAGCGCGACGTCGAGTACATCGTGCGCAACGGCCAGGTGATCATCATCGACGAGTTCACCGGCCGCATGATGATCGGCCGGCGCTGGTCCGACGGCCTGCACCAGGCGGTGGAGGCCAAGGAAGGCGTGCCGATCCAGCAGGAAAACCAGACGCTGGCCTCGATCACCTTCCAGAACTACTTCCGGCTCTACGGCAAGCTCGCCGGCATGACCGGCACGGCCGACACCGAGGCCTACGAGTTCCAGAACATCTACAACCTGGAAGTGGTGGTCATACCGACCAACCAGCCGATGATCCGCGACGACCGCGGCGACCTGGTCTACGGCACCGCCAAGGAAAAGTTCGACGCCATCATCAAGGACATCATCGACGCCAACGGCCGCGGCCAGCCGGTGCTGGTGGGCACCGCGTCGATCGAGACCTCCGAGCTGCTGTCGGGCCTGCTCAAGGGCCGCAACATCCGCCACGAGGTGCTCAACGCCAAGCAGCACGAGCGCGAGGCCGAGATCGTGGCGCAGGCCGGCCAGCCGGGCGCGGTGACCATCGCCACCAACATGGCCGGCCGCGGCACCGACATCGTGCTCGGCGGCAACCTCGAGGCCGAGCTGGCCAGGATCCCGGAAGCCGAGCAGGCGCTGCGCGAGCAGGCGCGCGCGGCCTGGAAGCAGCGGCACGAGCAGGTGGTGGCGGCCGGCGGCCTCTACGTGATCGGCTCCGAGCGGCACGAGTCGCGGCGCATCGACAACCAGCTGCGCGGCCGCTCCGGCCGCCAGGGCGACCCCGGTGCCACGCGCTTCTACCTGTCGCTCGACGACACGCTGATGCGCATCTTCACGCCGCCGCGCATGCGCGCCCTGCTGCTCAAGCTGGGCATGCAGGAGGGCGAGGCGCTGGAGCACCGCATGGTCAGCAACGCCATCGAAACCGCGCAGCGCAAGGTCGAGGCGCACAACTTCGACATCCGCAAGAACCTGCTGGACTACGACAACGTCGCCAACGACCAGCGCAAGGCGATCTACGAGCTGCGCGACGAGCTGATGACCGCCGCCGACATCTCGCCGCTGCTGGAGGACATCCGCGCCGACGTGGTCAACGCGGTGGCCGACGCCTACGTGCCGGCGCAGACGCCGGAAGAGATGTGGAACCTGCAGGGCCTGGAGGAGTCGCTGGAGCGCGACTTCGACCTCAAGCTGCCGCTGCGCCAGTGGCTGGAGCAGGACCGCGAGCTGGACGACAAGGCGTTGCGCGGCAAGATCCTGGCGGCGCTCGGCGCCGCCTACGCCGACAAGCGGCAGCGCAACCCGGCGTCGATGGAGCACGCCGAGAAGGTCATCACGCTGCAGATCCTCGACCAGTTCTGGCGCGAGCACCTGGCGGCGATCGACTACCTGCGGCAGGGCATCCACCTGCGCGGCTACGCGCAGAAGGACCCCAAGCAGGAGTACAAGCGCGAAGCCTTCAACATGTTCAACGAGGTGCTGGCGCGCTTCAAGCACGCGGTGATCTCGAATCTGGCACGCCTGCAGATCCTGTCGGAGGACGAGATCGCCGCCATCGAAGAAGCGCGGCGCCGTCCGCGGCCGATGCAGTTCCAGCACGCCGAGGCCGAGACCGCGGCGGCGGCGCAGGAAGCGCCCGCGCCGGCCCAGCCGTCCGCTCCCGCCGCCGCAGCAGCGCCGGCCGCAAGGCCGCTGCCGCCGGCTCCGGCCGCCGCCGCGCGGCCGGAAACCTTCGTGCGCGAGATGCCCAAGGTGGGACGCAACGACCCCTGTCCTTGCGGCTCCGGCAAGAAATACAAGCAGTGCCATGGCCGTCTGGCCTAGCTAGCCGCCGGGAATCGGGATTCGGGAATCGGCAGCCGTAGAAGCAAAAGCCGCCGTTGCGGCGGTTTTCAACGATTCCCGATTCCCCATTCTCGATTCCCGTAAAATCGAGCAATGGCCGTCAACCTCAGACCCCCGCAGCTGCTGCACCCCGTGCCCGGCGTGCGCCTGGGCGTGGCACAGGCCGCGATCAAGAAGCCGGGCCGCGACGACCTGCTGCTGATCGAGCTGGCGGCGGGCAGCCGCGTCGCCGGCGTGTTCACCCGCAACGCCTTCGCCGCGGCGCCGGTGCTGCTGTGCCGCGAGCGCCTGCAGACCGGAAGCGGCGTGCGCGCCTTGCTGGTCAACGCCGGCAACGCCAATGCCGCAACCGGCGCCGGCGGGCTGGACGACGCGCGCGCGACCTGCGCGGCGGTGGCGCAGGACCGCCAGTGCCTGCCCGAGCAGGTGCTGCCGTTTTCCACCGGCGTCATCGGCCAGCGGCTGCCGGTGCAGCGCATGCTCGCGGCGGTGCCGCGCGCCGGCGCGGCGCTGGCCGAAGACGGCTGGCTGCGCGCGGCACATGCGATCATGACCACGGATACCGTGCCCAAGGGTGCCAGCCGGCGGGTCGAGACTTCGCAAGGCCCCGTCACCGTCACCGGCATCGCCAAGGGCGTGGGCATGATCTGCCCTGACATGGCCACCCTGCTGGCCTTCGTCGGCACCGACGCCCGCCTGACCCAGCCGGCGGTGCGCGAATGCCTGCGCGGCGCCGTGGCCGACTCGTTCAACAGCGTGACGGTGGACGGCGACACCTCCACCAACGACTCCTGCGTGCTGTTCGCCACCGCCCGCCAGGGTGCGCGCGACATCGGCGTGACGCACCCGGACTTCGGCATCGTGGCGGCGGCGGTGCGCGAGGTCTGCGTCGAGCTGGCGCAGGCCGTGGTGCGCGACGGCGAGGGCGCGACGCGCTTCGTCACCATCGAGGTCGGCGGTGCGCGCAGCGTGGAGGAGGCGCGCCGGGCGGCGTATTCGATCGCCCACTCGCCGCTGGTGAAGACCGCGCTGTTCGCCGGCGACGCCAACTGGGGGCGCATCGCCATGGCGATCGGCAAGGCCGGGATCGAGGGCCTGGACCCGGCCGGGGTCGATCTGCGCCTGGACGACGTGATGCTGCTGGCCGGCGGGCAGCCGCACCCGGAATATCGCGAGGAGCTGGGCGCGGCGGTGGTGGCCAAGCCCGAGTTCACCATCGGCGTCGGCCTTGGCCGCGGCCAGGCCCGGGCGCGGCTGTGGACCTGCGACCTGAGCTACGACTACGTGAAGATCAATGCCGAGTACCGTACATAAAGGCATCGGCCGGGGACGCCGCTACGCGCAACGAGGCTCCCGGGGTTATGCGGACACCGGCTGTCGAGGTTCAACCATCTGAAAGGTCGCCTGCCCCGCGTCGTCATCCCCGTCGCCTGCGGCGTGCTGGTCAACGCCGCCGGCGAAGTGCTGGTCGCACAGCGGCCGGAAGGCAAGCTGGCCGCCGGCAAATGGGAGTTTCCAGGCGGCAAGATCGAGCCGGGCGAGACCGCCCTGCAGGCGTTGACCCGCGAGCTGCACGAGGAACTGGGCGTGGACGTGCGCTCGGCGCACCCGCTGCTCCGCTTCCGTCACGAATACATCGACCGCGTCGTGGTGCTGGACACCTGGCTGATCGACCGCTTCGACGGCCAGCCGCACGGGCGCGAAAGCCAGGCCCTGGCCTGGGCCACCGCCACCGCCGTGCAGGCGCTGGACGCCTTGCCCACGGTGGCGCCGATCCTGCGGGCGCTGCGGCTGCCGCAGCACTACGTGTTCACGCCGCCCAACGCCGGCGAGCGCTCGGTGCGCGAGGGCCTGCCCAGGCTGCCGCCGGGCTGCCTGCTGCGGCTGCGCGTGCCGGTGCTGGAGGATGCGGCCTACGCCGAGCTGGCCCGGCGCCTGCTGCCGCACACCGCACGGCACGGCATCGGCCTGATGCTGGACCGGGAGCCGCGGCAGGCGGTGGAGCTGGGCGCCGCCGGCTGGCACGCCACCGAGCGCAGCCTGATGGCGCGGCGCTCGCGGCCGCTGCCGCAGTCGATGTGGTTCGCCGCCTCGGCGCATGCCGCCGACAGCCTGGACCAGGCGCTGATGGTGAACGCCGATTTTGCCGTGCTGGGCCCGGTGCTGCCCACCGGCACGCACCCGCAGTCGCCGCCGCTGGGCTGGGAGCGTTTCGGCGAGCTGATCGCCGATTTCCCGCGCCCGGTATATGCGCTGGGCGGCGTCGGGCCGCGCCAGCTCGCCGCTGCGCTGGAGCACCGCGCGCAGGGCGTGGCCGGGATCCGCGCGTATTGGAACAGCGATTAAGGCCGGGCGCAGCGGCTAGGAGCGTGGTGACGGCGACGGCACCTGGTCCGGCGTGGAGGCCTCCTGATCGTGGCTTTCCGCCGGGATGCCGAAGCGCTCGCCGAACCACTCGCCGAGGTCGATCAGCTTGCAGCGCTCGCCGCAGAACGGCCGCCACGGATTGCCGGCGTCGAGCCGCGTGCTGGCGCCGCAGCGCGGGCAGCGGGCGATGCGCATCAGGCGTGGCCCGCCAGGTGGCAGCACTGGAACTGGAAGCCGATGCTGCCGCCGGCCTGGTTGTTGCGCGTGTTGACGTCGCCCAGGCGCATCAGGCGGATCGAGATGCGGTGCTTGCCGGCGCTGATCTCGGGGTAGACGTCGGCCTCGGCGGGCAGCAGCACGCGCACCAGCTGGCAAGGCGCCTGCGGCACGTGCAGGTAGATGCCGCCCTCGGCGACCCGCTCGATCGGCTCGCTGCTTTCCCGCAGCAATTGCAGGTACAGGCCGATCGCCCGCTCGATCGGCCGCAGCCGCGTGCTCCAGGTCTCCAGGTCGCGCTCGGCCTCGTCGTGCGGCCGCGCCAGCCAGCGGTGATAGGCCGGCAGGTCGAAGCCGCAGATGCCGCCGGGGATCGAACTGCGGTTGAGGACGGCGAACAGGAATTCGTTCTCGCGCAGCATCATCGCCGGGTGCGAGCTGCTCATTCCCTGCAGCCCGGCGATCGCGCTGCCGATCTCGCCCTGCACCTGTGCCAGCCGCGCGGCGTTCACCTCGGGCCGCCGCGCCAGGCGCCCGAGCGCCGCCAGCTGGTCGGCGAGTTCCTTGAGCAGCTCGGTGCGCATGTCGGTGCGCCCCATCACCGACAGCGTGTCGAGAAAGGTGTGGACGCCGGCGCGCAGGCCCCACACCGAGGCGTCGGCGCGGTGGTGGCGCAACTCGGCGAACAGGAATTCCAGGCGCAGCAAAAAGCGGATCCGCTCGCTGAGCGGATGCTCGAAAGCGATCCATTCCGCCGCCTGCTGCATGGAATCTTGCCGGTTTGGAGAAAATGCGGCCGCGCCGCACTCGGTCGGGGCATTGTGGCCTGAGCTGCCGGTCCGGGCAAACCGCGACCGGATTGGCGGCGGGGCCTGGTTACCCGGCCGGCTTGCGTGCGGCCAGGGCGACGTAAAGGCGGTGCAGGCGCTGCACCTGCGCGGTGAGCGCGGGCCGGTCGCCGCTGTTGTCGACGAGGTCGTCGGCGCGCGCGCGGCGCAGCTCCGGGGCGGCCTGCGCGGCGATCATCTGCAGGGCCAGCGCCTGCGTGATGCCGTCGCGCGACAGCAGGCGCTCCATCTGGCATGCCGGGCTTACGTCCACCACCAGGATGCGGTCGACCATGCTGTGCATGCTCGACTCGACCAGGATCGCCGCCGACAGGATGCAGTAGGGCTGCGACTGGGCATCGCGCCAGGCGCGGATGTGCGCGCGGATCAGCGGGTGCGTGATCGCTTCCAGTGCGCGCAGCGCCGCCGGATCGGCGAACACGTGCTCGCGCAGGCGGCGGCGGTCCAGGGTGCCGTCGGCCAGGATGAACCCGGCGCCGAAGCGCTCGGCGATCGCGGCCAGCGCCGGCGACGGCGGTGCGACCACCGCACGCGAGACGTCGTCGGCATCGAGCAGCGGAACGCCCAGCTCGATGAACAGGTTGGCCGCGGTGGTCTTGCCGCTGGCAATGCCGCCGGTCAGGCCCACGGTAAACGGTCGGCTCATAGGATCAGTGCCTTGCCCGCCACCAGGGTGAGCCAGCCGGCGCCGGCCAGGAACGGGCCGAACGGAATCGGCGTATCACGGCCGTGCCCGCGCAGCAGGATCAGGCCGATGCCGACGACGGCCCCGGCCGCCGAGGACAGCAGCACGACGGCCGGCAGGGCGCGGATGCCGAGCCAGGCGCCCAGTGCCATCAGCAGCTTGAAGTCGCCGTAACCCATGCCCTTCTTGCCGGTCAGCAGGCGAAAGGCGTGGTAGATGGACCACAGGCTCAGGTAGCCCGCCAGCGCGCCGGCGATGCTGGCGGGCGGATCGGCGGCGAATACTCCCAGGCAGCTCAACGCCAGGCCCGCCCAGACCAGCGGCAGGGTGATGTCGTCGGGCAGCAGCTGCTCGCGCACGTCGATGACGGCCAGCGCCAGCAGCGCCCAGCTCAGCGGCAGCGCGGCGGCCAGCTGCAGGCCGAAGCCGAAGCGCCAGGCGCAGACCGCGCCGGCCAGCCCGGCGGCGAGCTCCACCGCCGGATACTGCAGCGAGATCGGCGCGCGGCAGGCGGCGCAGCGTCCGCGCAGCCACAGCCAGCCGAGTACCGGCACGTTGTGCCAGGGCTTGATGCGGCTGCCGCAGGCCGGGCAGGTGGAGGGGGGGTAGAGCAGGCTCAGCCTGGCCGGCGGCTCCGGCGGCTCCGGCGGCAGCGCCAGGATCTCGCGGCACTCGCACTCGGCCTGCGCGTGCAGCATGCGCGGCAGGCGCAGGCTGACCACGTTCAGGAAGCTGCCGACGATCAGCCCCAGCAGGCCGCAGGCGGCGACGAGCAGCGCCGGGCTGGCGCGCAGCGCCTCGGTCAGGATCATGCGGAGCCCGGCGCGAGCCGCTTGCGTGTGCGGATACGATCCCGCCTCAGATCGCCTGGCCGAGCTTGAAGATCGGCAGGTACATGGCCACCACCAGGCTGCCGACCAGGCCGCCCAGGATCACCATGATCATCGGCTCCAGCAGGCTGGTGAGGTTGTCGACCATGACGTCGACCTCTTCCTCGTAGAAGTCGGCCACCTTGGCGCACATGTGGTCCAGCGAGCCGGACTCCTCGCCGATCGCCACCATCTGCACCGCCATCGGCGGGAACAGCGCGGTCTGCTGCATGGACAGCTGCAGCTGCGTGCCGGTGGCGACCTGGTCGCGCATCTGCATGATCGCCTCGGTGAAGATGATGTTGCCGGCCGCCTTGGCGACCGATTCCATCGCCTCCACCAGCGGCACGCCGGCCGAGAACATGGTCGACAGCGTGCGCGCGAACCGGGCCACCGCCGACTTGTACATGATGTCGCCGATCACCGGGATCTTCAGCATCACCCGGTCCACCAGCCGGCGGAATTGCGGCGAGCGGATGTGCAGCTCGCGCAGCGCGAAAAACCCCGCGATGATCGCGCCGACGATGAAGATGCCGCGGTGCTGAACGTAGTTGGACAGCGAGATGATCGCCTTGGTGAAGCCGGGCAGGTCCGCGCCGAAACCCTGGAACAGGGAGGCGAACTGCGGGATCACGAAGTACAGCAGGATGCCGGTGACGATGAAAGCCACCGCCAGCACCGCGGCCGGATAGGTCAGCGCTTTCTTGACCTTTTTCTTCAGCGACTCGGTCTTTTCCTTGTAGGTGGCGATCTTGTCCAGCAGGGTTTCCAGCGCGCCGGAGCGCTCGCCGGCATCCACCAGGTTGACGAACAGGTCGTCGAAATGCCGCGGGTACTGGCCGAGGCTCTCCGCCAGCGAGGAGCCGCCCTCGATGCTGCTCTTGATGCCCAGGATCATCTCGCCCATGCTCGGGTTGGCGTGGCCGCGGCCGACGATTTCCAGCGCCTGCACCAGCGGCACGCCGGCCGCCATCATGGTGGCGAGCTGGCGGCTGAAGATGGCGACGTCCTGCGGCTTGATCGATTTCTTGCGCTTGCGGAACAGCGCCGACTGCTTGCTCACCCGGATCGGGTTGATGCCCTGCTTGCGCAGCTGGATCTTGATGTAGCTTTCGCTGGGCCCGTCGGTGGTGCCCTTGATGCGCGTGCCCTTGCGGTCCACGCCCTCCCAGCTGTAAGTGAAGTCCTTGACCGCTGTCGATGCCGCCATTGCCGCCCCCTAGCCGCGGTTGATGCGCGAGCCGAGCAAGATTGCCTGCGAAAGCCGGTTTAGTCCAGAACCCGGCGCACCAACCGGGCGCTGCCGCCCGCGCAGCGGCCGATTGCTAGTCGACCGTGACACGGTTGGCCTCGGTCAGGTCCAGCAGGCCGTCGCGCACCTTCTTGAGCGCCGACTGGCGCAGGTCCGAGATGCCTTCCTTGCGGGCCTGGTCGGCGATCATGATGGCGTTGCCGTCCTCCATGATGATGCGCGCAATGGTGTCGCTGACCGGCATCACCTGGTAGATGCCGGTGCGCCCCTTGTAGCCCTCGTTGCACTGGTCGCAGCCGCGCGCCTTGTAGATGACGAAGCCGGGCCTGGCGATGTCTTCCTCGGTGAAACCTTCGCGCAGCAGCTCGTCCCTGGGCACGTCGTCGACCATCTTGCAGAACTTGCACAGCCGGCGGGCCAGGCGCTGGGCGATGATCAGGGTCACGCAGGATGCGACGTTGTAGGCCGGCACGCCCATGTTGAGCAGGCGGGTCAGGGTCTGCGGGGCGTCGTTGGTGTGCAGGGTGGACAGCACCAGGTGTCCGGTCTGCGCCGCCTTGACCGCGATTTCGGCGGTCTCCAGGTCGCGGATTTCGCCGACCATGATGACGTCCGGATCCTGGCGCAGGAAGGCTTTCAGGGCGGCGGCGAAGGTCAGGCCGACCTTGGGATTGACGTTGACCTGGTTGATCCCCGGCAGGTTGATTTCGCAGGGATCCTCGGCGGTGGAGATGTTCACATCCTCGGTGTTGAGGATGTTCAGGCCGGTGTACAGCGACACGGTCTTGCCCGAGCCGGTGGGACCGGTCACCAGGATCATGCCTTGCGGCCGCCCCAGCGCCTTCATGTACAGTTCTTTCTGCTCGGGCTCGTAGCCGAGCGAGTCGATGCCGAGCATGGCGGCGGAGGCGTCGAGGATACGCATCACGATCTTTTCGCCCCACATGGTGGGACAGGTGCTGACGCGGAAATCGATCGATTTGTTGGCCGACAGCTTCAGCTTGATGCGGCCGTCCTGCGGGATGCGGCGCTCCGCCAGGTCCAGCCGCGCCATCACTTTCAGGCGGGCCGCCAGGCGGCCGCCCATCTGCACCGGCGGCGCGTTCATTTCCTTGAGCTCGCCGTCCATGCGGTAGCGGACGCGGTATTTCTTCTCGTACGGCTCGAAGTGGATGTCGGAAGCGCCGCGGTTGATGGCGTCGAGCATCACCTTGTTGACGTAGCGGATGATCGGCGCGTCTTCCTCGTCCGACGTGACCGCCTCGCCGCCCACCTCCTCGTCGCCGCCGGTGACTTCGAGATTCTCCAGCTCGACGTCGCCGACGTTGAGCGTGGCCGACTGCATGGCGCTGGCGGCGCTTTCGATCGCCTTGGCGAGCTTGTCCTCCTCCACCAGGATCGGCTCGGTGACCATGCCGCTGGCGAACTTGAATTCGTCGAGCGCCTGCAGGTTGGTCGGGTCCGACACCGCGACGTAAAGCTTGCGGCCGCGCTTGTACAGCGGGATGGCGTGCTGCGCGCGGATCAGCTTTTCGCTGATCTCCTTGAACGAATTGGAATCCGGCTCGACCGAGTTCAAGTCCAGCAGCGGCGTGCCGAACTCGGCGCTGGCGATCTCGGCGAGCCTTGCGGCACCGATCAGCTTGTCGTCCACCAGCTGCGTCACCAGCGGCTTGCCGCCTCGCTGCGCCTTGCCGAGCACGTCGCGGGCCTGCTCTTCGGTCAGCAACTGGTCGCCGACCAGGCGGCGCACCAGGCCGCTCAAGGGCGTTGCCGAAATGGTGGTGGTGGGACTGATTGCCACGAGCGGTATACGGCTCCAGTGCGGATCGGACGCCAAGGCGCCAAAAGTTTGCCAAATTAAAACATAAACTTAGATACGAATCCCGTCAATTTTTTTTACCTTCCCGCGGCCCGCCCCCGCGCCGGCGGCGGATTTGGCCGCCGCCGCCGGCGCCAGCGGCAACGCGCGGGCCGCGCCGATGCGCTGCGGGGGGCACCCGAACCGGCGGTGCCGGGCCCGGCGAAGCAGGCTAGCGGCGCGGCCGCCGCCTGACTTGAGGGCCGGCGGCGCCGGACAGGCGACGGCGCGCCGCCGTCCGGCGGGCTTCGCCGCGGCGGCCCATCTTCAATACACTGTGCCGGCGCGACGCCCGCCACGTGGCCGCGCCGCCCCCGCCGCTGTCGAGGACTTGCGTTGATCAGCATCATACTGCCGGCAAAGAACGAAGCCGCCGCATTGCGCGGCCTGCTGCCCAAGCTGCGCAGCTGCCAGCCAGCCGCCGAAATCATCGTGGTCGACGACGGCTCAACCGACGCCACCCGGGAGCTGTGCGCCGAATCAGGCGTCAAGTGCCTGTCGTCGCCCTACTCGATGGGCAACGGCGCGGCGATCAAGCGCGGCGCGCGCGCCGCCGGCGGCGAGATCCTGGTGTTCATGGATGCCGACGGCCAGCATGCGCCGGAGGACATCCAGCGCCTGCTGGAGCGGCTGTCAGCGGGCTTCGACATGGTGGTGGGCAGCCGTTCCTGGTCGGGCCAGGCCGGCATGGGCCGCGGGCTGGCCAATACGCTGTACAACCGCATCGCCAGCTGGATGACGGGCTTCCAGGTGCAGGATCTCACGTCCGGCTTCCGCGCCGTGCGCGCCGAGAAGTTCCGCGAGTTCCTCTACCTGATGCCGAACGGCTTTTCCTATCCCACCACCGTGACGATGGCGTTTTTCCGCAGCGCCTATGCGGTGGCCTACCAGCCGGTGCCGGTGGCCGCGCGGATCGGCAAGAGCCATATCCGCCCGCTGCGCGATGGCCTGCGCTTCCTGCTGATCATCTTCAAGATCGCCACGCTGTATTCGCCGGTGAAGCTGTTCGTGCCGGCCAGCCTGGCCTTCTTCACGCTGGGCCTGGGCTATTACGCCTACACGTTCGCGACCATCCACCGCTTCACCAACATGAGCCTGCTGCTGTTCAGCGCCGCGGTGATCGTGTTCCTGATCGGGCTGATTTCCGAGCAGATCACCGCGCTGACCTACAAGCGCGAGGGGTGAGGGTCTGGAGGAGTGACTCAATGTCACTCCTCCAGACCCGAACGCCCGGCCACGGATGGCCGGGCAGGGCGTTCC
>JADHNH010000155.1 GCA_016779605.1 Nevskia sp. | reverse complement strand
GCGGCAAAACCAAAATGTCGGCCCTGGGCGCCTTAATGCGCCGCCTCCTCCACATCGCCTTCGGCATGCTCAAGCACCAGGCCGACTTCAACCCCCAGCTCGTCACCAAAATCATTTGACCGGAGAGACGGTATCTACTTAATGGGGCATCGAGGTAGGGCGGGCCGTGCCCGCCAGTTCCGCCAAAGCGGGCAACTGCACCCGATGATCAAATCCGCGTGCCGATCAGCGCAAACACGCGGTGTGGCACCTGCAGCGGATCCTCCGGGAACCGGCTGTCCAGCATCGCCCGGTGCTCCTGGTCGAAGGTGATGACGCGCTCCGGCGGCAGGCTGGCGGCGACCCCGGCGCTGGCGCGGATGCGGCCGCGCCAGGCTTCGTGCGTGTAGGTCACCGCCTGGTCGAAGGAGAAGGACTCGAGCCCGGTGAAGCCGGCCAGCGCCAGGTCCGTGAACCAGCGCGGGTAGGTGCCGCTGCCGCCGGCCATGCCCCAGGCCGAGTTGTGCTTCAGGATCAGCGCTTCGGTGGCGGCCACCACGTTGCCCGGCAGCGGCAGCCAGTCGAAATGCGCGATCACCACGCGCCCGCCCGGCCGCAGCAGGCGCCGCACCTCGGCCGCCGCCGCGGGCCGGTCGAACCAGTGCCAGCACTGGCCGGCGCTGACCACGTCGAAATGGCGGTCCGGCAGCCCGGTGGTTTCCGCCCGCGCCACGCGGTATTCCACCGACAGGCCGGCGCTGCGGTCCAGCACGCGCGCCTGTTCCAGCAGCTGCGGGGCGACGTCCAGGCCGGTCACCGCGCCGCCTGCGCGGGCGAAGCCGCGCGCCAGGGTGCCGGTGCCGGTGCCCAGGTCGAGGATGCGCTGGCCGGGCTCACCGATCCCGAACGGGCGCAGGCGCTCGAACAGTGCCGGCGGAAATCCCGCCCGATGGCGGGCGTAGTCCGCGGCGGTGCGGCCGAAGTCGGTCACGGGCGATGCCGTTGCCGGAGATTCCATCTCCGCCTCCTCGCTGTTGCGCCTGTCGGGAATGGTTCAAGTCGAACGCCGGTGCCAGCACCAGTGCCAGGGCTCGTACAGGTAACCGTACCGGTTTTCACGGGGGAAGGACAAGCCGAAGCCGTAACGCGCGGCGTTGGCGCCGAGCCAGGCGAATGCCTCGGTGCGCTCGAAGTCTTCTTCCAGCGGCGCGATCCCGCGGCTGCCGATGTCGACCGCGCGGCCGCTGTGGTGCTCGCTGCAGCCGGGCGGCGCGTTGACCCGCAGCACCTCGTCCAGGCTGCGGCCCTTGGCGATCTTGGCGCGGATCAGCGCGTGCTGGAAATCGAAGCTGCGGAACGCCGAGACCAGCAGCAACTCGACCTGCTCGGCGGCCGCGGCGGCGCTCATCGCCTGCCAGGCGCGTGCCGCCAGCGGCGCCAGGAACTTGTCGCGGCCGTCCGCACCCAGGCCCACGCAGTGCAGCCGCGCGGCCTCACCGAACACCGGCAGGCCGCGGCGGCCCACCAGGCCGGCATCGGCGCCCAGCCCCTCCAGGGCTTCGGCGATGCGCCGGCGCAGGGCCGCCACGCTCATGCGGCCGCCGCCAGCTTCCCGCGCCAGCCGTAGGCGGCGTCGCCGATCACCACGAAGCCCGGGTTGAGCAGGCTTTCCTTGGCGTTGTAGCGCAGCGGCGCCCAGTCCGGCAGGCTCAGCACCTGCGCGCCGGCCTGCTCGGCCACGCAGTGGCCGGCGGCCGTGTCCCACTCCGACGTCGGCCCGGTGCGCGGATAGAAATCGGCCGCGCCCTCCGCCACCAGGCAGAACTTGAGCGAGCTGCCGCGGCTCAGTTCCTCGTGCGGCGGCGCGTGGGCCAGGAATCGATCCAGCGCCGCGTCGTGGTGCGACCTGCTCACCACCAGCGCGGGCCGCTGCGGCGTGCTGCGCGTGCGGATCGTGCTGCGCGCGCCGTCGCGGAGGCGGCCGGCGCCGCAGCCGGCGGCGGCGAAGTAGCTGACGCCCAGGGCCGGCGCGTGCACCACGCCCAGCACCGGCGCGCCCTGTTCGATCAGCGCGATGTTGACGGTGAACTCGCCGTTGCGCTTGACGAATTCCTTGGTGCCGTCGAGCGGGTCGACCAGCCAGTAGCGCTGCCAGGCGCGCCGCTGCTCGAAGGCGATCGCGGAGGACTCCTCGGACAGGCAGGGCAGCGCCGGCGTCAGGCGTGCCAGCCGTTCCACGATGAGGTGGTGCGCGGCGAGGTCCGCCTGCGTCAGCGGCGAGGCGTCATCCTTGTGGGTGACGGCGAAGTCGGACCCGTACACCTGCATGATCGCGTCGCCGGCCTCCACCGCGATGGCCAGGCAAGGTTCGAGAAGTTCGGACAGGTTCATGGTGGGCGGATCGAAGTGGGTGGACGACCGGGCGACTATGATAGCGGCATGGCCCCGCAAAACACCGCCTCAGCCGCCATCGACTGGGAGCAGATCGACCACGTGCTGGTGGACATGGACGGCACCGTGCTGGACCTCGCGTTCGACAACCACTTCTGGCGCGAGCTGGTGCCGCGACATTACGGCGCGCTGCACGCGCTGGCGCCGGAGCAGGCCTGGGAGCGGCTGCTGCCGCACTTCCGGGACCTGCAGGGCAAGCTGGAGTGGTACTGCATGGACCACTGGAGCGAGCTGACCGGCCTGAACCTGGCCGCGCTGACCCTGCAGTCGCGCGAGCGCATTGCGCCGCTGCCGGGCAGCGACGCGTTCCTGCGCGCGGTTCGCGCCAGCGGCCGCGGCCTGTGGCTGGTCACCAACGCGCACCGCGACAGCTGGCAGCCCAAGCTTGCGCATACCGGATACGGCGTGCATTTCGACCACATCCTGTGCTCGCACGACTTCGGCGCACCCAAGGAAGACCCGCGCTTCTGGCCGGCGTTGCGCCAGCGGCATTTCTTCGACCCGCGGCGCGCGATCTTCATCGACGACAGCCTGCCGGTGCTGCGCGCGGCGCGCGATTTCGGCTTTGCCCACGTGATCGCGATCCGGCACCCGGATACTTCGCAGCCGGTCAGGGTGGTGGATGATTTCGAGGCGGTGGACCGGCTGGCGGACCTGCTGCCGATCACCTGAAAAGGACGCCCTCAGGCAAGGCTTGTCGCGCCGAAACACCCGCCGCCGAGCGGTAGGGATTTTGCCGACGGTCGCCGCGAATCTTTTCAATCATAACGCCCCGCCGCGTAAAATGTGCAAGTAGAATGCCAACTATGAACACGGCGTTCCAAAAATGAAGCAGTCGCTGTCCCTCCGCACCGGCCTGAGCCTCACCATGACGCCTGCGCTGCAGCAGGCGATCCGCCTGTTGCAGCTGTCCAGCCTCGACCTGCAGACCGAGATCCGCCAGGCGCTGGACTCCAACGTCATGCTCGAGATGGCCGGCGAAGAGGCCGAGGGCGGCGCCGAAGGCGAAGCCCTGGCCGAGGCCGAGACCGACGCCGAAAGCCCGCGGGAAGGTGCGGAGTCGGCATCGGAAGCCTCGCTGGACCTGGGCGGCGCGGCGGACATCCCGCAGGAAATGCCGGTGGACGCGGACTGGTCGGACATCTACGACGGGCCGCCGTCGACTTCGGCCAGCTCCGGCGGCGACGACGACGGGCTGCACGATTACCTGCAGGCCAACCTGCACGGCTCGGCCAGCCTGCGCGAGCACCTGATCTGGCAGGCCAACCTGGCCCCGTTCGACGAGGTCGAGGCCGAAATCGCGCTGAACCTGATCGACGCCATCAACGACGACGGCTACCTGGAGGACTGGGACGGCCTGCGCAGCCGGCTGGCCGAGGCGCTCCACGCGCCGGCCGCGCAGATCGAGCGGGTGCTGCGGCTGGTGCAGGACTTCGACCCGCCGGGCGTGTGCGCGCGCGACCTCGCCGAATGCCTGCGCCTGCAGCTGCAGCAGCAGGCCGCGAGCGTGCCGGGCCGGGCGGCCGCGCTGCGCGTGCTGGAGGCGCCGATCGCCATGCTGGCGCGGCGCGACGAGGCCCAGCTGGTGCGGGCCACCGGCCTGGACGCCGCCGCCGTGCGTACCGCCCTGGCGCTGATCCAGACGCTGCAGCCGCACCCCGGCCGGCCGTTCCAGGCGCACGAAAGCGACTACGTGGCGCCGGACGTGTTCGTGACCAAGAGCGGCGGCCGCTGGCGCGTGGCGCTGAACCCGGAGCACACGCCGCGCCTGCGCATCAACTCCTTCTACCAGGGCATGATCAAGCGCGCCGACACCTCGCGCGACCAGCTCACGCTCAAGCAGCACCTGCAGGAAGCGCGCTATTTCATCAACAGCCTGGAAGCGCGCAACGAAACGCTGCTGCGGGTGGCGCAGTGCATCGTCGAGGAGCAGCGCGCGTTCCTGGAGTACGGCGAGGAGGCGATGCGGCCGCTGGTGCTGCGCGACGTCGCCGAGCGCCTGGGCATCCACGAGTCGACGGTCTCGCGCGCCACCGCCAACAAGTACATGCTGACTTCGCGCGGCTTGTACGAGCTGAAGTTCTTTTTTTCCAGCCATGTCCAGACCACCGAAGGAGGAACCTGCTCCGCCACGGCCATCCAGGCCATGATCAAGCGCATGGTCTCGCAGGAAGAACCGGCAAAGCCGCTGTCCGACTCCACGCTCGCCGAGATGCTGCTCAAGGAGGGCATCCAGGTGGCGCGGCGGACGGTCGCCAAGTACCGCGAGGCGCTGCGCATCCCGCCATCCCACGAACGCAAGCCGATCGCTTGAAGCGCGCCCGCTTGGAACAAGGGCGCCTCCCGCTCCGGCGCGCCGGACGACGGCCCGCAGGGCCCGCCGCGCAGCGTCGCCGGAGCCTCTCGTCGAAAGGAGTTTAAGAATGAACTTGAACATCAGCGGCCATCACGTCGATCTCACCTCGCCCCTGAAGGCCTACGTGACGGAAAAGCTCAAGCGGGTGGAACGCCATTTCGATCACCTGATCGACGCCGCCGTGATCCTGTCGGTCGACAAGCTGCAGCACAAAGCCGAAGCCACGCTGCACGCACGCGGCGCCAACCTGCACGCCGAAGCGGTGGCCGCCGACATGTATGCGGCCATCGACGCCCTGATCGACAAGCTGGACCAGCAGACGCGCAAGTTCAAGGACAAAGTGCGCGACCACCATGCGCGCGACGCGCAGAAGCACGTTGCGCATTGATGCGCAATGCCGCATAGCGGGCGCTAGACTAGGCGCACGATCGGCGCGGCCCGGCCGCGATGCCGGGCCGCGCCGGGCGTGAAGCGGGGTTCTCGAATAGTCCGGACTGCCCGAAACGAATCATGAAATTTGCAGAGATCCTGAGCGGCAGCCGCGTGGCTGCCTGCGTGGCGGTCACCAGCAAGAAGCGCGCACTGGAGGAGACCGCCAAGCTGCTCGCGCTGGGTGCTCCGGGTGTCGGCCACGTGGAAATCCTCGGCAGCCTGGCCGGGCGCGAAAAGCTGGGCAGCACCGGCCTGGGTCACGGCGTGGCCATCCCGCATGGACGCATTCCCGGCATCACCGTCAGCGTCGGCGCCTTCGTCCGGCTGAAGCACCCGGTGGACTACGAAACCCATGATGGCCAGCCGGTGGACCTGATGTTCGGCCTGCTGGTGCCGCAGAACGCCACCGGCGAGCACCTGCAGCACCTGGCCGCCATCGCCGAGAAGTTTTCCGACGACGGCTTCTGCGCCCAGGTGCGCCAGGCCGCCGACGCCGCGGCGCTGTACGCGCTGCTCACCGGCTGAGCGGCCCTGCCGCCGCCCATCGGTGGAACCCGCCACCGCTACCGGCCACGGCGTATTCCTGCTGGTGCACGGCTGCGGCACCCTGCTGCGCGGCCGCAGCGGCGCGGGCAAGAGCGAGCTGGCGCTGGAGCTGGTGGCGCGCGGCCACCAGCTGGTCGCCGACGACGCCGTCGACTGGCGGCGCGGCGCCGACGGCCGTGTCACCGGCTCCTGCCCGCAGCCGCTGGCCGGCTTCATCGAGATCCGCGGCTTGGGCGTGCTCAACGTCGGCGCACTGTACGGCTCCTCGGCGCTGGCACCCAGTGCCGCGCTCGAGCTCGTCATCGAACTCGGTGCAGGGCCCGGCGGCGGCGGCGAGGAGCGGCTCCACGGCCGGCGCGGCGTTTTCGAGGTGCTGGGCGCGCAAATCGCGGCAATCTCGCTGCCGGCGCGCCTCGGGCATAATTCCGCGGTGTTGGTGGAAGCCGCCTGCCGCGACCATCTCCTGCGCAAGTCGGGCTACCGCGCCGACCAGGACCTGGTGGCGCGCCAGCGGCGCCTGCTGGAGCCCCGGCCGTCCGATGCCTTGCCCGATGCCCCTACCGATGGCGCAGCGCCAGCCCCCGATGCAGGCCGCCGGGACTGACGCCCGCGTGCGCCGCGCCGCCGTGCGCGGCTGATCGCGCGTGCGGCTCGTCATCGTCAGCGGCTTGTCCGGCACCGGCAAGACCGTCGCGCTCAAGCAGTACGAGGACCTGGGCTACTACTGCATCGACAACATCCCGCTGGACCTGGTGCAGCCGCTGATCGACCACGCGGTGAGCCACCCGGATCCGCGCTACGCGCAGGTCGCCATCGGCGTGGATGCGCGCGCCAACCCGGCGGAGATCAAGAAGTTTCCCGAAGCGCTCAACGCGCTGCGCGCAGGCGGCGTGGACGTGCACGTGCTGTTCCTCACCGCCGACGACGCGGTGATCCTGCGCCGCTACAACGAGACGCGGCGCAAGCATCCGCTGTCGGGGCCGGAAGTCACGCTGGGCGAGGCGATCCGCCTGGAGCGGCGGCTGCTGGAGCCGATCGCTGCGCTGGCCGACGACCTGCTGGACACCTCGGCGATGAACCTGCACGACCTGCGCACCGCCATCCACGCGCGCCACGGCGCCGCCGGCAGCGGGCGCCTGGCGGTGCTGCTGCTCTCGTTCGGTTTCAAGAACGGCCTGCCGGACGGCGCCGACTTCGTCTTCGACGTGCGCAACCTGCCCAACCCGCACTGGGTGCCGGAGCTGCGCCCGCTCACCGGCCGCGACGAGGCGGTGGCGCGCTACCTGGAAGCCCACGCCGACACCGGCGCGCTGCTGAACGACATCGGCACCTTCCTGCGCCGCTGGCTGCCGGCCTTCCAGGCGCAGGACCGCAGCTACATCACCATCGCGCTGGGCTGCACCGGCGGCCAGCACCGCTCGGTCTACCTGGTCGAAAAGCTGGCGCAGGCGCTCAAGGGCCAGTTCGCCGAAATCGTGGTCAAGCACCGCGAGCTGGGCGGCGTGGGCATCCATCCATGAGCGTCGGCGTGCTGCTGGTCACGCACGGCAAGCTCGGCCACGTCCTGCTGGAGACGGTGGCCGACATGATCGGCACGCTGCCGCTGCCGGCCGAGGTGCTGGAAGTGCGCCGGGTGCAGGCCACCGACGTGCTGCTGCTGCAGGGCCGGCGCATGATCGAGCGGCTGGACCAGGGGCAGGGCGTGCTGATGCTCACCGACGCGTTCGGCTCCACGCCCAGCAACATCGCCAGCCGCCTCAGCGACACCCCGTCCACCGTGGTGGTCTCCGGCGTGAACCTGCCGATGCTGGTGAAGATCTTCAACTATCCGGGCCTGGGCCTGGCGGAGCTGACGCGCGCCGCCGTGGAAGGCGGGCAGCGCGGCGTGATCGTTTGCGGCCACGGCGCCGGCAAGGGGTGAGCGATGGTTGAGGCACACGCAGCCGGCCCCGGCGCGCCGCTGGAGCGCACGGTGCCGATCGTCAACCGCCTGGGCCTGCACGCGCGAGCCGCGGCAAGGTTGGTGACCCTGGCGGCGCGCTTCCTCAGCGACATCCAGGTCCGCAAGGATGCCCGCCAGGCCAGCGGCAAGAGCATCATGGGCGTGATGATGCTGGCCGCCGCCCAGGGAAGCAGCATCACCCTGATCGCCCAGGGGCCGGACGCCGCCGAAGCGCTCGAAGCGCTTGCCGCGCTGGTCGCCAACCGCTTCGACGAGGAAGCGTGAGAGAAGCAGTTTCCAGTTGCCAGTTTCCAGTTGCCAGAGGGGTGGAGCGGCTGCCAACGCCTGCGCCCTGCTGTTGCTTCTTCTGGAAACTGGAAACTGGAAACTGGAAACTCGCCGAGCGCGCCAGCGCGAGGGCCGCGCCGTGAGCCTGTGGCTCGGCGGCATCGGCGTGTCGCGCGGCATCGGCATCGGCCGCGTGCAGCGCCTGCATGGCGAGATGGAGATCCCCGAGTACAGGCTGCAGCCGGCCGAGGTGGAGCACGAGGTGTCGCGCTTCTACGCCGCCCAGCACCGTGCCAAGGAGCAGCTGCGGCAAATTCGCGCGCAGATCGCCGGTCTTGGCAGCGGCGCGGCTGCCGCCGAGATCGCGGCGTTCATCGACACCCACCTGCTGATGATGGACGACCGCTCGCTCACCGAGGCGGTGGTGGCCCTGATCCGCAACTCGCTGTGCAACGCCGAAGCTGCGCTGCGCC
>JADHNH010000154.1 GCA_016779605.1 Nevskia sp. | reverse complement strand
GGCCGCCGCGCCGCCCGCCAGCGTGAACAGCCAGCGCTTGCGGGTGAGCGCGGTGATGGAAGCGGCGGAGATGGCGATCTGGATGAAGGTCATCGCCAGCGCCAGTTTTTCGTGCGGGTGCAGGGCGTGCTCGGAATGGAGGTTGGCGGCCTCGGCCTTCTGGTCGAAGTCCTCCGCCTTGTGCTTGATCTCCTCTTTTTCCTCGCCGTATTTCTTCGCCCGCTCCTTGAAGGCGGCGGCGCGGGCGGGGTCCGCGGCGGTTTCGGCCTGCTCCTCGGCGATCGCCTGCTTGATGCCCTTGGCCTGGTAGTAGGCCCACTGGTCGGAGGCCAGCGCGCGGTTCAGCACGGCGTCGTTCTTGTAGTACAGCGCCTCGTTCTGGGTATGCCCGCCGAGGTAGCTGACGATGGCGCCGAGGGTGGCCAGCACCGCGGTGAAGATCGCCACCTGCTGGCTCAGCGCCACGCCGTGGCCGGCCTCGTGCTCGATCTGGTGCTCGTGGTGGGCGGGGACTTCGTATTCTTCGGGCATTGGACGGGAGACGGGATTTGGGATTCGGGAATTGAGATTCGGGAATGGGAAATCGAAAAACCCTGTCATTCCGAGCGCAGCGAGGAATCTGGCCAGGGGCTTCCGACGAAAGTGCTTCGACCGGATTCCTCGCTGCGCTCGGAATGACAGGATTTCAGGCTTTCAGGTCTTTTACGATTCCCGATTGCCGATTCTCGATTCCCGCGCGTTAGCGCAGATAATGGTCGACGAACAGCAGCGCGAAGATGCCCATCAGGTAGACGATGGAATAGCCGAAGGTGCGCATCGGCAGGCCCGGCCGCGGCGACCACTTCAGCAGGATGGCGTAGCGCAGGAACACCACGCCCAGCGCCACCGCGCCGGCCAGGTACAGCGGGCCGCTCATGCCGAACGCGTACGGCAGGCAGCTCACCACCAGCAGCAGGATGGTGTACAGCAGCACCTGCACGCGGGTGTATTCCAGGCCGTGGGTGACCGGCAGCATGGGCACGCCGGCCTCGGCGTATTCCTCGTGGCGCTCGATGGCCAGCGCCCAGAAATGCGGCGGCGTCCAGGTGAAGATGATCAGGAACAGCAGCAGCGCGTGCGGGTGGATGGCGCCGGTCACCGCCGCCCAGCCCAGCACCGGCGGGGCCGCGCCGGCGGCGCCGCCGATGACGATGTTCTGCGGCGTGGCGCGCTTCAGGTACAGGGTGTAGATGCCGGCGTAGCCGAACAGGGTGGCCAGGGTCAGCCAGGCGGTGAGCGGGTTCACCCACAGCCACAGCACGGCGAAGCCGGCGGCGCCGAGCATCGCGGCGAAGGCGACGGATTCGGCCACCGACAGCGTGCCGGTCACCAGCGGCCGGCCGCAGGTGCGCTCCATGCGCGCGTCGATCTTGCGGTCGATGAGCTGGTTGACGGCGGCGGCGGCCGCCGCCTGCAGGGCGATGCCGAGGGTGCCGAACAGCAGCTTGTCCAGCGGCGGCATGCCCGGCACCGCCAGGAACATGCCGATGACCGCGGTGAACACGATCAGCATCACCACGCGCGGCTTGCACAGCTCGTAGTACTCGTTGAGCCGGCGGCGCAGCCCCAGCGGCTGGATCGATGCGGCCTGCGCGGTCATGCCCTGCCCTCCGTGCGCGTGGCGGCGTCGGCGTCGCGCCAGGCGAAATAGTTGAGCGCCACCACGGTCAGCAGCAGCAGCGCGGCGCCGCCATTATGCGCATCGGCCAGCCACAGGGGAAACCGCATCTTCACGATGCCGATGCCGATGCCCAGCTGCAGCGCCAGCGCGCCGAGCAGCGCCCAGCCCAACCGGCGCCACAATGGCGCGCGTCCTGCTGCCAGCAGGCAGGCGCACAGCGTGCCGATCACCAGGCTCACCAGCAACGCGCCGTAGCGGTGCAGCAGGTGAATGGTGGCGCGCGCCGCGCCGTCGAGGATGCCGAACTCGTAGTTGGCGCCGGTGCCGTGCCAGACCGCGAAGGCCTGCGCCAGCGGCGTGCGCGGCAGCAGCGAGCCCTGGCAGGCGGGAAAATCCGGGCAGGCGGTGGCGGCGTAGTTGGAGCTGGTCCAGCCGCCCAGGAAGATCTGCAGGGCCAGCAGCAGCAGCGCCAGCGCCGCCAGCGCGCGAACCGCCGGCGGCGCGGCCGCACCGCCGGCACGCGGCGTTGCGGGTGCATCCGCGGCGGCCGGCGCCAAGCCGCGCAGCCATAGCCACCACAGCAGGGCCAAGGTGGTGAGCCCGACCAGCAGGTGCCCGGTGACGGTAACCGGGTTGACGTTCCACAGCACGGTGAGCGCGCCCAGCGCGCCCTGCAGGCAGACCGTGCCGACCAGCGCCAGGGTGATGCCGCGCGGCAGGCGCCGGCTGCGGTCGGTCCAGGCCAATCCCGCCAGCGCCAGCAGCATCAATCCCAGCGTGGAGGCGAAGTAGCGGTGGATCATTTCCTTCCAGGCCTTGGGCGCTTCCACCGTCGGCCGCGAAGGGAAATTGGAGCCGGCCGCCGTGTCGTGCTGGGCGGCGGTCACCGTCAGGTGGCCGTAGCAGCCGGGCCAGTCGGGGCAGCCCAGGCCGGCGTTGGACAGGCGCACGTAGGCGCCGAGCACCACCACGCCGAAGCACAGCACCAGCGCCAGCAGATTGATCCGGCGGAACCACCGCATCGTGGAGGACATAAGGCAGTAAGAGGCGCCGCGCGCTGCCGTCCGCGTGCCGGGAACGGCTTCAAGGGGGCGTATTGTACCTTCGCGCAGGGCGCGGCGCCGCTAATCGACCTGCGACTGGAACAGCAGCTTCTTCAGATCCTTGAGGATTCCCTTGAAATCCGCCACCTGGTCCGCGCGCGGCGCATAAACCATCATCCAGTTGCCGAGCGGATCGACCAGGTACAGCGCGTCGGCAACGGCTGGCTGGAAAAACTCGTCCGCGCGCGCGCCCTTGGCGCCGGCGTCGGCGAGCAGCAGCAGGTCTCGGTGGTCGGCGGCCAGCAGCTCGCGGGCGGCGGCGAGCGAAGCGGGGTCGGGAGCGATGTAGATGCGCTGCACCCGCGCGGCATCCTTGTCCAGGGCGGTACGCACCTGGCGCGCCAGGAAGATTTCCGTGCGGCAGGGTTCGGCGCAGGCGGCGGCACCGAGGTAGACCAGGCTCCACTTGCCCTTGAATAGCGCCGGCGCCGCCGCCTCGCCGGCGGCGTCGCGCAGGCTCAGCGCCGGCAGCGGGCGCGCCGGCGCGACGAGCTGGCCGTAGTTGGTGGTGCCGGTCGGGCGCAAGCCGGGGAACAGGAAGAACACGGCGTACGCCGCCACGATCGGCAGCACGAAGATGCACAGCATCACCAGGAACTGGCGGCGCTGGTGGCCGCCTTGCGGCGCAGGCCGGAATGCGGACGGGGACGGTTGCGAAGGGTTCACGGCACGCTCTTGAGGTTGAGTTTGACGAACAGCACCAGCGCCGCCAGCGCGAAGGCGAACCATTGCGCGGCGTAGGCGAAGTGCCGCGCCGGCGGGATCACGCCGGCGGCGGCCTGCCACTGCCGCACATAGCCGCCGGGCGCGGCCGCATCCAGCAGCAGCTCGCCGGCGGCCACCGGCTCGCCGTAGTAGCAGCGCAGGTCGTCGGCGGTCGGGTACACCACCACCCGCGGCCAGCCGCCCGGCGCCTGGCCCGGCACGCATTGCGGCCCGCCGAGCTGCAGCCCCGGCTCGGGCAGCGCGCGCCAGATGCCGCGCAGGCTCACCGTGCCGGGCGGCGCCGGCAGCGGCGGGAAGCTGCGGCGGTCGCGCCCGGCAGGAATCCAGCCGCGGTTGACGATCAGCAGGCCGCCGCCGGGCAGGCGCAGTGGCGTCCACACGTCGTAGCCGGAGTCGTCGCCGTGCTCCTGGCCGTCGAGCAGGAGCTGCCGGTCCGCCTCGTACTCGCCGTGCGCCTGCGCCGCCACGCCGCCGATCGACGCCTGCGGCACAGCCTGCGCGAGGTCCATCGGCACGGCGCTGGTGGCCTGCGAGTAATCCTGCAGCAGCGCCTGCTTGTGCAGGCCGCGCCGCAGCTGCCAGGTGCCCAGCACGGCGAACGCCGAGCAGGCGGCCACCGTCGCCAGCACGGCCCACAGCGGCGGGCGGAAGCGGCGCGGCGATGCCGTCCCCTGCGCGGTATCCACCGGTGCCTTCACCGGGGCCGTCAGCCGGCGCGGTAGGCGGGCCGGCTGCCGCCGGCTAAGATGCACCCACGTCCCGCCGCCGCCGCGTCCATGCTCGTCAAGCTCATCATCGTCGCCTTCCTGGTCGCCATCGTGGCCTCGCTGTTCTCCGGCCTGTTCTTCCTGCTGCGCGACCCCAGCACCAGCAACAACCGCCGCACCGTGCGCGCGCTGACGGTGCGCGTGGGCCTGTCGATCGCCTTCGCCCTGTTCCTGGTGCTGTCGTACTTCATGGGCTGGATCCACCCGCACGACGTCGGCCGCTGATCGTCGAACCGCAGCCGCATCCCTGAAACGGCAAAGACCCGGTCCGTGAGGACCGGGTCTTGTTTCTCAACCGCCGCCCCGCCTTTTTGAACAGTCCGCGCCAGGGATGGCGCGGTTTTGTTCAGGACGAACCCTAAAGCACGTAGACAAAGGTGAAGAGCCCGATCCAGACCACGTCGACGAAATGCCAGTACCAGGCCACGCCTTCGAAGCCGAAGTGCCGATCCGGCTTGAAGTGGCCGGACATCAGGCGCAGCGTGATGACGATCAGCATCAGCGTGCCCAGGGTCACGTGCAGGCCGTGGAAGCCGGTCAGCATGAAGAAGGTCGAACCGTACACGCCGGAGTGCAGGGTCAGGTTCTGCACGGTGTAGGCGTGGATGTACTCGTGCGCCTGGCAGAACAGGAAGGTCGCGCCCAGCGCCACGGTCAGCCACATGAAGGCGATGCAGCGGCCGCGGTGGTTGGCCTTCAGCGCGTGGTGCGCCCAGGTCACGGTGAAGCTGGAGGTGATCAGCAGCGCGGTGTTGATCGCCGGCAGGCCCAAGGCTTCCATTGCCTCGAAGTCGCCGCCGACGTGCGCCGGGCCGTTGCTCGGCCAGCCGGCCTCGAAATGCGGCCACAGCACCAGGTTGGTCATCAGGCGCGCGCCGGCGCCGCCCAGCCACGGCACCGACAGGATGCGCGTGTAGAACAGCGCGCCGAAGAAGGCACCGAAGAACATGACTTCGGAAAAGATGAAGAAGCCCATGCCCCAGCGGAAGGTGCGGTCCACCTGCAGGCTGTAGGCGCCGCGCTCGCTTTCCAGGGCGACGCCGCGGAACCAGCTGAAGATGATGTACAGCGCGAAGGCCGCGCCGGCTGTGATCATCAGCTGCACCGGCAGCGGCCGGCCTTCGAGGTAGGCGCCGACGCCGTACATGATCAGGGCCAGCCCGATGGTCAGGGCGAACGGCCAGGCGCTCGGGTTGGGTACGAAGTACCGGCTCGATTCCGGAGCGGCGTGTGCGGCATGCGTGTCTGCGGTCGCCATCGGGCTATCCTTCTTTGAATATCAGCTTTGCGGTGAAATTGATTGGGCAACGGACGCTTGCGGAGCCGGCGCCTTCTGGGTCACATCGAACAGCGTGTACGAAAAGCTCACCGTGTCCACGTCGGCCGGCAGCTGCGGGTCGATCATGAAACGCACCGGCATGCGCTTGTCCTCGGCGGCCGCGAACGCCTGCCGCGAGAAGCAGAAGCACTCGGTCTTGTGCACGTGCGCCGCGGCGCTCCACGGCGCCGCGCTGAACACGGCCTGGCCCACCACCGGCGCATCCTGCAGGTTGTGCGCGTCGAAATACACCGTGTAGTACTGCCCCGGGTGGGCGTCGATCTGCGCCTGCTGCGCGCCGAACGCCCAGCCGCGGCCGCCGTTGACGGTGGTCAGGAACTGCACCTTCACCGTGCGCGACAGGTCCACCTGCACCGGCGCTGCCGAGGCGGCCGCCTGCAGCGCGCTGTTGCGGCCATTGAGCCCGGTGATCTGGCAGATGGCGCCGTACAGGGGCACCATCGCGAAACCAAATCCGAACATCGCGGTCACCACCCCGGCCAGCTTCCATGCCGTCCGGCGCGAAGCCTTCGCGGTGCCGCGGTGCCCTTCCCGGTCCTGCTCCATCGCCGTCTCAACTCCCGCCGCGGTGGCTCATGCTGAGGAAGAACATGGCGTAGAAGCCGAGCGCGGCCAGGGTCAGCCACAGGGCCGTGCGCAGGTTGCGCCGGGCCCGGTCGCGCTCGGGGTCGGTCATGGCGGCGTGCGCTTCGATGGCCTTAGGTTCCCTTAATGGGCGTGGCCGCCGGCCCAGGGGGTCTCGGCGTCGGTCACTTCGGGCGGATCCTCGAAGGTGTGGTACGGCGCCGGGCTCGGCACGGTCCACTCCAGGCCGTAGGCGCCGTCCCACACCCGCGCCGGTGCCGGCTGCAGGCCGTGGCGGAACAGCGCGCAGCGCAGCATGTTGTAGATGAAGATGAACTGGCTGACGAAGAACACGAAGGCGCCGATCGTCGAGATCTGGTTGAAGTCGGTGAACTGCACAGCGTAGTCCGGGATGCGGCGCGGCATGCCGGCCAGGCCCAGGAAGTGCTGCGGGAAGAAGATCACGTTGATGAAGATCGCCGACAGCCAGAAGTGCAGCTTGCCCAGCGTTTCGTTGTACATCACGCCGGTCCACTTCGGGATCCAGTAGTACACCGCCGCGATGATGGCGAACACCGCGCCGGGCACCAGCACGTAGTGGAAGTGGGCGACGATGAAGTAGGTGTTGTGGTACTGGAAGTCGATCGGCGCCATCGCCATCATCAGCCCGGAGAAGCCGCCGATGCTGAACAGGAACACGAAGGCGATCGCGAACAGCATCGGCGTCTCGTAGGTCATCGAGCCGCGCCACATGGTCGCGATCCAGTTGAACACCTTCACGCCGGTGGGCACCGCGATCAGCATGGTGGCGAACATGAAGAACAGCTCGCCGGCCAGCGGGATGCCCACGGTGAACATGTGGTGCGCCCACACGATGAACGACAGGAAAGCGATCGAGGCGGTGGCGTAGACCATCGAGGCGTAGCCGAACAGCGGCTTGCGCGCGAAGGTCGGGATGATGGTGGAGATGATCCCGAACGCCGGCAGGATCATGATGTACACCTCGGGGTGGCCGAAGAACCAGAAGATGTGCTCGAACATCACTGGGTCGCCGCCGCCGCCGGCGTTGAAGAAGCTGGTGCCGAAGTACTTGTCGGTCAGCAGCATCGTTACCGAGCCGGCCAGCACCGGCATCACCGCGATCAGCAGGTAGGCGGTGATCAGCCAGCTCCACACGAACAGCGGCATCTTCAGCAGCGTCATCCCCGGCGCGCGCATGTTGAGGATGGTCACCACCACGTTGATGGCGCCGGTGATCGAGGACACGCCCATCAGGTGGATGGCGAAGATCAGCAGCGGGAACGAGTTGCCGGTCTGCAGCACCAGCGGCGGATAGATGGTCCAGCCCGCCGCCGGCGCGCCGCCCGGCAGGAAAAACGTGGACAGCAGCATGGCGAAGGCGAACGGCAGGATCCAGAAGCCCCAGTTGTTGACGCGCGGCAGCGCCAGGTCGGAGGCGCCGATCATCATCGGCACCATCCAGTTGGCCAGGCCGACGAAGCCGGGCATGACGCCGCCGAAGATCATGATCAGCGCGTGCATGGTGGTGAACTGGTTGAACAGCTCGGGGTCCATGTACTGCAGCCCGGGCTGCCACAGCTCGGCGCGGATCGCCAGCGACATCAGGCCGCCGATGAAGAACATGGTGAAGCTGAAGAACAGGTACAGCGTGCCCAGGTCCTTGTGGTTGGTCGTCTTGATCCAGCGCATCACGCCCTTGTCGGGGCCGTGGTGCGCATGGTCGTCGTGGCCGTGGGCGTCGTCGTGGTGGTGTGCGTCTGCATGTGCCATGTGGACTACTCCGCAATAATCGAGTCGCGATTCCGGCGCGCGCCGGAACCCGTGGACCTGGTTGCCGCCGGAGCGCCCCGGCCCGGCTGCCGCTGCCGCGAAACCCGGCGCTCCATCGTCATTTCGCTACGTCGCTGCAATTACCTGATGCCCGCCGTCACTTGCGCGCGGCCGCCACCTGCGCCGGCTGCACGTCGCCGGAGCTGTTGCCCCACGAATTGCGCTCGTAGGTGACAACCGCGGCGATTTCCTCGTCCTTCAGCACGTCGGCGAACGGCGGCATCGCGTTCTTGCCTTTCAGCACCTGCAGGATATGCGCTTCCGGCGCGCCTGCAACCACCTTGCTGCCGGCCAGCGATGGGAAGGTCGGCGGCAGGCCCTTGCCGGTGGCCTGGTGGCACATGGCGCAGCGTGCGGTGTAGACCTTCTCGCCATCCTTGACCAGGTCGTCGTGCGACTCCTTGGCAGGTGCCGCGGCCGGGGCGGGCGCCGCGGCCGGGGCCGGGGCCGCAGCGGCAGCAGGCGCCGCTGCCGGGGCGGCGGCGGCAACCTCG
>JADHNH010000153.1 GCA_016779605.1 Nevskia sp. | reverse complement strand
GGCCGGCTTGCGTAGCGGCGCCACGGTGGGCTCGATCTTCACCGGGATGCGGGCCATTTTTTCGGCGCCGCGCAGCTTGGCGCCGGGCACGACCGTCGGTGGGGAACCGCTGGATGGGGGCGACATGCGGCTATCTTACTCAATAGCCGGGAATCGGGAATCGAGATTCGGGATTCGTAACGGCAAGAGCTTCCGGTCGTCCCGATTCACGGGCTGGGCCAGTGCATCTGGACCGGCCAAGCTTTTTCCGATTCCCGTCTGCCGATTCCCGATTCCCGGCTGTTCAGGCCGCCAGCGGCTTGGCCTCGGTGTCGGCGGCGCCGTTGCGGAGCTGGTCGGGTGCGACCACGCCGCATACCGCGGCATGGGCAGCCTGGGCCAGGGCGGCGCGATCATGCTCCTGGCTGGGGTGCACCACGGGGCAATAGGTCACTTCCAGGCGCAGCTCGCGCTCGCGCAGGAGCCGGAACAGGTTGGCGGTGAGGGTGTCGTCGCCGATGAAGGCGGCGATGTTCTCGCCGTTTTCGGCGCGGCCGTAGCGCAGCGCCACCGGCTGCACCGGCGTGCCGGTTTCCAGCGCCGCGGCGAACAGGCGCGGCTGGAATTTCAGCACGCCGCTGCCGTCGGTGGTGGTGCCCTCGGGGAAGAACACCACGTTGCCGCGGTTGCGCAGGTGGGTGCACAGGTCCTGGGTGAGCTGGCGCGTGCCGCCGGCGCCGCGGCGCAGGTAGAAGGTGCCGGCGGCGTTGGCCAGCCAGCCCGCCACCGGCCATTGCGCGACCTCGGCCTTGGAGACGAAGCGGGTCAGCTCGCAGGCGGCGAGCACCGAGATGTCGAGCCAGGACACGTGGTTGCAGACGATCACCCGCGGGCCGTCGACGCTCTGGCCGCGCACGCTGACCCGCACGTGCAGGATGTTGAGCAGCTCGCGGTTCCACCAGCGCGTCAGCTTCTCGCGCGACAGCCAGCCGCGGCGGTCCGCTTTGACCGTGGCCACCAGCAGGGTGCCGGCCAGCAGGTGCAGGACCAGGCGCGCGCTGCGGATCGGCATGCGCAGCGAGGCGCGGTGCGCGCTGATGCCGGCGCGGAACGGGAACGGCGAACGCGGAAAACCGCGGGCCATGGCCGTGCTCAGTTGGCCTTGGGCAGGCGCGTGCCGAGCGCCAGGATTTCCGGCTTTTCGGCTTCGCGCTCGCGGCTCATGAAGTGCCGCGCATAGCGCGAGTGCAGGTCGCTGACGTTGAGCAGCACGAACACGTCGGCGCAGTTGAAGTCGCGATCCCAGTAGGGCTCGCCGCAGGCCTTGGCGCCGAGGCTGAAATAAGCCTTGAGCAGCGGCGGCATGCGCACTTTCTGGGTGGGGCGGGCGTCGGCCACCGGCAGCGGGATCAGCGGCCGCACGTGCTGCCAGGAAGGCGCCATGTACTTGGCCTGGATCTGCTGCAGCAGGGCGTGGGCGGCGGCGCCGCCGTCCTCCAGGCCGATGCTGGCGCAACCGAACAGGTAGTCGAAGCCGTGGCGGGTGATGAACTCGGCCAAGCCCTGCCACAGGGTGGCGATCACCGCGCCGTTGCGGTATTCGCCGTCGACGCAGGTGCGGCCCACTTCCATCACGCGGCCGGGCAGCGAGTCGATCATCTTCAGGTCGAACTCGCCGGCCGAGTAGAAGCCGCCGGCGCGCGGCGCCTGGTCGTCGGTCAGGATGCGGGTGCAGGCGACCAGCCGGCCGCTGCCGGTCTCGCGCACCGTCAGGTGGCGGCAGTAGCTGTCGTAGTGGTCGCTGTCGATCTGCGCGCCCCCGCCGTCGATCGCCGCACCGAGCTCGCCGGCGAAGATCTTGTAGCGGAGGCGTTGGGTTTCTTGGATTTCGGCCGGTGACTCGGCGATGCGGACTTCAAAGCGGGGCGTGGACTCGGTGGACTCGATGGAAGGGTCTTTGTCCATATTCGCGGGCACGAATGGCTCCAGGTTCGATGATACCACTCTATGAAATCCGCGTTGAAAGCCGATGACTTTGCGATTAAGGAATTGTGACTTGCGCAGGCGGCGCCTGCGAAACCCCGGACCAGACCAGAAAATGCAGTCTGGACAAATAGATAGGGTCGCCGAGCAGGGTGTTTTTCTGCACCGCCGAAAGGCTCTCCAGGCCCTTTGACAGCGCCTCGGCGAGGATTTGTTCCCGCCGCTCCAGGGTGATCGGGGAGGGCCGCTGGCGGGCCACGGCGGCGGCGCAGGCCAGGGCGTTGACCACCGGGTCGGTCACCGCCTCGGCGAATCCGGGCGGTTCGGGCGTGCGGCGCACCGCCGCCATGGTCCAGCGCAGCTCGCGCGGCGGGTTGGCCTCCTCCGGGATCAGGAAGTAGCGCCAGCGCCGCATGCGCCGGCCCAGGCTCACCCGGCTGGAATAAACCGACAGCGGGATCGACACGATCAGCGCCCCCACCACCGGCAGCAGCCACCACAGGAACGAGGGATTCAGCCAGTACACGCCGCCGGCCCACAGCACGCCGATGGCCGAATGCAGGCCGTGGCGCTGCAGCGCCTCGCCCCAGGTGGTCTCGGAATCCGCGCGCGGCGGCGATTTCCAGCTCACCCCCAGCCCGGCCAGCGCGGTCAGCACGAACTGGGTGTGGAACAGCATGCGGATCGGCGCCAGCAGCGCGGAGAACACCAGCTCGGTGAACATGCTGGCGAACAGGTGCGCGGCGCCGCCGAAATTCTTCGCGCCCTTGGCCCAGATCAGCACCACCGACAGGATCTTGGGCAGGAACAGCAGGGTGGCGGTGGCGCTGAACAGGGCGATGGCCCATTCCGGGTGCCATTCCGGCCACAGCGGGAACAGCTGGTGCGGGCTGGTGAAGTACTTGGGCACGCTCAGCGTCTGCACCGCCAGCAGGGCGGTGGACAGCAGCAGCGACAGGAACCACAGCGGCGCCGACAGGTAGGCCATCACGCCGGTCATGAACACCGCGCGGTGCGCCGGGTGCAGGCCCTGCGCCAGGAACAGGCGGAAGTTCATCAGGTTGCCCTGGCACCAGCGGCGGTCGCGCTTGAGCTCGTCGAGCAGGTTGGGCGGCATCTCCTCGTAGCTGCCCGACAGGTCGTAGGCGATCCACACCAGCCAGCCGGCGCGCCGCATCAGCGCCGCCTCGACGAAGTCGTGCGACAGGATTTCGCCGGACAGCACGCCGCGGCCGGGCAGCCGGCCCAGCGCGCAGTGCTTGATGAACGGCGCCACCCGGATGATGGCGTTGTGGCCCCAGTAGTGCGACTCGCCGAGCTGCCAGAAATGCAGGCCGGCGGTGAACAGCGGCCCGTACACGCTGGTGGCGAACTGCTGCATGCGCGCGTACAGCGTCTCGCGGCCGGAGGCCTTGGGCGCGGTCTGGATGATGCCGGCGTCCGGGTTGGCCTCCATCAGCTGCACCAGGCGCTTCAGGCAGGAGCCGGACATCACGCTGTCGGCGTCCAGGATCACCATGTAGCGGTAGTTGTTGCCCCAGCGCCGGCAGAAGTCGGCGATGTTGCCGCTCTTGCGCTTGATGCGGTGGGTGCGGCGCCGGTAGAAGATGCGGCCGAAGCCGTCCACCTCGCGGCACAGCTTGAGCCAGGCGTCGACCTCGGCCACGCGCGTGTCGGGGTCGCCGCTGTCGCTGAGGATGTAGAAGTCGAAATGTGCCAGCAGCCCGGCCTTGGCCACCGAATCGTAGGTGGCGCGCAGCCCGGCCAGCACGCGCGGCACGTCCTCGTTGCAGATCGGCATCAGCAGGGCGGTGCGCGCCGCCGCGTCGATCGGCGCGTCGGCCGGGGCGGTGCGCGAGATGGCGTGGGAGTCGCCGCCCAGCAGCAGCACGAAGAACCCCATGATGGCGGTCCAGAAGCCCATCGAGACCCAGCCGAACAGGATCGCGTACAGCACCAGGATGGCGATTTCCAGCGGGTTGCTGCCGTGGTAGGGCAGCACCGCCGTCATGTAATAGGTCGCCACGATGGTCTGTGCGATGGCCAGGCCGAACAGCACCGTGCGGCGCCACAGCGCCACCCAGCGCCAGCGCGGGGCCGCCGGCCTGGCCTCGGCGCCCGGCTCGGGCTGGCCGGCGCCGCGGCCCAGCAGGCGGCGCAGCAGCCGCAGCAGGGGGTTGGTGGACCAGGGACGCGGCGCCATGGAGGCGCGGCGCAGCGGCGGGGTGGCCGCCGCCAGGCGGGTCTGACCGCGCAGGTCCGGCTCGAACACACTGGCGGCGCGCGCATCGCCGCGCTTGCGCGGCCCCGCGAAAGTCAGCTTCAGGCGCGCCGGCACGGAATCGTAAGCCGGGTTGCCGGCCCCAGCAGCCGCCCCGGCGCCACCGGCCAGGGCGCCGTGCAGACCGGCCATGCTGCCGCCGCTGGCCTGCCGCAGGCGCGCACGCTCCTCGTCCGGAATCGGCAGGCGGGCGAGGTAGGCGTCGACCGGGGAAGCGGGGGCGGCAAAATCATTCATGGCGCACATTGTAAGTTTCATCGGGCCCGCCGCGCCGGGCGTGCGCGCGGGCCCATGTCGTCAGCTCGCTGCCAAATGAAAGCTGCAACTTGTCTGGCCCATCTGTGCCATCCCTGGTGCGACGGTGCAGCGGCCGGAGCGCCCGGCCATGCAGGGCCTCAGCCCGGAGGCAGGATGTAGCTCCAGGTCTCCGACAGCGTGCTGTTCTCGCCGCGCAGGTAGGCGCGCAGCTCCAGCGGCTTGTCGTCGTCGATGCGGTGCAGGCGCAGGGTCAGGCGCCAGCCGCCGGTGACCTCGTTGTAATAAGTGTTGCGTTCCAGCAGCTCGCCGTTGGCACCTACCGAGACGATGCCTTCCACCTTGGCGTCGCTGGGCAGCGCCTGCAGCGCGGGGCCTTCGAAGTCGACCACGAACTGGATGCTGTTGTCCGGCGTGCGGCTGAAGCCGCGCCCGCGGCGCGTCTGCGACACCCAGGACAACGGCGGCCGCGTGTCCTTGAGCAGCTGCCAGTGCAGGATGTATTCGAGGTCCAGCGGCTGCTCGGGCGAGGGTGGAGTGTCCGGCACCCAGTAGGCGGCGGCGTTGTCGTTGGTCTCGTCCGGCGAGGGGATGTTGACCAGCTCGACGCGGCCGGCGCCCCACTGGCCCTGCGGCTCGATCCAGGCGCCGGGGCGCAGGTCGTAGCGCGCTTCCAGGTCCTCGTAGGAACGGAACGCATGGTCGCGCTGCATCAGGCCGAAACCCAGCGGGTTGGTCATGGAAAACGAGGTGACCAGCAGGCGCTTGGGGTTGACCAGCGGCCGCCAGATCCACTCGCCGGTGCCGGAGTGCATGGAAAGCCCATCTGAATCATGCACTTCCGGGCGATAATCCTCGGTGGACGGGCCCTGGTTCTCGCCGAAGAAGAACATGCTGGTGAGCGGCGCCACGCCCAGCTTGGTGACGTTCTCGCGCAGGAACAGGCGCTCCTTCACTTCCATCGTGGTCTCGTCGCCCGGCTTGACCACGAAGCGGTAGGCGCCGGCCACCCGGCGCGAATCCAGCAGCCCGTAAATGGTCAGCTCCTTGTCGCCGGGCTTGGGCCGTTCGATCCAGAATTCGGTGAAGCGCGGGAATTCCTCGCCGGAAATCAGGCCGGTGTCGATGGCCAGGCCGCGCGCCGACAGGCCGTAGCGCTGCTCGCGGCCGAGCGCCTTGAAGTAACTGGCGCCCAGGAACACCAGGATTTCGTCCTTGTACTTGGGCGTGTTCACCGGGAAGTGCACGCGGAAGCCGGCGAAGCCCAGGTCCTTGAGCTTGCCCAGGTCCAACTTGTTGGCGCCGTAGTCGAAATCGGCCGGGTTGTAGTGGATTTCCTTGAGGCCCTGCGAGCCGATCTCGTTGATCTTCACCGGCAGGTTGTAGTACAGCCCTTCGTGGAAGAACTGCAGCTCGAACGGCAGCTTGTCCTTGCGCCACCAGGCGCGCTCGGGCTTGAAGCGGATGTCGCGGTAGCGGTCGTAACCCAGGTCCGCCAGCTCCTGCGGCAGCTTGGGATCGGGCCGCTGGTAGGGCTGCGCGGCGAGTTGGCGCGCGCGTTGCTCCACGTCGGCGAAACCGAACGCATGCACGGGTGCCGCGCAGAGCCATCCAAGGAGCACAGCCAGCGCCGCCCAGGCGCGATTGCCGCAAATTCTTCGGCCGCAGGAAACCATCGGAATTATTGTTCGACGTTGAAAATACGCCAGTTTACGTCATGCACGGCGCAGCCTTAAGCGCCGCCGCGCCGCCCGTCGGCCCGCTTTTCCCTCAGGGCGGCACCGGCACCATGCCGCCGGCATAGGCTGCGTGCACGCCGCGCATGCGGTTGACCAGCAGGCAGAACAGGTCGGCGGTGCGCTCGGCGTCGTAGATCGCCGAATGCGCCTCGCGGGCATCGTAGGGCAGGCCGGCCGCCTCCAGCGCCCGCGCCAGCACGGTCTGGCCCAGCGCGACGCCGCCCAGGGTGACGGTGTCGAAGGCCGAAAACGGGTGGAACGGGTTGCGCTTGATCTCGGCGCGGGCCACCGCGGCGTTGAGGAAGCCGAGGTCGAAGTGGGCGTTGTGGCCGACCAGGATGGCGCGCGTGCAGCCCTGCTCCGACACCGCCTGGCGCACCGGCCGGAACATCTTGGCCAGCGCGTCCTTTTCCGGCACCGCCAGGCGCAGCGGGTGGTGCGGGTCGATGCCGTTGACCTCCAGGGCCGCGCGCTCGATGTTGGCGCCCGGGAACGGCTCGACATGCGCCGCATGGGTCTCGCCGCGCACCAGGTTGCCGTCGGCATCCAGCGCCAGCATCACCACGGCGATTTCCAGCAGCGCGTCGGTGGCGGCGTTGAAGCCGCCGGTCTCCACGTCCACCACCACCGGCAGGAACCCGCGAAACCGGTGGGCAAAGCGGGGCAGCGGCGGAGCAATCGGATCCATGATCGGCGGGGAGGACAAGGCCGGCACTATACCATCGCACCGCACCATTCGGCTGCCGCAGCGGGTGCCGGCCGCCCGGCGTTATAATCCGCGCCCCGCGCCGCCTTTCGCGGCCGCCCGCCCGTCCATTCACCCGCTTTCCAAAGCTTTCGACCGCCTCCGCCATGACCCAAGTCCGCAAAGTTGCGCTCGCCTATTCCGGCGGGCTGGATACCTCCGTCATCCTCAAGTGGCTGCAGGACACCTACCATTGCGAAGTGGTCACCTTCACCGCCGACATCGGCCAGGGCGAGGAGCTGGAGTCGGTGCGGCCCAAGGCGCAGGCCCTGGGGGTGAAGGAAATCTTCATCGACGACCTGCGCGAAGAGTTCGTGCGCGACTTCGTGTTCCCGATGTTCCGCGCCAACGCCGTCTACGAAGGCGAGTACCTGCTGGGCACCAGCATCGCCCGCCCGCTGATCGCCAAGCAGATGGTCAAGCGTGCTCTGGAGACGGGCTGCGACGCGGTGGCCCACGGCGCCACCGGCAAGGGCAACGACCAGGTGCGTTTCGAGCTGGGCGCCTATGCGCTGTGGCCCGAGGCGAAAATCATCGCCCCCTGGCGCGAGTGGGATCTCACCTCCCGCGAGAAGCTGCTGGCCTACGCCGAGCAGCACGGCATCCCGGTGGCCAAGAAGAAGGGCGGCGGCAGCCCCTACTCGATGGACGCCAACGCCCTGCACATCAGCTACGAGGGCGGCGGCCTGGAGGACCCCTGGTGGACGCCGGACGACTCGATCTGGCGCTGGACCCGCAACCCCGAGGACGCGCCGGACCAGGCGCAGTACCTGACCATCGCCTACGAGCAGGGCGACCCGGTGGCCGTCGACGGCGAGCGGCTCACGCCCTATGCCCTGCTGGACCGGCTCAACCAGCTCGGCAGCCTGCACGGCATTGGCCGGCTGGACCTGGTCGAGAACCGCTACGTCGGCATCAAGTCGCGCGGCTGCTACGAGACGCCCGGCGGCACCATCATGCTCAAGGCCCACCGCGCCATCGAAAGCCTGTGCCTGGACCGCGAGCAGGCGCACCTGAAGGACGAGCTGATGCCGCGCTACGCCAGCCTGGTCTACAACGGCTACTGGTGGAGCCCGGAACGCCGCATGCTGCAGGCGCTGATCGACGATTCGCAGCGGCGCGTCAACGGCGAGGTGCGGCTGAAGCTGTACAAGGGCAACGTCTACAACGCCGGCCGCCGCTCCGCCGATTCGCTGTTCGACGCGCGCCTGTCCACTTTCGAGGACGACCGCGGCGCGTACAACCAGAAGGATGCCGAGGGGTTCATCCGGCTCAACGGCCTGCGCCTGCGCACTGCCGCCAAGCGGGATCAAACCTAAATCAGACGTGGCGGCCCCAGTTTGGCAGGCTCATTTGCGCAGGCTTGCGCCGGCTCCCGCACCCGCTTGAAGCGGACTGATCGTCCGCTTCAAGGCACCGTGTCGCCGGCGCCCACGCACTGCCGCCAAGCGAGACCAAACCTAGTTCAGACGTGGCGGCTCCGCTTTGGCAGGCTCATTTGCGCAGGCATGCGCCGGCTCCCGCACCCACTTGAAGCGGACTGATCGTCCGCTTCAAGGCACCGTGTCGCCGGCGCACTTCTGCCAATCCAGACCAAGCCGGGAGGCGACACGGACCCGCACGCTCAGTACGGCGTGCCGTCCTTGTGCACGAAGCGCCACTTGCCGTCGGGGCCGAGCTGGGCGGCGAGGTCGTCCTTGGGGTAGCTGGCTTCGTCGCCCGGGGTGCGGTCGCCGATCTCCAGGTACACGGCGTCGCGCGGCGTGCGGT
>JADHNH010000025.1 GCA_016779605.1 Nevskia sp. | reverse complement strand
CAGGGGATTGGCACGCCACCGATCTTGGTCTATAGTGCGCCGATCATGTCGCCCAGCCACAGCCATTCGCTGCCCCTCTTCACGGCCTCCCACGGCCGTGGGCTGCTGCTCGCGCTGCGACTTCTGCCCTAGGGCAGACAAGAACCTTGGCCCGCACGGGGGTTGAAAATACCGTGTACACGCAGTAACCATCCTTCCGGCATCATCCAGGCGAAGTCCCGCCGAAAGCGGGGCGCGCCCCGGCAGGGAGTGTCGATGCGCCGGCGGCTCCGGCGCGGCAAGCCAACGAGTTCGAGCGAGACCATCACATGAGCAAACAGCAGCTGATCATTTTCGACACCACCCTGCGCGACGGCGAGCAGTCGCCCGGGGCGGCCATGACGCAGGACGAGAAGGTGCGCATCGCCCTGGCCCTGGAGCGGCTCAAGGTGGACGTGATCGAGGCCGGCTTCGCCATCGCCAGCCCCGGCGACTTCGCGGCGGTGCAGGCGGTGGCGCGCGAGGTGCGCGAAAGCATCGTCTGCTCGCTGGCGCGCACCAACGTGGCCGACATCCAGCGCGCGGCAGAGGCGCTGCAGCCGGCGCGCCGCAAGCGCATCCACACCTTCATCGCCACCAGCCCGATCCACATGGAGATGAAGCTGCGCATGTCGCCGGAAGCGGTGCTGGAATCGGCAATTGGCGCGGTCAAGCTGGCGCGCACCCTGAGCGACGACGTGGAGTTCTCGGCCGAGGACGCGGTGCGCTCGGACATGGATTTCCTGTGCCGCGTGTTCGAGGCGGTGATCAAGGCCGGCGCCACCACCATCAACGTGCCCGACACCGTCGGCTACTCGGTGCCGGCGCAGTGGGGCGAGCGCATGCGCAGCTTGATCGAGCGCGTGCCCAACTCGCACAAGGCGGTATGGTCCACCCATTGCCACAACGACCTGGGCATGGCGGTGGCCAATTCGCTGGCCGCGGTGATGAACGGCGCGCGCCAGGTGGAGTGCACCATCAACGGCCTGGGCGAGCGCGCCGGCAACGCCTCGCTGGAAGAGATCGTGATGTCGGTGAAGACGCGGCAGGACGTGTTCGACGTGGAGACGCGCATCGACGCCACCCAGATCGTGCCGTGCTCGCGCCTGGTCTCCGCCATCACCGGCTACCCGGTGCAGCCGAACAAGGCGGTGGTCGGCGCCAACGCCTTCGCCCACGAGTCCGGCATCCACCAGGACGGCGTGATCAAGCACCGCCAGACCTACGAGATCATGCGCGCCGAGGATGTCGGCTGGGGCTCAAACAAGCTGACCCTGGGCAAGCTGTCCGGCCGCGCCGCGTTCCGCAAGCGCCTGGAGGAGCTGGGCCACCGCTTCCGCTCGGAAGGCGAGCTGGCCGAGGCCTTTGCCCGCTTCAAGGACCTGGCCGACAAGAAGCACGAGATCTTCGACGAGGACCTGCAGATGCTGGTCACGCAGGCGGACCAGGCGCGCAGCGCCGAGCCGATCACGCTGGTGTCGATGGAAGCCCTGTCCAAGACCGGCACCCGGCCGGTGGCCAAGGTGGCGCTGAGCGTCGACGGGCAGGTCAAGGAAGTGCAGGCGCAGGGCGACGGGCCGGTGGACGCGGTGTTCGCCGCGATCGAGAAGCTGGTGGTCAGCAAGTCGCGCCTGCTGCTCTATTCGGTCAACAACATCACCACCGGCACCGATGCGCAGGGCGAGGTGACGGTGCGCCTGGCGCGCGACGGCCGCATCGTCAACGGCCTGGGCGCGGACACCGACATCGTCATCGCCTCGGCCAAGGCCTACATCAACGCGATCAACCGCCTCGATGCGCCGGGCGAGCGCGCCCATCCGCAACGGGAGTTCGAGCCCACGCCCTGAGGCCTTGCGGCAGGAAGAGCCCGGGACGGCCGCCGCCGTCCCGGGCTTTTTTGTGCGCTCAGTGCTGGCCGGCGAACAGGAGCTGCTGGCCGCCGTTGTTGTCGAGCAGGATCAGCGCTACGCCGGAGCCGTACTGCTGCAGCTGCGCCGCGGAGGTGTCGACGATGCCGATCTGCACCACGTTGGTGTTGGTCGGCGGCAGCGCAATGCCGGCGGGGCCGCTGTCGTAGACGGTGGCGCCGCCGCCGTCGGTGACGATGATCTCGTAGGTGCCGGCGGCGACGTTGCCGGCGGTGGTGGCATGGCCGAACGGCACGGCCGTGGGGGTGACGCCGCCGATGCCGGAGCCCGGCGCCACCATGATCACGTTGAGCGAGCCGCTGCCCGAGCCGGTGGCGGCATAGGCGGCGTCGGCGAACTGCAGGACGAAATTGGTCGAGGACGAAGGCGGCGCCACCGATTCCTCGGCCGCAAAGCCGGCGAGGTTGGCGTTGGCCACCGAGCCGTAGGCGTACACGGTGGTGATGTTGTTGTGGTCGATGCTGACGCTGTTGGCGTTGCCAGTGAGCGTTCCGCCGTTGCCGTTGCCGGTTTGCAGCTGCACGGTGTAGCCGCCCTCCGGAATGGCATTGAGGCCGCTGGACTGCCCGAACGGCGTGCCGCTGGCCACCGACGCGTCGTTGATGCTCGAGTTCAGCCCGTTGGAATCCGGCACGCCGTTGACCACGCGCAGGTCGCCGGCCAGCGGCGCGGTGTTGTTGTTGCTGTTGCTGCAGGCACTCAGGGCGGCCAGGGCAATAATGCCGGCCACGCCGGTTGCGATGATGCGGACCATGTGTACTTCCTCCGTGAAATGGAATGCCGGCAATCTTCCAAATGCCGGTGATGCAACGGCTGCGACAGACGCCCAATTACCGGCGCAGCCTATCTGACCAGCGGCCCGGGTCTCGGTGCGCCGGCACGCTTAGTCGTCGCCGCGCGATCGGCAATGCCGTTGGTTGCTTCGATCAGAATGCGGCGTGCTGCGGAAAGTTCCGTTTCCGGCGGCGCCGTGCGGTGCCTCTCAATCGTCGTCGTCGTCGTCCACGGTGCTGCCGGGCGGAGCCTGTTCGGACACCCGCGCCTTGTCCAGCGCCGCCTTCAGGCCGGCGTCCGCCGACAGGAACGAGTCCACCGTGCGCGGCCGCGCCAGGCGGAACGCCGGCGGCTGCAGGTGGCTGACCACGGTATTCGGCCCCAGTGTTTCGCGCAGGTCGGTGCGCGAGACGGTCTGCCAGGCGATCACCGCCAGGGCCATGCCGAACACCACCGCGGCCTTGGAGCCGGTATGCCGGGGCGATACCGCCAGCAGCTGCGCCAGGCAGCCGGTGGCCGCGATCAGCGATACGGCGACGTAGGAGACGCCGGCCAGCCCGCCCCAGGACAAGGCGTAGGTAAGCAGGTCGGAGGCGTGGCCGTAGACGTAGACCGCCAGCAGCGTGCAGCAGGCGATGCTCAGCTGGCGGGTGAAGTGCGCGGCGCCGGAGAACACGCGGGTGACCACCGCCCACGCGCCGCTCCAGGCGAGCACCAGGGCGATCTGGGTCAGCGCCGAGGTCCAGGCATGGCCCCAGCGCGGACGATCGGTCTGCCCCAGCCAGGAGTCGAGTAGCGACATCGCCACCACCAGCAGGGGCAGGCCCACGGCCAGCGGCCACAGCTTCGCGTCCTCCTGCAGCGGCCGCTCCGGCGCCACCGCGTGCGTGGCGTCGCGCAGGCGCAGCCAGGTGTTGCCGATGCGCAGCGGCTCTTCGCCCGGCGCCAGCCGCGCCTGGGCCAGCGGCCGGCCGCGCACGTGCAGGCCGTTGAGGGTGCCGAGGTCCTCGGCCAGCCAGCTGCCGTCGTCCTGCATCGACAGGCGCAGGTGGCGCGCGGCGACGAAGGGGTCGTCGACGACGATGTCGTTGTCGTAGCCGCGGCCGACGTGGATCACCGGCCCGGCGCAGCGGTGGCGCGCCGCCACTTCGCGGTGGCGGGTCAGCACCTCGATCCAGGTCACGGCGCCCACGCCACGGTTCCCAGCAGGCGCTTGCCCAGGCTCAGGGCGGTGTCGTACGGCACGCCCTGCATGCTGAGCTGCACCATCAGCGATTCGCGGCTGCGGTCGGCGGTGACCGCGGTGATGACCACGTCGTACAGTCCGGCATAGTCGCGGTAGGCGCGCGCGCACCAGGCGGCGTGCAGCGTCGGGCCGTCGCGCGTGCCCGGAATGTGCACGAAATCCTCGTTGCAGCGCGGCGTGGTGGTGTTGCGCCGGCCCCAGGGCGAGATCGCGGCCTGCGGGCTGTAGTTGTGCGAAAGAAAGCTGGCGAACTGGAAGGCGTTGAGCTGCGCGCTGCGCAGGTAGCTGTGGCGCAGCTCGATGCGGCCGGTCTGCATCTGCTCGGCGACGAACACCGAGGTGTCGGCACTGCAGGCGGTGGTGTCGTTGAGCGCGCGCGGCTTGGGCTGGGCGTCGCTGTTGGTGTTCGACCAGCAGCTGAACCAGTCCGACACGGTTTCGGGCGCGCGGTAGGGCCCGACGTCGACGGCGCGGAAGCCGTCCCGCTCCACCGCTTCGTACAGCGCCTGCTCACGGGCCAGCAGCTGGCGGCCGATCTCGGCCTTGGCATCGGCCGGGCCCAGCGGCTGGCTGTTGCGCGCCCGTTCGACCAGTGCGGCGGCGAAGCGCGCCGGCACCAGGAAGCTGACCAGCTCCCCGCCCAGGCGCTTGGACACGTTGATGCCGACGACCTTGCCTTCTGCGGTCACCGCCGGCCCGCCGCTCATGCCGGGGTTGATGGCGCCGGTGAAATGCACCCGCGGCTCGTAGCTGCGCTCGACCTTGCCGTTGTAGGTGCCTTCGACGATGGTGAAGCCCAGGTCCAGCGGATTGCCCAGCGAGAACAGCCGCTCGCCCTTGGGAACCTGCTCGGCCAGCGCGCGCTCGTCGAACGGCAGGCCCGGCAGGCCGAGTTTCTGCAGGCGCACCACCGCGAGGTCGTCGGCGACGTCGATCGCCAGCAGGCTCAGCGGCCCGCGCGAGCCGTCGGGTGCCATGAATTCGAGGCGGTAAGTCTTGGGCTCCAGGGCGTAGCGCGAAACCACGTGGTAGTTGGTCACGGCCAGCCCGTCCTGGCCGACGACGAAGCCGGAACCCAGCGTCGACTGCCCCTGGGCGGACTGCACGATGGTGCGCACCTGCAGCAGCGAGGGGCGCACGCGGGCGTAGATCGCCTGGGCGTCGCCGCTTTGGCCCGGCGCGGTCGCCGCGTCCGGAGCCAGGCTCGGATCGGCACGGACGGCGGCCGCCAGCAGGCCCGCGCAGAGCAAGTGTATTCGCAGCATCGGCCGGTTCGTCCTCCCCGGTAGCCGCGGCGGATCCGTTCGGCACCGGTATTTCCAGTTTACCGGGTCCGCCGCCGCGCAAGAAAACCATAAAATACGGCCGATGGATACCAAACGCCGGCGGCACTATCTCGATGCACTGGGGCTGGAAAGCTGGCAGAGCCGCGGCGCCGGCAAGGCGGCGCAGGCGGCGCCCTTGGCTGCATCCGCGTCAATGGCGGCACCGGCTGCCGCCGCGCCGCTCGCGCCGGCCGAGGCGGCGCATCCGGCCCCTGCCGCCGCGGCCGCGCACGCGGTGCCGAAGGACTGGGACGGGCTGAAGGCGGCGGTGGCCGGCTGCCTGCACTGCAAGCTGTGCAAGACGCGCACGAACACGGTCTTCGGCGTGGGCCACCCGGCCGCACCGTTGATGGTGATCGGCGAGGGGCCGGGCGCCGACGAGGACGCGCAGGGCGAGCCGTTCGTGGGCCGCGCCGGCAAGCTGCTGGACGAAATGCTGCGCGCCATCGGCCGCTCGCGCCGTGCGCAGGAGCCGGCGCAGTCGGTGTTCATCGCCAACGTCGTCAAGTGCCGGCCGCCGGGCAACCGCGACCCCGAGCCCGACGAGGTGCAGGCCTGCCGTCCCTACCTGGACCAGCAGATCCGGTTGGTGCGGCCGCACCTGATCGTGGCGCTGGGGCGGGTGGCGGCGCAGCGGCTGCTGGCCACCGACGCGCCGCTGTCGAAGCTGCGCGGGCCGCTGTACGAATATGGCCCGGAGCACACCCCGGTGCTGGTGACCTACCACCCGGCCTACCTGCTGCGCTCGCCGGGCGAGAAGGCCAAGAGCTGGACGGACCTGAAACGCGTCCACCAGCTGCTCCGCGCCGGCACCTGAGCCGCAGGCGGGGCGGCGGACGTGCTTTATTCGCGGATTCGCTCTAAGCTTGGCCAGGATAGCTCCAGGGAGCCGCGGGGATGAGTGCGCAACTCAAACCGAGCTGGCGGTTGCTGCCGATGCAGGTCTCGCACCTGCCGCAGGTACTGACGATCGAACGCCGCGGCTACGAATTCCCCTGGTCGGAAGGCATCTTCCGCGACTGCCTGCGCGCCGGCTACAGCGGCTGGGTGGTGTGCGACGAGCACGACTTCGTGCTGGCCTACTGCCTGATGAGCATGGCGGCGGACGAGGCCCACGTGCTCAACCTGTGCGTGGATCCCAGCGGCCAGCGCCGCGGCATGGGCACCTACCTGCTGCAGCATATGATCGGGCTGGCCCGCGCGGCCAACGCCACCATCGTGCTGCTGGAAGTGCGCAAGTCCAACCGCGGCGCAATCCGCCTGTACGAAGCCCATGGCTTCCAGCGACTGGGCCTGCGCAAGGGCTATTACCCGGCACGGGACGGCCGCGAGGACGCGCTGGTGCTGGGCTACGACATCATCTGATCCCCGTCTGACCCTTGAACCCGCGCCGCCGCACCCAGTGGGCCTGGGCCCTCAACGGCTGGGCCAACCACGGCTACGCCACGTCCGTGCTGGTGGTGCTGTTCCCGCTGTTTTTCGACAACTACTGGGCCAAGTCGCTGCCGGGGACGCAGTCCACCGCCTACCTGGGCTGGACCAACAGCGCGGCCGGCGCGGTGGTGATGCTGCTGGCACCCTGGCTGGGCGCCCTGGCCGACCGGCGCGGCTGCAAGAAGCCGTTCCTGGCCGCCTTCAGCCTGCTGGGCATCGCCGGCACCCTGGGCCTGGCCACGGTCGGCGAGGGCGGCTGGCCGCTGGCCCTGCTGCTGTTCGGCATCTCCTCGGTCGGCTTTTTCGGCAGCTATTCGTTCTTCGACGCCCTGCTGGTGCAGGTGGCCACCAGCGAGGAGTCCGACCGGGTCTCCGCGTTCGGCTACGCGGTGGGGTACCTGGGCGGCGGGCTGATCTTCCTGTTCGACGTCCTGCTGGTGCTGCACCCGCAGGCCTTCGGCTTGGCGGACAAGGTGGCGGCCACCCGCGCCGCGTTCGTATCGGTGGCGCTGTGGTGGGCGCTGTTCGCGCTGCCGCTGTTCCGCTACGTGCCGGAGGCGCCGCCGACGCCGGAGGCGGCGGGCCTGCGCGAGCTGTGGGACACCGTGCGCCACATCGCCGCCGACGCGCCGGTGCGTAATTTCCTGCTCGGCTACTGGATCTACATCGACGGCCTGGGCACCTTGCAGCAGATGGCGGTGGATTTCGGCAAGAAGATGGGGTTTTCCACCGACGCCCTGATCCAGGCGCTGCTGCTGGTGCAGTTCGTCAGCTTCCCGGCGGCGTTGGGGTTCGGCCGCCTGGCCGGCGCCATCGGCGCGCGCCGCTCGATCTACCTGGGCCTGGCGGTGCTCACCGGCGTGGCCGGCTGGTCGTATTTCATGCGCACCGAGTCGCAGTTCTACGCCATGGCCGCGGTGGTGGGCCTGGTGCAGGGCGGGGTGCAGTCGCTGTCGCGCTCGTTCTTCGCGCGCATCATTCCGCCGGCCAAGGCCGGCGAATATTTCGGCTTCTACAACTTCGTTGGCAAGTTCGCCGCCGTGCTGGGGCCGGCCATGGTCGGCGCGGTGGCGGTGCTGAGCGGCAACCAGCGCCTGTCGATCGTGCCGCTGGGCGTCTCGTTCGTGGTCGGCGGCTGGCTGCTGTCGCGCGTGCGCCTGGCCGGCGGCGGCGAAGCCGGACCGGCGGATGGCGCGGCGGTGGAGCCGGCAGCCGGGCGATGAGCACGGGCAAGTCGCTGACCTACGCGGAGTACCTGCGGCTGGCCGAGCTGCTCGGGCAGCAGCGGCCGCTGTCGGCCGAGCACGACGAGCTGCTGTTCATCGTGGTGCACCAGGTCTACGAACTGTGGTTCAAGCAGTGCCTGCACGAGCTTGCCCACCTGCGCGAGTCGCTGTTCGCCGGCCGCACCGCGCCGGCACTGGCTACACTCAAGCGGGTCCTCACCATCCTCAAGACGCTGGTGGCGCAGGTCGACATCCTGGAGACGATGACGCCGCTGTCGTTCAACGCCTTCCGCTCGCGCCTGCAGGCGGCCAGCGGCTTCCAGTCCTGGCAGTTCCGCGCGGTGGAATTCCTGCTCGGCCACAAGCGCGCGGCGGTGCTGGAGCAATACCCCGCGGGCAGCGAGGCGCGCCTGCGTCTGGACGCGCTGCTGCGGGAGCCCGACATCTACGCCGCGTTCCTGCATTTCCTGCACGTCGGCGGCGCGCCGATCCCGCAGTCCGCGCTGGACCGCGACCCGGCACAGCCGCCGCTTGCCGATGCGCAGGTGCAGGCAGCGCTGCTGGAGGTGTATCGCACGCAGCCGTTCCAGGCGCAGGTTTGCGAGCGGCTGGTGGACCTCGACGAGGGCCTGCAGGAGTGGCGCTACCGGCACGTGAAGATGGTCGAGCGCACCATCGGCGCCAAGCCCGGCACCGGCGGCTCGCCTGGAGCCGCCTACCTGCGCGACACGCTGTTCCGGCCGCTGTTCGCAGACCTGTGGGAGATCCGTGCGCGCCAGTAGAGGAGCCGTCTTTGATTCACGGAGGGTTCTTTCGCAATCCTGCTCAGGTAAAGGCGGTAAACTGCGATGGACATTCAAGAACTTTGGTGAGTCATATGCGCGCGTATCGGGAAATCATCACAATTGACGATCCGCAAAGGGTTGTCTTGAAGCCTCGTGTGCCGCTGAAGAAGGGACAACGGGTGGAGTTGGTGGTACTTGTCGAAGACGACGATGCCGAGCTTGAAAGCATCCGGGATCAGGTGGAGCGCCGTGGAACAACGCCGAACGATGTCCGGGACGCGATTCGCTGGGCGCGCGGGCAGTCGTAGTGCGGGTCGTTTTCGACACCAATGCCGTAGTGTCGGCATTGTTGTTTCGCGGAGAGAGCGCATGGCTGGTCAGGCATTGGCAGGACGAGCGGGTAGTTCCTCTGGCCAGCACTGAAACGGCCGGCGAACTGATTCGGGTGCTGAGCTATCCGAAATTTGGATTGACTTCTGCCCAGGTGGATACGGTTGTCGCGCGCTTTGTCGCATATGTCGAACGCGTCCATATCTTCGGCCAAGCCGCCGCACCCGTGCGCTGCCGGGACGCCAATGACCAGATGTTTCTCGACGTGGCATTGCTAGGCAATGCGGATGTCCTCGTTACCGGGGACAAGGACTTGCTCTCGTTGGCGAGCGTTACGCCTTTCGCGATCGAATCACCGGCGGCTTACAAGCAGCGGGCAATTTCACTTGGCCTTCTGGCTTGACGAGGGATTGGCCGGCTGCGGCGTTAGGCAAAGGGGCGCCGCTAACCCACTTTATACCGGAGCGTATCCAGAGGGTTGAGCAGGACATTCGATAAAGCTGGCACGTTGCCGCGGAACTTCTGCACCTGCGTTCCGGGTCGGCGCCTAGAACTGCTCGACCGCCAGGCCCAGCACCGCGTCGGCGCCCTCGACGATGCTGTCGCGCAGGGCCGGCACCTTGACCAGGATGTGGTCGGCGTAGAAGTGCGCGGTGGCGACCTTGGCGCGCAGGAACGCATCGGCCGGGTCCGCGGCCAGGCCGCGCTCGGCGGCGAGCAGGGCGCGCGCCATCTGCCAGCCGGCCACCAGGTTGCCCGCCAGCATCAGGTAAGGCACCGAGCCGGCGAACACGCGGTTCGGCTCCTTGCGCACGCCCGCCACGACGAAGTTCACGACTTCGACGAAGGCCTCGCGTGCGGCGCGCAGGCGCCGCAGGAAGGCCAGCGCCTGCACGCTGCCGGATTGCTCCAGGCGCGACTCGGTGACTTCGATCGCGGCGGCGATCGCGCGCGCCGTCTGCCCGGCGTCGCGGCCGGTCTTGCGCCCCACCAGGTCGTTGGCCTGGATCGCGGTGGTGCCCTCGTAGATCGGCAGGATGCGGGCGTCGCGGTAGAACTGGGCGGCGCCGGTCTCCTCGATGAAGCCCATGCCGCCGTGCACCTGCACGCCGAGGCTGGTGGCTTCCAGGCTGATCTCGGTGCTGAAGCCCTTGACCAGCGGCACCAGGAACTCGTAGTAGGCCTGCCGTTCGGCGCGCACCGCCGGGTCCGGATGGTGGTGCGCCGTGTCCTGCGCCGCCGCCGCGACCAGCGCCATGGCGCGGCAGCCTTCGGTATAGGCGCGCATGGTCAGCAGCATGCGGCGCACGTCGGGGTGGTGCACGATGGCCGCCGCGGCGGGCAGCGAGCCGTCCACCGGCCGCGACTGCACGCGCTCCTTGGCGAACTGCGCGGCCTTCTGGTAGGCCCGCTCCGACACCGCGATGCCCTCGATGCCCACCGCGAAGCGCGCGGCGTTCATCATGATGAACATGTATTCGAGGCCGCGGTTCTCCTCGCCGACCAGGTAGCCGATGGCGCCGGCGCCGACCTCGCCTTTGTCGTCGCCGTACACCAGCACCGCGGTGGGGCTGGCCTTGATGCCGAGCTTGTGCTCGATGGACGCGCAGTACACGTCGTTGCGCTTGCCCAGGCGGCCTTGCGCATCGGTAAGGAACTTCGGCACCACGAACAGGCTGATGCCCTTGACGCCGGCCGGCGCCTCCGGCGTGCGCGCCAGCACCAGGTGCACGATGTTTTCCGCCATGTCGTGCTCGCCGTAGGTGATGAAGATCTTCTGCCCGCTGATGCGGTAGCTGCCGTCGGCCTGGCGCACCGCGCGGCTGCGCACCATCGACAGGTCCGAGCCGGCCTGCGGCTCGGTGAGGTTCATGGTGCCGGTCCACTGCCCCGAGATCATGCGCGGGATATAGCGCTGCTTCAGCTCGTCCGAGCCCGCGGTCAGCAGCGCCTCGATCGCGCCGTCGGTCAGGAGGGTGCACAGCGAGAAGCTCAGGTTGGCGCTGTGCAGGATCTCGGTGCAGGCGGCGGCGATCAGCTTGGGCAGACCCTGGCCGCCGTATTCCGGCGGATGCTGCAGGCCCTGCCAGCCGCCTTCGGCGAACTGGCGGAACGCCGCCTTGAAGCCCGGCGCGGTGGTCACCGCGCCGTCCTTCCACTGGGCGGCGTGAACGTCGCCGTCCCAGTTCAGGGGCGCGGTCACCGCTTCGTTGAAGCGGGCGCACTCCTCCAGGATCGCCTGGGCGGTATCGGCGCCGGCGTCCTCGAATCCAGGCAGGCGGCCGACTTCCGCCAGGCCGGCCAGCTCCTGCATGCAGAAAAACAGATCCTTGACCGGCGCGCGGAAACTCATGGTTCGTATCCTTTTGGCTTTGCGCTATTTTATTGGCTATGGCCGCATTTGACATCCGAACGTGACGGCGCCGGACGCGGCGCAACCGGTGTGCGCCACGCCGCGGCTGCTGCTGCGGCACCTGCAAGCGGACGATGCGGCGTTCATCCTGCGGCTGCTGAACGAGCCCTCGTTCATCCGCAACATCGGTGACCGCGGCGTGCGCAGCCTGGAGGACGCGCGCCGCTACATCGAGGAGGGGCCGGCGGCCAGCTATCGCCGGTTCGGCTTCGGGCTGTACCTGGTGCAGACGCGGCAGCCGCAGGAGAGCATCGGCATCTGCGGGCTGCTCAAGCGCGACAGCCTGGCCGACGTCGACATCGGCTTTGCGTTCCTGCCGGCCTGGTGGTCGCAGGGCTATGCACTGGAATCGGCCACGGCGGTGCTGCGCCACGCGCGCCAGAGCCTGGGGCTGCAGCGGATCGTCGCGGTGACCGCGCCGCACAACCGGGACTCGATGCGGCTGCTGGAGAAGCTCGGCCTGGAGCGCGATTGCATGGTCGAGCTTGCGCCCGGCCAGCCGCCGAGCCTGCTGTTCGTACCGCGCCGGCCGCCGTAAGCTGCCGGGCAGGCGGCGCTGTACGAGGCCGAGGCTTCCCGGAGAGCGGCCGGGCATTACATTGGGGTATCACGTTCGATGAATACGCAAACAGACGGCACGTCCAACAGCCGGCCGGCAAGCCCGGTGTCCGACCCGGTGCGCCTGCAGAAGATCCGCGACTTGCTGGCCGGTTCGCCCAAGGCGCCGCAGACCCCGGTGGCGGAACTGCGGCTTTTGCTCGAGAAAATGGGCGACCGCTTCAAGCCGCCGGAAGGCGTGGAAGTCCGCGCCGAGAACATCGGCGGGGTGGCCTGCGAGCGCGCGGTAGCCGACCCGGAAGGGCCGGTGGCGCTGTATTTCCACGGCGGCGGCTACAACCTCGGCTCGCCCAAGTCGCACCGGCACATGGTCGGGCTGCTGGCCCAGCAGATCGGCGGCAGCGCCATCTGCCCGGACTACCGCCTGGCGCCGGAGCACCGCTACCCGGCCGCGCTCGAGGACTGCATCGCCGTGTATGTGGCCGAGGCGCAGGCGCGCGGTGCCGCAAGGCTGGCGGTGAGCGGCGACTCCGCCGGCGGCGGCCTGGCGTTCGCGGTGGTGATGGCGGCGCGCGACGCGGGCGTGGCGCTGCCGGGCTGCGTGTGGGCGATCAGCCCCTGGGTCAACATGCTCCACGAAGCCGGCAGCTTCGCCACGCTGGCGGCGCAAGACCCGGTGGTGTCGCTCGCCGACCTCGACTACTTCGCCGGCCAGTACGTCGATGCGCACCAGCGCGGCCTGCCGGCGGTGTCGCCGCTGCGCGGCGAAGCGCGCGGCCTGCCGCCGACGCTGATCCACGCCGGCGCGCACGAGGTGCTGCTCGACGACATCCGCGCCATGCACGGGCGGCTGCGGCAGGCCGGCGTGGACGCCCAGCTTGGCGTCTGGGACGAGATGTTCCACTGCTGGCACCTGTACTGGCCGATGCTCGAAGAAGGGCGGCGCGCGGTGGCCGAAGGCGCGGCCTTCATCCGCGCGCACTGCGCGGCCTGAGCCGGGTGCGGCCGGCATGAAGATGCGCGACCTCGAGCGGCGCACCGGCGTCGGGCGGGAAGCGGTGCGCGTCTACCTGCGGCTGGGCCTGCTGCCGGAGCCGCGGCGGCCCAAGCGCAACGTCGCCGACTACGGCGAAGAGCACGTGCGCGGCATCCTGGCGATCCGCCAGCTGCAGCGCGACCGGCGGCTGCCGCTGGCGCAGATCAAGCGCGCCATGGAGGGCGATACGCTGGCGGTGCCCTCGGACGCGGCGGTGTTTCCGCACCTGGAAAGCCTGGTGGCGGCGCGCCTGGGCATCGACAACTCGCTGGTGCCGCTGGCCTCGGTGACGGCGCGCAATCCGCACGCCGAGGCCGACGCACGCGCGCTGGAACGGGTCGGCGCGGTGCGGCTGCGGCGCCAGGACGGCGAGCTCCGGCTCAGCCGCGAGGACGCGCAGATCGTGGCGATCTGGGGCGACATGCGCGCCCTGGGCTTCACCGAGGAACACAACCTCGGCCCGGAATTCGTGCGGATCTACCGCGAGGCGGCCGAGCGCCTGGCGGCCACCGAGGTGAAGCTGTTCCTGGCCGGCGTGCAGGGTCACGTCGGCGAGGAGTCCGCCGCGGAAATGGCGCAGAAGGGCATGAGCCACACGCTGGGCCTGTTCAGCCTGCTGCGCATGAAGGCGGTGCTGCGCGAGCTGCCGCGCGCCATCGAGGAAATCGCCGCCCGCCGCACCGCCGCGCTAGACGCGCCGGAGCGGCCGGGCGAGGCGGGTTAAGGCGCGCCGGCGGCGCGGCTTATAGCGCCGGCCGCTGGCGTTCCTTCCAGTGGCTGCCGGCCGATTCGAGCGCCGCGGCGGCGCGGAATACCGACAGGTCGTCGTAGGTGCGCCCGACGATCTGCAGGCCGGTGGGAACGCCGGTGCTGGGCGAAAAGCCGCTGGGCACGCTCATCACCGGGCACTGGCTGAGCATGTTGAACGGATAGGTCATGAACCAGCCGGTGTACGGCGTGCGCTGCTTGCCGTTGATCACCAGCGGGTCTTCGTTGCTGCGCTCGGCCACGCACGAGGGGATGGCGGCGGTGGGGCAGATCAGCACGTTGCAGCGCTGCAGGATCGGTTCCAGCCTGGCGTACATTTCGTAGCGCACGCGGTGCATGGCGTAGAAATCGGCCACCGTGTGCCGGGCGCCGTTCTCGAGGATTTTGACCACGAACGGGTCCAGCTCGTTGCGCCACTGCGGCAGCAGGTTGCCGGCCAGGGCATGGAACAGCGATTCCCAGGTGATGCGCCAGGATTTCTCGACCTCGTCGGTCCAGCCCAGGTCCACTTCCTCCACCTCGCAGCCCAGGCTGCGGAAGCGCTCGGCCGCGGCGCGCGTGTTGGCCTGCACCTCGGGGTCCACTTCGAAGTAGCCGAGGTCCATCGACAGCGCGACGCGCCAGCCCTTGATCCCCTCGAAGCTTGCCGGCAGCACCACGCGGTCGCGCAGCGAGTAGAGGTCGTCCGGGTGCGGGCCGGACATGACGTTCTGCATCAGCGCGGCGTCGGCCACGCTGCGCGCAAGCGGGCCGTAGTGCAGCAGGGTTTCGCCCGGGTGCTCGCGGTCGGTCGGGTTGCGCGCCCACGGCGCCTTGTAACCGTACACGCCGTTGATCGAGGCCGGGATGCGCACCGAGCCGCCGCCGTCGGTGCCGTCGGCCAGGGTGGTGAAGCCCGCGGCCAGCGAAGCGCCGGCGCCGCCGGAGGAGCCGCCGGGGCTGTAGCGAGTGTTCCAGGGATTACGCGACACGCCCCACAGCGGGCTGTGGGTGATGCCGGAATGCGCGAATTCCGGCGTGGTGGTGCGGCAATGCATGATCGCGCCGGCGTCGAGCAGCCGTTGCACGGTCGGCGCGGTCTGGTCCGGGCGGAAATCGCGGTATACCTTGGAGCCGTACGTGGTGATCTCGCCTTTGACCGAATGCCAGTCCTTGATCGCGCAGCTCAGTCCTTCCAGCGGGCGCGGCGTGGCCGCAGGGTTCATGTAGACCTTTTCCGCGGCTTTGGCTTGTTCCAGCGCGCGGTCGAAATACTTGTAGGTCAACACGTTCAGCTTGTCGTTCACCGCCTCGACGCGGGCGATCTGCGCCTGCAGCACCTCCACCGGGGAAATCCTGCGCGCCTTGAAGGCGGCAATCGCCTCGGCAGCGCCGAGGTAGCACAGTTCCAGGTCCGCATTGCCCATGACGCCCTCCGTCGATCAATCGGTTGATCCAGCGGATGCTTGCACGGCGGGCGGGGATGGACAATTCCCTAGATTTGGGTATAGAAGACTTGCCGAAGCGGGCGAGAAAACAGAATCGCGGCCGCATACGGGAGCGGTTGACCGTTGCTGCGGAGGGCCACAATGAACGATCCTGCACAGCAGCGGACTCTGGAAGATCCAGCCGGGCTCATGTGCCGGTTCGCCTCCGAGCTGGAGCAGGTGAACCACATCGACGCGGCCATGGACGTGCTGCACGGCGCGGTGCGCCGCCTGGGCTTCGACATGGTGGACTATTCCTACGTGCCGGTCTGCCTGCTGCGCGACGGCCAGTGGGCGTCGCCGCCGCTGGAGACGCGCAACTTCCCGCGCGACTGGGCCGGGAAGTGGCAGCGGCACAGCACCAACGACCCGTACTACCACGCCTGCCTGCACGGCAACGACCTGTGGGTGGACTGGTGGAAGGTGCAGCAGCGCTCCGACCTGAGCGCGGACGAGCGCAGCTGCCTGGACTTCCTCGGCAGCCAGCAGATGCACCAGGGCGTCACCATCCCGATCCGCCTGCCGGCGGGACAGCTGGCTTTCGTCAGCGGCATCGGCGGGCGCCCGCCGCAGCGCGACGGCCGCATCGACGAGCAGGTGTCGCGCAACCTCTTCGCCGTCGCCCACTATTTCCACAACGCGGCGTCGGAGAAGCGGCTGCGCCGCGCACCGAGCAGCTTCACCTCGCTCAGCGACCGCGAAGTCGAGTGCCTGGCCTGGGCGGCGCGCGGCAAGACCGCGGAGAACACCGCGCTGATCCTGGGACGCTCGGTGGAGACGGTGCGGGTGCACCTGAAGCATGCCATCGCCAAGCTCGGCGCGGCCAACTGCGCCCACGCCGCCGCCAAGGCGACGTTCCTGGGAATCATCGATCCCTGAAGGACCCCGGTAGCCTGTGCGTATTCCTCCCGGCGGATGGCGCCGGGCGCAAAAAAAGGGAGCCGGCGGCTCCCTTTTTCCTTTACCGCTTTGCCTTGCGCGTCGCGGCGCTCAGGCCAGCGACTTGATGTGCGCGGACAGGCGGCTCTTGTGGCGTGCGGCCTTGTTCTTGTGGATCATGCCGCGGGTGGAATAGCGGTCCAGCACCGGCACCATCTCCTTGTAGGCCGACTCGGCGGCGGCCTTGTCCTTGGTTTCGATCGCCTTGACGACCTTCTTGATGGTGCTGCGCAGCATCGAACGTTGGCTGGCATTGCGCTCGCGGCGCGTTTCGGATTGGCGAGCGCGCTTGCGCGCCTGCGTGGTATTGGCCAAGGCTAAACTCCGGGACTCGTTTGGAAAACCCAAAAATCGTTGAAAATCAGCGATTAGTCCTACCAGCCGGCGGCTGACGGGACCGATCAAAGTCGCGTAGTATCTGCGCAGTCCCCATCCCTGTCAATGTCAGCCGCCGCGTGCCGGCGGCAGCAATCCAGCACCGGCGGAATGTCCAAAGCCCTGTTCAAATCCACCGGCGTGGTCAGCGCGCTGACCCTGCTGTCGCGCATCCTCGGCCTGGTGCGCGATGTCATGCTCGCCGCGGTGTTCGGCGGCCCGAAGCTGGACGCCTTTTTCGTCGCCCAGATGATCCCCAACCTCGGCCGGCGCATGTTCGCCGAGGGTGCCTTTTCGCAGGCCTTCATCCCGGTGTTCACCAAGACCCGCCAGGAGCGGCCGCTGGAGGACGTGCGCGACCTCACCGCGGTGGTGATGGGCACCCTGGGCGCCGTGCTGTCGGCGATCACCCTGGTCGGCTGCCTGGCAGCGCCGCTGCTGGTCTGGCTGTTCGCGCCCGGCTTCAAGCACGACCCGGCGCAGGCGGCCCTGGGCGCCAGCCTGCTGCGCTGGACCTTTCCGTACCTGATGTTCATCTCGCTGACCTCGATGGCCGGCAGCATCCTCAACATCTACGGCCTGTTCGCGATCCCGGCGTTCACCCCGGTTATCCTCAACCTGTGCATCATCGGCTCGGCGCTGATCGACCCGGATTCGGTGCCGATGCTGGCGTACGGGGTGTTCGTCGCCGGCATCCTCCAGTTCCTGTTCCAGGTGCCCGCGCTGGCGCGGCTGCGGCTGCTGGCCTGGCCGCGCTGGGGCTGGAGCGAGCCGCCGGTGCGCCGCATCGTCGGCCTGATGCTGCCGGTGCTGGTGGGCTCGTCGGTGGCGCAGATCAGCCTGCTGCTCAACACCAGCCTGGCCACCCTGGTCGGCAGCGGCGCGGTGAGCTGGCTCAATTTCGGCAGCCGCCTGATGGAGTTTCCCACCGGCATCTTCAGCATCGCCGTCGGCACCGTGATCATGCCATCGCTGTCGGCGCAGCACGCGCAGCGCTCCGCGCGGGATTTCTCCGACACCCTGGACTGGGGCCTGCGCACCATGCTGCTGCTGGGCGTGCCTTCGGCGCTGGGCCTGGTGCTGCTGGGCGGGCCGCTGGTGGCGACGATCTTCGGCCACGGCCGCTTCGGCGCCAACGACGTGCGCATGACCACCTATGTCGTGTGGGCCTATGGCCTGGGCTTCATGGGCTTTTCGCTGGTCAAGGTGCTGGTGCCGGGCTTTTACGCGCGCCAGGAAACCCGCGTGCCGGTGCGCTCGGCGGTGACCGCGCTGCTGGTGGGCATGGCCGCCAGCGTGCTGCTGTTCGGTCTGGCGCGCTGGCTGGCGCTGCCGGCGGCGCACGTGGTGTTCGCGTTCTCCACTTCACTCACCGCCTGGATCAATTCCATGCTGCTGCTGCGGCGCCTGAAGCGCGACGGCGTCTACCGGCCGGGCGCCGGCTGGGGCCGCTTCTCCCTGCGGCTGCTGGCCGCCGCCGGCGCCATGTCGGCGTTCGTGCTGTGGCAGGCCGGCGGGCTGCAGCGCTGGCTGGCGGCAACTTCGTTCGAGCGTGCATATCGCATCACCGCGATCGTCTGCGCGGCCGCGGCCGTGTATTTCGCCGCCCTCTGGGTGCTGGGCCTGCGCCCGGCGCATTTCCGGCCGCGGGCGGAGCCGGCGGCATAGTCCCGCTCCGGCCAAGGGCGGCGGGTTGCTGCCTGTATAATCGCGCTTTCGATCGCGCGTCCACACGCCACCGCCCCCAATGGAGCTGATCCGCGGCCTTCATAACCTGGCTTCCCGCCATCGCGGATGCGTGGTTTCGATCGGCAACTTCGACGGCATGCACCGCGGGCACTCGGCGCTGGTCGGGCGGCTGATCGAGCTGGCGCGCGAACACCGCCTGCCGTCGACGGTGATGCTGTTCGAGCCGATGCCGCGCGAATTCTTCGCCCCGCACACGGCGCCGCCGCGCATCGCCGGGTTCCGCGGCAAGCTGCGCTACCTGCAGCGCGCCGGCATCGACCGGCTGCTGCTGCTGCATTTCGACCGCCGGCTGGCCTGCCTGGAGCCGGCGGAGTTCGTCGACCTGATCCTGGTGCGCGGGCTCGGCGCGCGCGCCCTGGTGGTGGGGGAGGACTTCCGCTTCGGCAGCGGCCGCCGCGGCGACCTGGCGCTGCTGCAGCGGATCGGCGCCGCTTCGGGCTTCACCGCCGAAGGCCTGGGCAGCGTGCGCAACGACGGCGAGCGCTGCAGCTCCACCGCGTTGCGCGAGGCCCTGGCCAAGCCGGACCTGGCGCACGCGCAGCAGCTGCTGGGCCGGCGCTACCGCGTGGTCGGCCGCGTGCGGCGCGGCCTGCAGCTCGGCCGCAAGCTGGGCATGCCGACCGCCAACCTGGTGATGCGCCACCGGCCCGCGCTGGCGCACGGCGTTTACGCCGTGCGCGCGTATTGGCCGGACTGTCCGCAAGGCGCACCGGGCGTGGCCAGCCTGGGCGTGCGCCCGACCCTGGGCAACACCGCCTGCCTGCTGGAGACGCATGTGTTCGGCCCGCCGGTGTCGCTGTACGGTGCCGAGCTGGAGATCGAGTTCTGGCAGTACCTGCGCCCGCAGATGAAGTTCGACTCGCTCGACGTGCTGGCCGCGCAGATGCAGGCCGACGGCGAGCAGGCGCGCAGGATTCTTGAAACGACCGCGGCATGACCGTCCACACCGTGAACCAAGACGTCAATACCTACAAGACCACGCTGAACCTGCCGCAGACGGATTTCCCGATGCAGGCGCACCTGGCGCAGCGCGAGCCGCAGATCCTGGAGCGCTGGGAGGCTGAGCGGCTCTACGACCGCGTGCAGCAGGCCACGCAGGGGCGGCCGCTGTACTGGTTCGTCGACGGCCCGCCGTACGCCAACGGCGACATCCATATCGGCCATGCGGTGAACAAGGCGCTCAAGGACATGGTGGTGAAGGCGGCGCGCCTGGACGGCTTCCAGGCGGCCTTCGTGCCCGGCTGGGACTGCCACGGGCTGCCGATCGAGCTGCAGGTGGAGAAGAAGTTCGGCAAGGTCGGCGAAAAGCTCGACGCTCCCGCCTTTCGCGCCAGGTGCCGCGCCTATGCCGAGGAGCAGATCGGCCGCCAGCGCGCCGACTTCAAGCGGCTGGGCGTGCTGGCCGACTGGGAAAAGCCTTACCTGACCATGAACCCGGTCTACGAGGCCGAGCAGCTCAGGGTGCTGGCGCGCATCGTCGAGAACGGCCACGTGGTGCGCGGCTTCAAGCCGGTGCACTGGTGCCTGGACTGCGGCTCCTCGCTGGCCGAGGCCGAAGTGGAGTACCAGGACAAGCAGTCGCAGGCGATCGACGTGCGCTTCATGGCCGCGGACCCGGCCGACCTGCAGCGCCGTTTCGGGCGTGCGGAGGCCGCCGCGGCCGGCGTGGCGATCTGGACCACGACACCCTGGACCCTGCCGGCCAACCAGGCCGTGGCGGTGCACCCGGAGCTGGAATACGTGCTGTTCGATACTGGCGCGGCCGGGCAGCTGGTGGTGGCCGAAGGCCTGCTCGAGGCGGCGGCGGCGCGCTACGGCGTGGCCCGTCCGGAAGTGCTGGGCCGCGCTGCCGGTGCGGCGCTGGAAGGGCTGCAGCTGCAGCATCCGTTCGCGCCGCGGCTGGTGCCGGTGATCCTGGGCGGCCACGTCACGCTGGATGCCGGCACCGGGCTGGTGCACACCGCGCCGGCGCACGGCGTGGAGGACTACGTGGCCGGGCAGCAATACGGCCTGCCGGTGGACAACCCGGTGGGCGCCGACGGCCGCTTCCTGCCGAACACGCCGGTGGTGGGCGGCTTGCATGTGCGCAAGGCCGACGAGCCGATCCTGGAGGCGCTGCGTGCGGCCGGCGCGCTGCTGCACCAGGAGCGGATCACGCACAGCTACCCGCATTGCTGGCGCCACAAGACGCCGCTGATCTTCCGCGCCACGCCGCAGTGGTTCGTGGCGATGGATGCGCGCAACCTGCGCGGCCAGGCGCTGGAAGCCATCGCCAGCACGCGCTGGATTCCGGACTGGGGCGAAAACCGCATCCGCGAGATGGTGGCGGGCCGGCCGGACTGGTGCATTTCGCGCCAGCGCTTCTGGGGCGTGCCGCTGGCGCTGCTGGTGCACAAGGAAAAGCAGACCCTGCATCCGCGCACGCCGGCCTTGCTGCGCGAGCTCGCCCGGCGCGTGGAAACCCAGGGGCTGGAAGCCTGGTTCGGCTCCAGTGCGGCCGACTGGATCGGCGCCGAGGCGGAGCATTACGACAAGTGCCCGGACACGCTGGACGTGTGGTTCGACTCCGGCGCCGCCCACCAGTGCGCCTTCGTCTCGACCAATCCCGGCGTGATCGACGCCGCCGGCCTGGCGCCGCAGGCCGACATGTACCTGGAAGGTTCGGACCAGCACCGCGGCTGGTTCCAGTCCAGCCTGCTTACCTGCGTGGCGATGCGCGGCCGCTCGCCGTACAAGGCGGTGCTCACGCACGGCTTCACGGTGGACGAGCAGGGCCGCAAGATGTCCAAGTCGCTCGGCAACGTGGTGGCGCCGCAGCAGGTGACCAAGACGCTGGGCGCCGACGTGCTGCGCCTGTGGGTGGCGGCGTCCGACTACAGCGGCGAGATCGCCATCTCCGACAATCTGCTCAAGCGCGTCGCCGACGCCTACCGCCGCATCCGCAACACCGCGCGCTACCTGCTGGGCAACCTGCACGGCTTCGATCCCGCCGCGCACCTGCTGGCGCCGGACGAGCTGCTGGCGCTGGACCGCTGGGCGCTGGACAACGCGCGCCGGCTGCAGGAAGAGCTGGTGGCGGCCTACCGCGACGCGCAGTTCCACCTGGTCTACCAGAAGCTGCACAACTACTGCGTGGTGGACCTCGGCGGACTCTACCTGGATATCCTCAAGGACCGCCTTTACACCATGCCCACCGCGAGCCGCGGCCGGCGCTCGGCGCAAACCGCGCTGTTCCACATCGCCGAGGCGCTGGTGCGCTGGATCGCGCCGATCCTGTCCTTCACCGCCGACGAAATTTGGCGGCTGCTGCCGGGCGGCGGGCGCAGCCTGCCGGAGCAGTCGGTGTTTGCGCAGACCTGGCACGCGTTCCCGGCCGCCGCCGCGCCGGCCTTCGACGGCGCGCACTGGCCGCGGCTGCTCGCCGCGCGCGAAGCGGTGAAGAAGGTGCTGGAGGACCTGCGGGCACGCGAGCAGATCGGCTCCGGCCTGGACGCCAGCCTCAGCCTGCATGCCGACGGCGCCATGTTCGAATCGCTCGCCGCGGTCGGCGAGGAGCTGCGCTTCTGGTTCCTCACCTCCGAGGCACGGGTGCTGCCGGCGGCGCAGCGCAGCGCTGCGGCGGCGGAGGCGAAGCTGGAGGCAGGCGCCGGGGATGCGCCGGGGGCCCTGTGGATCGACGCGCAGCCCACCGCGGCGCCGAAATGCGCGCGCTGCTGGCAGCGCCGCGCGGACGTCGGCCATCGGCCGGAACATCCGTTGCTGTGCGGCCGTTGCGCCGGCAATGTCGATGGCGCCGGCGAAGCGCGCCTGTACATCTGAAGACCGCGCCATGCCGAGCAGGCTGCACAATGTGCACTGGCTGTGGCTGTCGCTGCTGGTGATCGTGGGCGACCAGTTCACCAAGCTGCTGGTGGTGCGCAGCCTGCAGAAGTTCGCCGTGGTGCCGCTGGTGGACCATCTCAACCTGGTGCGGATGCAGAACACGGGGGCGGCGTTTTCGATGTTCCATACCGCACCGGCGGCGGTGTTCGTCCTGCTCAGCGCCGGGGTGAGCCTCGGCATCGTCTGGTGGCTGCGCCGCAATCCGCACGCCCACCGGCTGGTCGCAGCCGCGTTCGCGCTGATCCTCGGCGGCGCGCTGGGCAACGCGATCGACCGTGCGACGCGCGGCTCGGTGGTGGACTTCGTCGACTTCTACGTCGGCGGCTGGCACTTCGCCGCCTTCAACCTGGCGGACTCGGCGATCACCATCGGCGCCGGCCTGCTGATCCTGGACATGCTGCTCGAATCGCGGCGGCCTGCCGGCACGGCCTGAAAGCCATCTCAAAGATGGCGCGGGCGGGGCTTCATTTCCAGCAGGAAGCGGCCTCGCCCGTGCCGGTCACGGCGCGCTCGCCGGTGGAGCTCAGGCAAAGCGTGCCGCAGCGGGTGCCGGCGGCCTGGGACGCCAGCGGTTGGGCGACCAGCACGAATCCGGCCTTGGCCGTTCCGGGGCTCAGCCCGCAGCTTTCCGGTTCCGTCCCGGCCGGTAGACGCAGGCTCAGGCGGTAGACGGATCCGCCGGCCTCGTTCTCGTGCAGGGTGCCGTCCCAGGACAGGTAGACGGTCGAGGCGGGGTAGCCCAGCGTTTCCAGGGACAACAGGCGGCCGAAAGGGTCGGCGCCCTGGCGCTCCTGCCAGCGGCGATAGGCGTCTTCGAGGACCCCGGCGGCCAGCCGCGTGTGCGTTTGCAGCGCGTACTCGCGATAGGCCGGCAGGCCGGCCACGGTGGCGGCCAGGCTTGCGACGACCGTTGCGATCAGCGTGCGCGCCGAACCGTCCCGGCGGCGCTTGTTCCGGTTCGGGTTCACGTCCGCTCCCGTCCGGGCGTGCGGACCTAGTTGGCCCCCCAGCAGCTGGTCGGATCGGGCGCGGCAGGCGCCGTGCCCGTATAGCCCTTGTTGCCGGTGTTGTCGATCGTGAACGTGGTGCACTGGGTGTCGTTGGCGACCACCGTACCCGACGCCGGGGTGGCGGTTAGCGTGTAGGAAGTTGCCGTGCGTACCACCGTGATCTTGTAGAGGTTGTTGGAGGAATACGTGGAGGAGGCGGTCGGAGCCGGGCAGTCCGGCAGGCTCGCGGTGGGCGAGGCGTTGTAGTAGTAGTAATACTGCGAGTAGCAGCGCTCCAGCGTCTGCGCCCAGGTGATCAGCGCATTCTTGGCGTCCGCCCGGTCCGTCTTGATGACGGAGTTGCGGTACGACTTGTAGGCAATCGCCGCCAGGATCGCGACGATCCCCATGGTGACGACGAGCTCGACCAGCGTGAATCCCCGATGCCTCGATGGCCGTCTGGTGCGCATGGCTTCAGTTCTTTCCGGCAGGGTGCTTGACCGTGATCGACAGGATGCGGGCGTCCTTGGCGCTGGCCGCGCCGTTGAAGTACACCTCGACATGGTCGCCCACCTTCAGGTCGAGCAGGGTGGAATCGTTCTGCAGCGTCTGCATGACGTTGTAGGTCTTGCCGTCGATCGTGATATAGCTGCCTGCCGGGGTGGCGGTGACGGTTCCCGACAGCCCTTCGGCCACCCGCGACGCGTGGGCCGGCTGGTGCCACGGTGCCGCCCACAGGAGCCCGGCAAAGAGCGCCGACGCCAACGTGCTTCGCTTCATCATTGCACCTCCCACCAGGCGGTCCGCTTCTGCCCGCCGCAGGCGTCGAACACCGTCTGCACCGTGCCGTCGGACTTGGTGATGATCTTGACGCAATTGCCGGGCGTCGTGCCGGGTGCGCCGTTGCTCGAAATGATGGTGGCGGCGGTGGCGTAGACGTTGCCCAGCGACAGTCCGACCGGGTTGTAGGTGGTGCCGCTGATCGTCACCTGGTTGCTGTTGTCGATCGCGGTGTTGCCGGGAATGATGAATTCCGGCACCGCGAAGGCGCCGCCGGTGGCGAAGTTCAGCACCAGCAGGTAGGCCGAGCCGCCGCCGGTGCACTGGCTGGTGTTGGGCGTGTAGGTGGTCAATACCAGGCCGCCGCCCGGCTCGATGCGCGGGTTGGTGACGCCGCGCATGCCGCTTTGCAGGCTCAGGTCGATGTACCAGCCGTCCTTGGTCGGCAGGCTCACGGCGTTGCCGCTGGCCACCAGCACGCTCTGCGTGCCGGCCGACGTGGTCAGCGTCGCCGTGGTGAGGGTCTGCTGTACCAGGTTCGTAGCACGACTGTAGGTCGGCCCGGTACCGGCGGTGGCGGTGCCCGGGTCGTAGACGCCGTAAATGGTTTGCGTCTGTGTCGCCGAAAGGTCGCTCACCGTCAGCAACTCGCCGGTGCTGAAAAACACCATTGGGCCGAGCAGCCTCGGGAACGAGGGATTCAGCGACACCGCGGGGGCCACCGTGATCGGCTGCGCGTTGCCCGAAGAATCCTTGGCTTTGAACAGGACCGTGACATTGCTGGCCCAGTTGGAGGGGGTGGTGTCGGAGATCTTGATGCGCCACAGGTTGCCCTGCAGGTCGCCGGCGTAGACCAGGTCCGCCGGTTGCGCCAGTGCGCCCGTGCTGTTGACCACGGTCACCGACGACAGGCCGTTGGCCTTGGTGGTGTCGCACACGCCGGAGGCGGAGGTGAGGCTGGCGCAGAGGTCGATCTTCGCCAGCAGGGCGCCGGTCTGCGGATTGACCGCGTACAGCACCGGCTTGCCGTTGGTGCTGTTGTAGCCGTTGCCGAAAAACACCGCGAAACCCGGCGTCTGGCCGTTGACCGTGGCGTTGACCGCGGCGAACGCGGGCACGCTGTAAGTCAGGCCCAGGTCGGTGTCGCTGTACTCCCACAGCACGGCGCTGGCCAGCGTGCTTTCGCTGGTGATGTTGCTGGCCGGGTTGGTGACGTCCAGCGCGAAGATCGTGTTGCCGCCGGCGGCTTCGCCGCTGGCCAGCACGGTGTGCCAGCTGCCGTCCGAGAACGTCACGTCGCCGTACTTCGGCGAGCCGTCCACGAAGAAGTGATGCTGGGCGTTGTAGAACGGGCTGGTCAGCATCGGCAGGTTGGCGAACACCCCGTTCGGGATGAAGGCGAAGAGCTCGTTGCCGGTGCTGGCGTTGAAGGCGTGCAGCATGCCGTCATTGGCGCCCACGTAAATCATCGCCGTGCGGCTTGTCTTGGCGGTGACGAACGCGCTGTACGAGCCGAACGCATAGTCGCCGTTCGGTGCGCCGATATAGATGGGGCTGCTGTCCACGATGTCGCCGAGCTTGTGCGTGCGGTTGCGGTACAGGCCGCTGTTGCGCTGTTCCTTGCTGGAGTCGCCGCGCAGGTAGGTGAGGCGATCCAGGCCCTGGGTGGCGTCGGCGCTGTCGGCGGCCACCGGCACCACCGTATTCGAGGTCAGGGCCGTGGCGAGGGTCGAGCTCGGCGTGATGCCGGACGTACTCGAAGCGCTCGCGTTGCCGGTCAGCCATTCGAACGGGATGCCAGAACTGGTGGCGGGCTGCCAGGTTGCGATCAGCCGGCTGGAGGCGCCGAGCGTATCCAGCTGGGTCTGCGCCGACCAGTTCGCCGTGGTGCTGACGATGGCGGTGGTGGGGTCGATGTTGTAGGCGCTCAGATTGCCGGTCCAGTCCTGGTAGGTGTCCTGGGTGGAGAACTGCGCCTGGTAGACGATCGACCCGTTGCGCAGGCCGGTGGAATTCACCGCGGAGGTGGCGACCGACTGCGTGGCGCCGATGATCTGCGCCAGGATGTTCGACAGGTCGCTGACCAGCGCGCTGGGGCTGGTCGCAGGGAAATAAGTGTTGGTGCCGCCGGCGATGGCCATGGCTGTGAGCACCTGCGCGGCGGTCGGGTTCGTCGTAGGGTCCACGCCGGCGCCGAGGCCGACGATGTAGGTTTTGATGCCCGCGGTGTTGAGGGCGGCCAGATTGGTGATGGTGTCTTTTACTGCCTGGTCGTTGGTACCCGCCGTGTTGAGCGACCCGTCGGCGTTGAAGGCAACGGTCATGCCGTAGCCGGTGGCGGATACAGTTCCCGGCGGCGGCCAGGACTTACCGTTGAGATCGAGCGTCGGCAATCCGTCGGTCACCAGGATCACGTAGCGAGTCGCCGTGCAGCCATTGGACGAAGCCGGATTCGAGTTCTGATAGTACGACTTGGCACCGGCAAGGATGGCGGGCAGCGCCGACTGCCCGGCGCTGGCCTTGATTTCCGTGGTGCCGGTCGAATTCGTTTCCGGGTTCAGGTACGGGGTGAAATTGGCGATCGCGGTGGCCACCGTGCTCGTCGTCGGCACCTGGCCGGCGCTCTTCATCGGCACCACCACGTTGCCGGTGGTGGCGGACTGGCCGCCGCCGTAGCCGAAGCCGCGCTGGATGTAGATCGTCTGCGGCGTGTACGGCACGAAGCCGGCATTGGTCGGTGTGGTCGTCCTGGCGCAATTGTTGACTTGGGAGCTATACGATTCGCTGACACCGTTGTTGTTGTACGTCGACAGCGAGAAAGACCCGGTGCCGGTGTACGGATTGAGCGGGCTGGGGCCGCCGTACACCAGGCAGACCGGGTCGATGCCGCCACCGGCGTACAGCACGTCGTTGATCAGGGGGTCGTCGCTGCTGCCGGCATTGACCGGGGAAACCTGCATGTACTGCGCCGTGTTGACGCTGGCGACCTCGGTGACCTGGCCGCTGGTGTCGATGGCGCGGCAGTCGGCGTACAGGGTGGCGTTGGTGAGCTGGACCGTCGTGTAGTTGTAGCACGGGTTGGTCACGTAGCGGTTGCCGGCCGTTTGCGTGTTGGTGAACACAAAATTGCCGGAGGACGGGCTCATCTGGTAGAGCCAGGTCGTGTAGAGGTTGGTGCCGGAGGTGGAGTAGGTTTCGAGGGCAAAGTCGGCTGTCGGCATGAACGAGGTGAGGATGGCGGCGATGCCGGCCTTGGCCACGTTGAGGCGGCTCGGCGAGTTGTCGACCAGGTTGCCGCCGGAGCTGACCGTGTAGGGCGCCGTGCCGGCGGCGCAGCCGCCGGTACCCGCCGCGCTCAGCGGCGGTGTGAAGCCGGCGACGCTGGTGAAGCAGGTCGGCGAGCTCGAGCTTTGCAGCAGCGACAGGCTGCTGCCGAGCGATCCGGAACCGGCCATGATGGCGCCGGCCAGGTTGCCGTCCATCGACTCCGAATTACCCACCGCGAACAGCACCTGCGGGTGCGCCGGGATGGCCACCGTCAGCGGCGACTGGAAGATCGCCAGCGTCGGCGGTACGGCCAGCGCCACGTCGGGGTACAGGCTGGCGAAGCCGGCCAGGGCGCACAGCGCGGCATACCTGGCGGCGAAGATCAGGAAGCGGCGTAACTTGGCGGCCATGGCCTCGTCCTCGACAGCTCGTTCAGTGAAAGACGCTCTGCAGCGTCACCGTGGCGGTGCCGTCGCCGCCGGTGGCCTGCGCAGTGACGCGGAAGACATCCAGCGACGGCACGCTGCCGCTTTGATCGACGCTGATCGAATATCCGGTGCCGACCACCTTGGGCAGCCTCTCGACGATGAACAGTGGCGCCTGCGCATAGTTGTCGCTCGGCAGCGAGGGCCCGGTGTAGCTGATCACCGAAGTCGACGAGCTGCTCCAGGTCACCGTCTTGTAATAGGGGGTGGCCACGTTCTGGTCGACGTTGTAAAGGCCGTTGGCGTTGCTTTCGAAAGACGTGTACACCGCCTGCAGCAGGTTGCCCTCGGCCCAGCGCAGCGCCCCCTCGGCGGCTTGCAGCGCGATGTGGCGATTGTGCACGTTGGCGGCCATGCGCACCTGCAGCGTCTGGGTGCGCGCGGCCGACACGCCGATCAGCGTGATGATCAGCAGCATGACCAGCGCGACCAGCAGGGCGGCGCCGGACTGTGCGCGTCGATACGGAATTCTGGAGGGACTCATGGCGGCGGATGCGCTAGGGCAGGGAATTGCGCAATGCGGCGGTGATCTGGTACACGGTGCGCTGGCGCGTGTCCTTCGGCGCGGTGATGCTGGTGCCGAGCAGCGAGTAGGTCGGTGCGGAGGACGGCACCGGCACGGCGCCGGTCGGGCTGGACACCAGCAGGGCCACCGAGACGTTCGCCACGCAGTTCCAGGTGCCGTCCGAGCAGGTCGCGGTGACCTGGTCGCCGCGCACGTATTCGACCACCGAGCCGGTGGCGGTGGACTTCACCCCGTACAGCACCTGCATGTTCTCGACGTCGGGCACCAGCTCGGTGGCCACCATCGTGTAGGTGCCGGTGCCGCCGCTGCCCAGGGTCAGGTCGCTCTTGAACAGCGCCGCGTCGCCGTCGCTGCCCAGGCCGATGTAATAGAAGCTGGTGGTCGGCACGTAGAGAAATGCACCCGCGTTGAAGGTCAAGGACAGGGTCGCGCTCGCGTTGCCCATGGTCATGGTCGAGTTCGCGGCATGGGTCACCGTGTTGGTGCCGTTGGAGACCGCGGTGACCTGGAAGGCGTTGGCGACGGCGCAGTTGGAAATGATCGCCACCGTTCCGGCGGGGAACAGCTGGTCCAGTGTCGCATAGCCGGAAGGCAGCGATACGGTCACGGTGGTCGATCCGATCGACGTGACGGTGACCGCCGGCTGGTTCACCGTGCCGTAGGTGACCAGCACGTCGCTGCCCTGCACCGCGTTGCCGACGGCGGTGCCCAGCAATCCGTAGGTTGCGCCGCTGGGCAGGTTCGGCGTCCAGTCCGCGGCCGTGTTGTCGCCGGCGAACGTCGCCGGCAACGTGTAGGTCTGCCCGGGATTGGTGCTGCTGGCCTCGTAACCGGCAATGATGTTGCCGCCCGTGCCGGACAGCGCGAACGCGTCGATGACCGTATGGTTCTGGAAGTTGTCGACCGCCAGCGGCGCCTGCACGCAGCCGATGTAGCCGCTGCTGCGCAGGGCGCGCGCCAGGAAGTCGGTGGAAAACCGCGCGCTGTCGGACTGCGCGGACACCGACGTGGTCGCCGTGTAGCCGTTGCGCGCACCGACGAAAATCGCGCTGGCCGCGCCGATCAGGAGCAGGCCGAGCGTGACCGCGATCATCAGCTCGACCAGCGAAAAGCCGCGTGCGCGCTTCATTGGATGATGCTTTCCAGGGTCACGCTCATCATGCAGGTGGAATTGGCGGTGGCCGTACAGCCCGCCGACGCATTGGTCAGCTGGCCGGAGCCGGCCGCAGGGGCCGAAGTGCCGGCGCGCGAAGCGTCCCACCAGACGGTGACGGTGGCGCGCCGGTAATTGTTGTTGGTGTCGGTGACGATGGTGCCGTCGTACAGGGGCAGGGCATTGCTCAGCAGGGTCTTCCAGTTCGCCAGGTCGCTTTGCGCGATCTGCGTGGCGCTGCACACCGCGCCGACGCAACTGGCCGAACTGGCGTACGCGTTGATGTGCGCGACGTCGTACAGGCCGGTGGTGGACCCCGCGTAGTTGGCCCGCATCGAGTCCATGATGGCGTTGGCCAGGATCGTCGCGCGCATGCGCATGGCGGCGTCGTCGTTCGACTTGATCGCGGTGAACATGAGCTTGCTGACGCCCAGGATGCCGATCGACAGTACCACCACCGCGATCAGCACCTCGAGCAGGGTGAAGCCGCGCTCGCCCTGCGGAATCGGCCGCGCAACCGGCCCCGGATCAGGGTTGGGCGGACTGTTCATGGGCAAGTCAGCGCGGTTCCGTTCAGAGTCTGCCCTGCGGTCGTCGAAGCCTGGGCGCGGCCGTTGGCGCTCACCTCGACATCCCGGGCCGATGCGTAGACCGCGCTCGAACCGCTGTAACCCCTGACGTCGCACAGCTTGAACTGCACATTGTTGCCGCCGGTGATGCTGGCGTTGTTGGCGAGGGCTGTGCCGATGCCCTGGAAGCCGATCGACGTTACCGCCGTGCTGGACAGGGTGGCGGTCAGCGTCGTCGGCGAGTTGGCGGCCCCCGGCGTGGTCGGAGGCCCGGTCTGCAGGATCGGCAGGGGCGCGGTCAGCGCGGTGTTCGGCAGGGTGCAGTTGATGGGGTTCTGCGTGGGGTCGGGGATATGCACGATCCAGCCGAGCTTCCAGTCGGTGCCGCAGGTGGCCGTGTTGGGCGGCGAGGCCGTGTTGTACGGGCAGACGCAGATCGTGCCGTCGCGCTTGATCGCCTCGCTGCGGGCGTAGCTGAGCGCGAACACCAGCGCATTGGCCTGCGTGATCTGGCGCTCGTTGTGGATGAAATCCGTGTAGCTGGGAATGGCGAGCGCAAGCAGGATGCCCGCGATCGTGATCGCGATCATGAGCTCGGTCAGGGTAAAGCCCCGTTGACCTGCGATCGACCCGGGATCCCGATTCCCCGCTGAGGCAGCTACCACCGTGTCCTCCGTCCCCGCGGCTAACCGGCCGCTGTGCGCTGGCATCGATAACGTTCGGGCAGTCAATAACCCATCGTAAAGTCTTGTGCTCCGGCGCGCCGGCGAGGCGAACCCCCAAAATGCATGTGCCGAATCCGTCACAAACCCCATTTTGCCAAGTTTATCCGAACCTTGGAATGGGGCGGACCATGGTGAAAACCTACCCGACCAAAGGCGGGAAGGTGGAGACGGGCGTTACATCCGGCCGGAATTCGCGGGCTTTCAGCCGAACAAGCGGCGAACCTTGTGCAGCGCTCGTTCCAATTGCTGCAGGTCGTCGGAGCCGTTGTAGACGGCCAGCGAGGCCCGCACGGTGGCCGGCACGGCGAAGCGCTGCATCAGCGGCATGGTGCAGTGATGGCCGGTGCGCACCGCCACGCCCTCCTGGTCCAGGATGGTGCCGACGTCCTGCGGGTGGGCGCAGTCCATCACGAACGACAGGATGCCGGCCTTCTCGGCGGCGGTGCCGATCAGACGCAGGCCGGGGATTTGCTCCAGCCGGGCGGTGCCCTCGGCCAGCAGCGCGTGCTCGTGGGCGCCGATCCGCTCCAGGCCCTGCGCCTGGATGTAGTCCAGGGCGGCGGCGAAGCCGATGGCGCCGGCAATGTCCGGGGTGCCGGCCTCGAACTTGTACGGCACGTCGTTCCAGGTGCTGCCCTCGAACGACACCGTGCGGATCATGTCGCCGCCGCCCTGCCAGGGCGCCATCGCCTCCAGGTGCCGGCGCTTGGCATACAGGGCGCCGAAGCCGGTGGGGCCGTAGGCCTTGTGCGACGAGCAGGCGTAAAAGTCGACGTCCAGCGCCCGCACGTCCACCGCCAGGTGGGCGATCGCCTGCGCGCCGTCCACCAGCGCCGGGATGCCGCGCGCATGGGCCTCGCGCACCATCGCCGCCACCGGGTTGATCGTGCCCAGGCTGTTGGAAACGTGGTTGAACGCCGCCAGGCGCGTGCGCTCCCCGAGCATCCGGCGCCAGGCCTCGAAATCCAGCTCGCCGCGGTCCGTCACCGGCGCAGCCACCACGCGGGCGCCTTTTTGGGCGGCGACCAGTTGCCACGGCACGATGTTGGAATGGTGCTCCATGCCGGTGAGCAGGATCTCGTCGCCGGGCTGCAGCAGCGGCAGCAGGTGGCTGTAGGCCACCAGGTTGATGCTCTCGGTGGTGCCGCGGGTGAACACGATCTCTTCGCGCGCCGCGCCCAGGAAGGCGGCGATGCGGTCGCGCGCGCCCTCGTAGGCGGTGGTGGCGCGCTCGGCGAGGTCGTGCACCGCGCGGTGCACGTTCGAGTTCTTGTGGCGGTAGTAGTCGTCGAGCGCGCGCAGCACCGATTCCGGTTTCTGGCTGGTGGCGGCGTTGTCCAGGTAGGCCAGGCGCCCGCCGCGCACCGGCTCGGCCAGGATCGGGAACTCGGCGCGCACCCGCGCCAGGTCCAGCGGGCCGGCCGCTGCGGCGGCCGGCCGGGCAGGGGTGGCGGGCATGGTTCGGGTCATGGTTCGATCGGTTCTTCGGCCGGAAAGCCCAGCCGTGCGTTCAATGCAGCGCGCAGCGCCGGCAGGCCGATCCGGGCCAGCACCTCGCCGGCGAATGCGCGCAGCAGCAGCGCGCGGGCCTGTCCGGCGTCGATGCCGCGGCTGCGCAGGTAGCCCAGGGCAGTTTCGTCGATGCGGCCGACGGTGGCGCCATGCGCGCACTTGACGTCGTCGGCGTAGATCTCCAGCTCCGGCTTGGCGTCCACCTCTGCCCGCGGCGACAGCAGCAGGTTGGCGATGCGCTGCTCCGAGTCGGTCTTCTGCGCGCCCGGCTGCACCACTACGCGGCCATTGAGCACGGCCCGCGTGCGTGCATCGACGATGCCGCGGAACAGCATGCGGCTGCGGCAATGCGGCGCGGCGTGCACCACCTGGGCATGGTTGTCGACGTGGCCGCCGGCCTGCGGGCGGTACAGGCCGGCGAGCGCGGCCTCCGCGCCGGCGCCGTCCAGGGCGATGTTGAAGTCGTGCCGCGCCAGGCCGCCGCCGCAATCCACCGTCACCGCGCGCAGGGTGCTGGCGCGCGCCAGGCTCGCCTGGATCGTGCTCAGCAGCGTGCCGCCGGCGGCCTCGTCCTCCACCCGGTACAGCATCAGCCGCGCGCCGGGGGCCAGGCGGATCTCGACGCGCTGCGTCGCCAGGCGCTCGCCGCCGCGGCCGGCGAACTGGAACACCACCGTCGCCTGGGAGTTCTCGCCCAGCTCGATGCGGTGGCGCTGGTGCACCATGCCGGGCGCGGACGGCGCAGCAATGGCCGCCACCACGTTGAGCGGCCGGGGCAGGGTTTCGCCGCTGGCCAGCCGCAGCTGCAGTCCGCCGCCGTCGAAGGCGGCGTTGAGCGCGGCGATGCCGTCGTCATCGGGGCCTTCGGCGGCGGCGACGCCGTGCAGCGCCGCGGCCGTGCTGCGCGTGCGATCGAGGTAGCCGTTGACGTAAACCAGGTGGTCGCAGCCGGCCAGCAGGGTTTCGCCGAGGTCGATGTCGGCGGCAGCGGGCAGGGCGAATTCACGCGCCGCCAGTCCCGAAATATCGGTATAGCGCCAGCGCTCCTCGTGCGGGCCGGGAAAGCCGGCACCGGCGAAGCGCTCGAAACGCGCCTGGCGCCGGTCGCGGTCGCCCCGGTCCAGGGTGCCGGAGAACCGCTCGAAGGCCTGCTGATAGGCGGCGGACATGGCGCTTCAGGCCGCCTCGAGCCAGCCGTAGCCCCTGGCTTCCAACTCGCGCGCCAGTTCCGGGCCGCCGCTGCGGACGATGTGGCCGCGCGCCAGCACGTGCACGCGGTCGGGCTGCACGTAGTCGAGCAGGCGCTGGTAGTGCGTCACCAGCAGGGTGGCGCGCTGCGGCGAGCGCATGGCGTTGATGCCGTCGGAGACGATCTTGAGCGCGTCGATATCCAGGCCCGAGTCGGTCTCGTCGAGGATCATCAGGCGCGGCTCCAGCACCAGCATCTGCAGGATTTCATTGCGCTTCTTCTCGCCGCCGGAGAAGCCTTCGTTGACCCCGCGCGAGAGCATCTTGGGGTCGATCTTGACCAGCTTGGCGCGGTCGCGCACCCAGGCCAGGAAGTCGGCGGGGTCGATCTCGGGCTGGCCATTGCGCTTGCGCCGGGCATTGAGCGCGGCCTTGAGCAGGGTCAGGTTGCTGACGCCGGGAATCTCCACCGGGTACTGGAAGCCAAGGAACACGCCCAGGCAGGCACGCTCCTCCGGCGGCAGCGCCAGCAGGTCCTGGCCGTCGAAGCGCACCGAGCCTTCGGTGACTTCGTAGCCTTCGCGGCCGGCCAGCACGTGGGCCAGGGTGGACTTGCCCGAGCCGTTGGGGCCCATGATGGCGTGCACTTGCCCGGCGCCGACCGAGAAATCCAGCCCCTTGAGGATGTCCTTGCCCTCGACGCGGGCATGCAGATTCTTGATTTCGAGCATCACAATTCTAAGGTATCACATTAAAAATGATTGCTAACCTACTGCGCCTTCAAGGGAAACCGCGAGAAGCTTACCCGCCTCCACGGCGAATTCCATGGGCAGCTCCTTGAACACTTCCTTGCAGAAGCCGTTGACGATCATCGACACCGCCTCTTCCTCGGAGATGCCCCGCGCGCGGCAGTAGTAAAGCTGGTCCTCGCCGATCTTCGAGGTGGTGGCTTCGTGCTCGAGCTGCGCGGTCGGATTGCGCACCTCGGTATAGGGAAAAGTGTGGGCGCCGCAGCGGTCGCCGATCAGCAGCGAGTCGCACTGGGTGTAGTTGCGTGCGTTCGCGGCGGTTTCCAGCACGCGCACCAGGCCGCGATAGGACTGCTGCCCCTGGCCGGCGGAAATACCTTTGGAAACAATGGTCGAGCGCGTGTTCTTGCCGACATGGATCATCTTCGTGCCGGTGTCGGCCTGCTGGCGGTTGTTGGTCAGCGCCACCGAGTAGAACTCGCCGACCGAATCGTCGCCGCGCAGGATGCAGCTCGGGTACTTCCAGGTGATGGCCGAGCCGGTCTCGACCTGGGTCCAGGAGATCTTGCTGCGCGCGCCGCGGCAGTCGCCGCGCTTGGTCACGAAATTGTAGATGCCGCCGCGGCCCTGCTCGTCGCCCGGGTACCAGTTCTGCACGGTCGAATACTTGATCTGCGCGTCGTCCAGCGCCACCAGCTCCACCACCGCCGCATGCAGCTGGTTTTCGTCGCGCTGCGGCGCCGTGCAGCCTTCGAGGTAACTGACCTGGCTGCCTTCCTCGGCGATGATCAGGGTGCGCTCGAACTGGCCGGTGTTGCGTTCGTTGATGCGGAAATAGGTGGACAGCTCCATCGGGCAGCGCACGCCCCTGGGGATGAACACGAACGAGCCGTCGGTGAACACGGCGGTGTTGAGCGCCGCGTAGTAGTTGTCGCCGAACGGCACCACGCTGCCCAGGTACTTGCGCACCAGCTCCGGGTGCTCCTGCACCGCCTCCGAGATCGGGCAGAAGATCACCCCGGCCTCGGCCAGCTTCTTCTTGAACGTGGTGGCCACCGACACGCTGTCGAACACCACGTCGACCGCCACGCCGGCCAGCATTTCCTGTTCCCGCAAGGGGATGCCGAGCTTCTTGTAGGTTTCCAGCAACTTCGGGTCGACCTCGTCCAGCGACTTCGGCCCGGCCTTGTGCGACTTCGGCTGCGAGTAGTAGGAGATCGCCTGGAAATCGATCGGCGGATACTGCACGTGCGCCCACTGCGGCGCGGTCATTTTCAGCCAGCGGCGGTACGCCTTCAGGCGGAATTCCAGCAGCCACTCCGGCTCGCCCTTCTTGGCCGAGATCAGGCGGATGACGTCCTCCGACAGGCCGGGCGGCACGGTTTCGGACTCGATCGCGGTGACGAAGCCGGCGCCGTATTCGCGGCGCTTCATCAACTCGCGGATTTCAGTTTCCTGGGTTGCCATGAGATCGGGTTAAAAATTCAAACGGTAATGGCTGATCGTGGTGGGCGCGGGTCAGCCTTCGCCGCCCTGCGGCCGGGCTTCGCCGGAAAACCGCATCATCCGCATCGGCGCCTCGCTGCGTTCGGTCGACGGCGTGCCGCGCAGGGGCGCGGCCATCTGCTCCAGGGTCACCGCTTCGAGCGCCTGGCGGATGGCGGTGCCGATCAGCCGCCAGTTGCCGCGCACCCCGCAGAACGCCTCGATGCTGCAGCCGCCGCTGTGGATGGCGCACTGGGTCAGCGCGATCGGGCCCTCGATGGCGCTGACCACGTCGGCCACCGTGATCGCCGAGGCCTCGCGCGCCAGCCGATAGCCGCCATGGGCGCCGCGCACCGATTCCACCAGCCCGGCCTTGCACAGCTGCTTGAGCAGCTTGGCCACGGTCGGCGCGGCCACGCGGGTCTGCACCGCCAGGTCCTGCGCGTTGCGCAGGCGCTGCGGCTCGGCCGCCAGGGCGGTCATCACCACGGTGCCGTAGTCGGTGAGCTTGCCGAGCTTGAACATGGTGGAATCGAAGGTCGCCGCGAACGGCGACAAGGGCCGGTGAAAAATCAGACTAAAACGGTACGGATTGGTAGTTTAGCCGATTTGCCGGCTGCCCGGTAGCGCGGCGCCGGCCGCCCCGGCCATTGGAAGCGGCGCATCAATCGGGTATAAGGCGCCACCAGCCAGATGCCGGTGGAGCCCATGTCCGCGAGTGCTTCGAGCCTGCTGCCTTCGCGCTTTTACGCCCTTGCGGGAGCGGCGATCGTGGCCCTCGCGGCGGCCGCCGTCGCGGGCACGAACCCATATTGGTGGATCGTTGCCGCGGTGGCGGCCGCGCTGACGCTGGCAGGGGTGTACGACCTGCTGCAGACGCGGCATTCGATCCTGCGCAATTATCCGATCCTGGCGCATTTCCGCTTTTTCTTCGAGACCATCCGCCCGGAAATCCGCCAGTACCTGATCGAGTCCGACACCGAGGCCGCGCCGTTTTCGCGTGCGCAGCGCTCGCTGGTCTACCAGCGCGCCAAGAACGTCGAGGACAAGCGGCCGTTCGGCACCGAGCTGGACCTGTACGTCAGCGGCTACGAATGGATCAACCATTCCATGCGTCCGCACAAGATCGGCGACACCGGCTTCCGCGTGCGCATCGGCGGCGCGCAGTGCGCGCAGCCCTACGAATCCTCGTTGCTCAACATCTCGGCGATGAGCTTCGGCGCGCTGTCGGCCAACGCCATCCGCGCGCTCAACCGCGGCGCCAAGCTCGGCGGCTTCGCCCACGACACCGGCGAGGGCTCGATCAGCCATTACCACGCCGAGTACGGCGGCGACCTGATCTGGGAGCTGGGCAGCGGCTACTTCGGCTGCCGCAGCGAGGACGGCCATTTCGACGCCGGCAAGTTCGCCGCCCAGGCCCGCTCGCCGCAGGTGCGGATGGTCGAGGTGAAGCTCTCGCAAGGCGCCAAGCCGGGGCATGGCGGCGTGCTGCCGGGCGCCAAAGTGACGCCGGAGATCGCCCGCACGCGCGGCGTCGCCGTGGGCCGCGACTGCGTTTCGCCGGCGCTGCACTCGGCCTTCGCCACGCCGCTGGAGCTGCTCGAATTCGTCGCCCGCCTGCGTGAGCTGTCCGGCGGCAAGCCGGCCGGCTTCAAGTTCTCGCTGGGCCATCCCTGGGAATTCTTCGGCATCTGCAAGGCCATGCTGGAGAGCGGCCTGAAGCCGGACTTCATCGTGGTCGACGGCGGCGAGGGCGGCACCGGCGCCGCGCCGCTGGAATTCGCCGACCACGTCGGCACGCCGCTGCAGGAGGCGCTGCTGCTGGTGCACAACACCCTGGTGGGACTCAACCTGCGCGAAGGCATTCGCCTGGGCGCCAGCGGCAAGATCATCACCGCCTTCGACATGGCGCGCACCCTGGCGCTGGGCGCGGACTGGTGCAACGCGGCGCGCGGCTTCATGTTCGCGCTGGGCTGCGTGCAGTCGCTGTCCTGCCACACCGACCGCTGCCCGACCGGCATCGCCACCCAGGACCGCCTGCGCCAGCGGGCGCTGGTGGTGCCCGACAAGGCCGAGCGGGTCTACCACTTCCACCGCAACACGCTGGCGGCGCTGGGCGACTTGGTCGGCTCCGCCGGCCTGGCGCACCCGGCCGACCTGCGGCCGCACCACATCGTGCGGCGCGTATCGGAAAACGAGATCCGCCTGCTGGCGAACTTCTACAAGTTCCTGCGCCCGGGCGAGCTGCTGGAAAACCCGGCGGCGCATTCGGTGTACCAGATGTACTGGCCGATGGCCTCCAGCCGCAGCTTCGAGCCGGCCCGGTGAACGTACCGGCCGCCGTGCAGGGCCGCGCCTGGGACGTCGCCGCGCCGTTCGTGCAGGCCATCCGGGTGGGTGCCGAAGACCTGGACCGCTTCGGCCATACCAACAACGTGGTGTACCTGAGCTGGCTCGAGCGCGTCGCCTGGGCGCACTCGCAGCAGCTCGGCCTGGGTTTCTCCGACTACGAGCGCATCGGCTGCGGCTGCGTGGCGCGGCGGCATGAACTGGACTACCTGGCGCCGACCTTCGCCGGCGACGAGCTGCTGGTCGCCACCTGGATCGCCGAAAACGACGGCCGCCTGTCGATGTGGCGCGGCTACCAGATCATCCGCGCCAGCGACGGCCGCACCGTGCTGCGCGGCCGCACCCACTGGGTCTGCGTGGACCTCGCCAGCGGCAAGCCGCGGCGCCAGCCGCCCGAATTCGTGGTCGCCTACAAGCCGGCCGTACCCTTAGCGGGCGGGGCCGCTACCGGGGCCGCCGGAGAGCGCGCTTGAACCGGATCGAGATCGAATACTGCACCCAGTGCCGCTGGCTGCTGCGGGCCGCCTGGGTGGCGCAGGAGCTGCTGACCACCTTCGCCGACGAGCTCGACGAAGTGGCGCTGCGGCCGGGACGCGGCGGCGTGTTCCGCGTCAGCCTGGGCGGCGAGGTGCTGGCCGACCGTGCCGCCGATGGCGGCTTTCCCGAGCTGCCTGCGCTCAAGCAGGCGATCCGCGACCGCGTCGCGCCGGGACGTGACCTGGGGCATACGGACCGGAAGGCCTGAGTTGGCTGCATATCGTCGGATGCTTCGCAATTCCCGGAGGGAGGGCCTGTTCACGCTACTTGGATCGCTGCGACGGCGGTCATTTTTGCCCAGCGCAAGGAGAGAGGCACGTGGCATGGTGAATCCATGCGAGTGCCGATCGACGCGGCGATGGGCAAAAATGGCCCCGTCCCTTCGGGTTGCGCCCAAAATCG
>JADHNH010000024.1 GCA_016779605.1 Nevskia sp. | reverse complement strand
CGGAACAGATCGTCGAGAAGTGGGCCAAACGCGCACGCATGACCGGCGACCTGCGCCCGGCCATGGCCGTTTCCTACGCCGGCATGCCGTTCGATCTCGTGCAGGGCAGCCTGCGGCTGATCGGCGAAAAGGTGGCGCCAGCGCTGCGCAAGCTCAAGCTCTGACCGCGGCACCGCGCACGCGGCTCGCGGGCCGCGTGCGCGCCTGCCCGCGCCGCCCCAAGGACACTCTGAACAAGTCCATCCTGGACTTATTCAGACAACGGCCGTCGACAAGTGTGAATTTCAACGGCTTACGCCATTGAAGATGCTGGGCCGTGCGTGGCCCATGCGGGAAGCGCCGAGCAATCAGCGCTTCCCTAAGCCGCCGCCGCCATCCGGCTCGCCTGGTCGATGGCGCGCTTGGCGTCGAGCTCCACCGCTTCGTAGGCGCCGCCGATCAGGCTGGCCTTCACGCCGCAGGCCTGCAGCGCGTCGTAAAGGCTGCGCAGCGGCAGCTGGCCGGCGCAGACGATCACCGTGTCCACCTCGAACAGCTTCGGCTCGCCGTGGACGCGTGTGTGCAGGCCGGCGTCGTCGATCTTCAGGTACTCCACGCCGTTGAGCAGGTGCACGCCGCGGCGCTTGAGCGTGAGCCGGTGGGTCCAGCCGGTGGTGCGGCCCAGGTTCTTGCCCACCGGGTCGGGCTTGCGCTGCATCAGGTAAACGGTGCGCTCGGCCGCGGCCACCTGCGGCGTCACCCCGGTCACGCCGCCGCGCGGGTGGTTGCGGAAATCGATGCCCCACTCCCTGGCGAAGGTGTCGATGTCCAGGGCGGCCGACTTGCCGGCGTGCGAGACCAGCTCGGCCACGTCGAAGCCGATGCCGCCGGCGCCGACGATGGCTACGCTGCGGCCCACCGGCCGGCGGCCCAGGATCACGTCGATGTAACCCGCCACCTTCGGGTGGCCGATGCCTTCGATGTCCGGCCGGCGCGGCTCGATGCCTGTGGCCACGATCACCTCGTCGAAGCCCATGTCCCGCAGCGTGGCGGCGTCCGCGCGGGTGTTCAGGCGCAGCTCGATGCCGTGGACTTCGATCATCCGGCGGTAGTAGCGCAGCGTTTCGCTGAACTCCTCCTTGCCCGGGATGCGCCTGGCCAGGTTGAACTGCCCGCCGATCTCGCCGGCCGACTCGAACAGCGTCACCCGGTGGCCGCGCTGTGCCGCCACGGTGGCATAGGCCAGGCCGGCCGGGCCGGCGCCGACCACCGCGAGATTCCTGGGCGCCTGCACCGGCGCGTAGTTCAGCAGGGTTTCGTTGCAGGCGCGCGGGTTGACCAGGCAGCTCACCTGCCGGCGGCCGCTGTAGCTGTGGTCCAGGCAGGCCTGGTTGCAGGCGATGCAGGTGTTGATCTCGTCCTCGCGGCCTTGCAGCGCCTTCAGCGCCAGCTCGGCGTCGGCCAGCATGGGCCGCGCCATCGAGACGATGTCGGCGTCGCCGCGCGCCAGCACGCTTTCCGCCACATCCGGCATGTTGATGCGGTTGCTGGTGATGGCGGGAATCTTCAGCGCCTTGCGCAGGCGCCCCGTGACCTGGGTGAAGGCGGCGCGCGGCACCATGGTGGCGATGGTCGGCACGGCGGCCTCGTGCCAGGTGAAGTGGGTGCTGACGATGCTGGCGCCGGCCGCCTCGACCGCTTGGCCCAGGGCAACCACCTCCTCCCAGGACATGCCGCCGTCGAGCATGTCCATCGCCGGGATGCGGAAGATCACGATGAAGTCGGCCCCCACCGCCGCGCGCACGCGGCGCACCACTTCCACCGGGAAGCGCATACGATTTTCCCAGGCGCCGCCCCAGCGGTCGGTGCGTAGGTTGGTGCGCGCCACCAGGAAGGTGCTGATGAGGTAGCCGGCCGAGCCGATGATCTCCACGCCGTCGTAGCCCGCCGCGCGCGCCAGCCTGGCGCAGTTGGCGAAATCGGCGATCTGCTTCTCGATGCCGGCCTCGTCGAGCGCGGCGGGCGTGTGGCGCCCCACCCGCGACTTGATCGCCGAGGGCGCCACGCACTGCTCGCTGGACGACAGCGCGCCGGCGTGCAGGATCTGCATGCAGATCTTCACCTCGGGATCGGCCGCGTGCACGGCAGCGGTGACGATGCGGTGGCTGGCCGCCTCCGCTTCGGTCGAAAGCTTGGCGCCGATGCCGCCTTCCGCGTTGGGCCCGATGCCGCCGGTGATGATCATGCCCACGCCGCCGCGCGCGCGTTCGGCGAAGAACGCCGCCATCCGCTCGAAGCCGTCGGGCGCCTCTTCCAGGCCGGTGTGCATGGAACCCATCAGCACGCGGTTCTTCAGCCGGGTGAAGCCCAGGTCCAGGGGCGAGAACAGCAGCGGGTAGCGGGTGGATGCGGTCATGGCTTGTGGCAGGTGGGACGGCTGGCGGTTAGCGGTGGTATTGCGGATCAGTGCGGCGCGCAATCGTAGCCTGTTTCGACGGCAGGCTCCCAGGCGCAGCGGGCTGCCCGGGCCAATGCCGGGAATCGCGGCCGCCCACGCGGCTCAGCGGGAATTGATGATCAAGGTCCGGCTTTGGTTGTCGATCGACCAGGACGAAAGGCGGCTCAGAAAGCTCTGCCCCAGGAGCGGCAATCCCCGAACCGAGGTGACGCTGCCGACCACGTCGTGGACCACGACGCCGCCCACCCTGAGCGAATGGATACGGATCATGCGGGACGGAACTTCGGCGCCGTCGGCCAGGACGTAAGTCTGGCTCCCCAGAAAATCGCTCCCCGAAATCGAGCCGGCCCGCATCAGTGTGAACACCACATCGGCCGGGATCGTCACGTCCGCGGCACCGCTGTCGAGCGTGAATTTCAACGAGACCTGATCGTTGACGAGAACCGGCACCACGAATGTACCTCCGCTGATTTCAAGCGGCACCGACTCTCCGGCAGTTCGCGCAGGGACCTGGACTTTCGCCCACTGAACCGGCAGCCAATTGTCTCCCGTGGGCACATTCACTTCACCTTGGTGCTCGCGCAGCAGGGCATCCCTGCACTTGTTGTAGTCCGGCCGTTCCGGCATCAATCCCCGCGCCTGGCAAATCCGGTCGTCCGCCGCCTCGATCAACTGCGCGTTGTGCCGTGCCGCCACGATTCGCTCCGATTCCTGCTGGCGCCGTCGCTCGGCCTCGGCCCCCGCGGCCACCTGATCCTGCTGGCGCTGCCGATCGGCATCCGCCTGCATCTGCACCGCCAGCGCATCCCACTGCTGCCGTCGCGCAGCCTCGGCATCCGCCTGGCGCCGGGATGAACGATCAATTGTCGATGGCACCATCTGGCAAGCCGACACGAGCAGCATCGTGGCGGCCATTCCAATCGCTATTTTCATTTGTGCTACCCGGCCGGCGGCCGAGCTTTCCCTTTCCAGCGCGAAAACCATTCCTGCGACCACCCCCGTGCGGGTGCAGCCTACCGTGGATCGGGCGCGCGCGCACCCGAACTGGCGGAGGCGCCAATCCGCGCAGCCGCGGCCGGCCGCGTTCCATCAGCGACCCGCAGCCGCCAATGCCTGCCCCGACGCCCCGCTCGCCGCCACCAGGGCGGCGGAAGTTCTACTCGTCGAGCGTGAAGCCCACCTTCATGGTCACCTGCCAGTGCGCAATCTTGTCCTTTTCGATCGTGCCGCGGATGTCGCTGACTTCGAACCACTTGAGGTTGTGCACGGTCTTGGCAGCGCGCGTCAGCGCGCCCGTCACGGCGTCCTCGATTCCCGTCGTCGATGAACCGGTGAGTTCCAGCAGCTTGTAGACATGGTCTTTCATTGCTGTGCTCCTCCTTGCGTCAGCCGACGCACGATCGATGCTACGCCGAAGGCCCGGGCGTGTGAATCAAAGGCACTATTGCGCTTGCGCCGCGGTCAAAATCCTGCAGAAAGGGCCGTGTACGCCGCTGCGCGGCTGATCGGCTTGCAGGCAGCTTGGAACTCCCGCGCGCCATCCGTGGTCTGCACGCTTACCGGCGCGTCGAGGACTCCGGCCGCGTTGCCGCCGCGGTGCATGCGGCAGCGGCCGGATCCTGCCGTCGAGCGCCGCCCCAACCGGCTCCACTCCATAAGAAGAAGCACATCCATGAAAAAAATCCTGCTGCTCGCCTGCTGCGCCCTGCTGGGCGCCTGCGCCGACAATCCCACCGAGGTGAACCTGGTGCCGCAAGGCATCGCCCGCGCGCCGCGTGCGCTGAACATGTCGCTGAAGTCGATCGCCGTTGCCACCGCCAACCCCTCCATCGTCCTCGACCCGGTGGTTTCGCAGCAGTGGCACGACGGCATCCAGTCCGCCGCGGAGCAGGCGCAGATCTTCAATCCCGGCGGCGCCCATTCGGTGAACCTTGTGGCCACGGTCAAGCGCTTCGCCTACAGCAGCGACCCGTTCGCCAACAAGATGGAGGTGGAGACCAGCTACGACCTGGTCGACAGCGGCAGCGGCGACCGCCTGCTGCAGGCGAGCATTTCTTCGTCCTCGTCGGACGACTCCGGCACCAACGACCGCAACCACATGGTCGCGTTGTGGAACAGCGCCACGCAGGAGAACATCACACGCTTCATCGCCGTGCTGCGCGACAAGGCCGCGCAGGGGTCGCCGCCCTGATCGACTCCGGAAGCCGCTGCCGGCGATGCGCGGAGCGCGGCTGGCTGCTCCGGCCTCCCGCACGCGTCACCCACAATGCCGGGGGCCTTGCGCCCCGGGCGGGTTGCGCCATCCCTGGCGCCCATCGTCCGCTCCGAAAAATCAGTCCCGGTGCCATCCGGCCGGATCGGCCGGTGCGGGAGGCGGCGAAATACCGCCTCCCGCCGGCGGATTTCTAGAAGTGATACGCCGCGGTCACCGCAAACAGGTCGGGACGATTGCGGTTGGTGTGATAGCGGTCCCACCCCGCGCTGACGCTGAACAGGCGGCTTAAGCGGTAGTCCACGCCGGCGCCGTAGGCCAGGTCCACGCCGTTCTCGTGGGCGCCGGTGCCGGCGAAGCCGCCCGAGATGACGGTCTCGTTGACTTCCCCGGACCAGCGGATCATGCCCAGGCGGCCGACCAGCGCCACGCTGTCCCACAGCGGCAGCCGGCCGGTGCCGGTGAAGGTGTAGCCGGAAATGTTATAGGGATGGGCATCGGCGATGGCCTGGACGAAGCCGCTGCCGCTGGGGCCGGAAATGCCGTGCACGGCCGAAGTGATCCGGCCCAGATCCACGTAGCCGGCCTCCACCCCGAAGTACTTGCACAGCTGGTAGCCGCCGAACAGCTTCCAGCCCAGGCGCTGGTCGTTGAGCGATGACGAGGTGGTGTAGCCGCGCGCCGCCAGGGCGCCGTCCAGCTCTTGCGCGTTGAAATTGCCCACGCTCAGGCCCAGGCCGCCGCCGACGTAAAAGCGATCGCCGGCATAAGCCCGCGAGCCGGCCGGCACCAGCGCCGCCAGCGCCAGTGCCGCCGCCAGCGCCAGCGCCGGGCCGCGGCGGCGCCGCAGCATCAGCGCCGCGCCCAGCAGCCCCAGGCCGGCCAGCAGATCCACCGGCGTGAAGCTGCCGCCGCCGCCGCTGGCGCCCACCAGTGCCGGGCCGCCGGACGTGACCTCGGTGCTCGCCGTCTGCGTCGTCGGCGGGGTCTGGTCGCTCTTGATGGTGGCGCTGTTCAGGAGCGTAGTGCCCCCGGCGGCGGTCACGCTGACCACCAGGGTGAAGCAGTTCTGCGCCGCCCCGGCCGCGACACTGGGCACCGTCCAGGTGACCGTGCCTTCGCCGGTGGCCGGCCCGCCGGTGGCGGAGACGAAGCTGGTGCCGGCGGGCAGGGTGTCGGTAATGACGACGTTGCTCAGCGTCGTTTCGGCATTGGCCTTGTTGTCGTAGCACAGGTTGTAGCTGAGCTGGTCGCCGCTGCCCACCGTGCTGGCGCCGGCGGTCTTGCTGAAGTTCAGCGGGTTGTAGCTGACACTGGCGCGCGGCACCACCAGGCCGGTCGGGCTGCCGAGGTCGCCGAAGTCGTTCTTCAGCACCTTCAGGGACGAGTCGAACGCGATCAGGGTGTCGGTGCCGCCGGAGCCCTGGTTGCCGGTGGTGACGTAGACGTTGCCGGTGTCCTCGTCCACCGCCACGCCGACGATGTTGTCGCCGCCGGAGCTGGTCGGCGTGGCGCCGGGCAGGGTGTAGAAGGTCTCGGTGTTGGTGTTGAGGTCGTACTTGACCAGCTCGCCCAGGCTGCCGTAGGGCTGGTAGGCGTTGCCGGTGTAGACGAAGTTGCGCACCGTATCCACCGCCACGCCCATGGCGGTCTGGCCGGAGATGGCCTGCACGAAGTTACCGGCCTCGGCCCAGGTGCCGGTGTCGAAGTAGCGGATGGTGGTGGTGGACGCATCGCCGATGTACAGGCGCGAGCGTTTTTCGTCCAGCGCCAGGCCGTAGGCCGAAGTCACCCCGGCCAGGGTGACGAAGTTGCCGCCGTCCAGGGTCAGGGTATTGTTGGTCGCGTCCCAGGAGTAGACGTAGAGGTGGTTGGTGGTGCGGTCCACCGTGTACAGCTTCTTCTTGCCCTGGTCGAAGACGATGCCCGCCAGGTTGGAGGCGCCCGGGGCGTTGGTGGTGCCCAGGTCGTGGAAGTTGGTCGCGTCCAGCAGCTGCACGGTGTTGCTGCCTTCGTAGGTCACCGCCAGCTTCTTGCTGTCGGTGTCGATGGCCAGGCCCACCGCGCCGCCGGCCAGCGACGGCACGCCCTGCGTGGCCTGGAACACCAGGTAGGTCGGCGCCTGCTGGATGTCGTAGGTGCTGATCGGCGTCGGGCTGGCGTTGATGTTGGCGATCAGGTACAGGGACTTGGCTTGCGCCGATTGGCCGAAACCGAGCAGCGCCATCGAGGCCGCCACCAGGGTAAAGAAGCGTCTGATGCGAATGTTCATGGAAGCTACCTTCCTTGGGTGTAATAGTTGTGAATGGCTTATGAACGTTGATCGCTTTAGGTGCGGATTGATATGACCTGGATCAATCGAGGGCGATTTTGGTGCGCGCAACACAGCGCAGACCGGCGACACCGGATCGGTCCTTGCACCACGCAGTGCGCTTCGATGAACGCTACGCGGCGCCGATCCGGCCTGTGCGATCGCTACTCGCCCTGCTGCCGCAGGGGCTTCCAATCGCGCACCAGCTTTTCGGCCGCGGCGAGCTGCTCGGGCGTCATCCTCGCCGCAAGCGTGTCGCGGTTGCGGCTGGCGACCTCCAGGTTGGGATCGGCCTCCGGCAGGCGCGCCGCCGCCAGGCTCAGCCACTTGAGGGCTTGCACGTCGTCCCGCACCAGCCCCTGACCCTTCGAGAACATCGTGCCAAGGAACAGCTGCGCGCCGGCGTTGCCCTGCTCCGCGGCCTTGCCGAACCACAAGGCCGCCTCGGCGTAGTCCTGCGCCACGCCCTGGCCGTCGTGGAACATCAGCGCCAGGTTGTACTGCGCCTTGATGTGGCCCTGCGCGGCGGCCCTGCGGTACCAGCTGGCGGCGGCGGCGTAATCCTGCTCCACGCCCTCGCCGTGGAAATACATGTAGCCCAGGTAGGACTGCGCGTTGGCCTCGCCCTGCTCGGCGGCCTTGCGGTACCAGCGCGCCGCGGCGGCGAAGTCCTGCGCCACGCCCTGGCCGCTGTCGTAGTCAGCGGCCAGGCTGAACTGCGCCTTGGCATTGCCCTGCTCGGCCGACCTGCGATACCAGGCCGCGGCGGCCGCGTAATCCTGCGGCACGCCCTGGCCGTTGTCGTACATGCGGCCGAGGTCGAACTGCGCGGCGGCGTCGCCCTGCTCGGCCAGCGGCCGCCACAGCCTGAGGGCCGCGGCGTAATCGCCGCGCGCGTAGGCCGCGAGCCCGTCTTCCAGCGGCCCGGCCGCGGCCGCCGCACAGGCGCAGGCAAGGATCGCCGCCACCGCAAGGCGTGCTGCGGCAAGGGCGCGCGCGGGCGGTGGGCACGGAGCCGGTGTGCCCGCCGCTGCACGCGCACCGCGCATGCCGCTAACCGGCCCCGAAGGCGTGCGCGTTGACGCAGTCGTGCAGCACGCCGCCGGCGAGCAGCCGGTGGACGTTGGCCGCCACCCGCTCGGCGATGCCGCGGTAGGACGCATCGGTGACGCCGGCGATGTGCGGCGTGGCGACGACATCGGGCCGCTGCAGCAGCGGCGATGCCGGATCCAACGGCTCCTGCGCGAATACGTCCAGGCCCGCGCCGGTCAGCCGCCCTGACGCCAGTGCTTCCAACAGTGCATCCTGGTCGATCAGGCCGCCGCGCCCGGCGTTGATCACGCAGGCCTGCGGCGGCAGCAGCGCCAGCGCCCTGGCGTCGATCAGGCCGCGGGTGTCGCCGGTCAGCGGCATGCACAGGAACAGGTAGTCGCTGTAGTGCAGCAACTCGGCAAGCCGCTCCGGGCCTGCGATCCACTCCATGCCCAGGCGTTGCGCCAGTTCCGGATCCGCCTGCCGCCGCAGGCCCAGCAGGCGCATGCCGAACGGCCGCAGGCGCTGCGCCAGCGCCTGGCCGATGCCGCCCATGCCGACGATGCCGGCGGTGCGCCCGAGCATGGCACGGCCCATCGGGCTGCCCCAGCTCTTGCCGCTGCGCACCGCCCGCTCCGCCAGCGGCAGCCGGCGGCTCACCGCGACGGCGGCCATCACGCACCATTCGGCCACCGACTCGGCGTTGCCGCTGCCGCCGGTGGGAACGTTGGCGACCGCGATGCGCCGCGCCGTGGCGGCGGCGACGTCCACCCCTTCCAGCCCCGCGCCCCATTGCTGGATCAGGCGCAGGCCCTCGATGCCGTCCATCAACTCGCCGTCGATGCGCGCCATGGCCGGGATCAGCACGTCGGCGGCGACGCCGCCGGCGCGCAGCACCGGCAGCTCCACCGCCTCGAACTCGACCTCCGGCAGCATTTCATCCATGTACTGCCTGACGGTACCGAAGCCCTTTCCGGCGATCACGACCCTGGCTGCGCACATTGGCGACCCTCCCTGGCGCAGGATAGCGCCAACTCCGCCGGCCCGGATGCGATAATGCCCGCGAACGGGCATCGCCCGACCAAAACCTTACGAAGCGAGCCCTGGGGTCCCCATGCAGATCAAAATGCCGAACACCGCGCAGGAAATCGAAAACGCCGTAACCAAGCTGGAGTTCCGCCTGACCGACGCGGAAAAATTCAATATCGAGGACTCCTTCTACAGCAACCGGGACGGCGAGCGGCTGCTCCTGAAGAGGGTTCGCGACACCATGGGCGAGATCTTCGGCGAAGGCTCGCCGGAATACGCGGCGCACACGGCGCTGAGCCTCACGCCCACCGTGAACCTGCTGGAGCTCAGCGATGCCGAAGGCGTGGCCGCCAAGGAACGCGGGCGGGCGCAGCTCGTCGCCGCACTGCAGAAGCTCATCGCCGAGCTGAAGAAGAAAAAAGCCGCCTGACGGACGCCGGCAAAGCGCGCCAAAAGGGCCGGGTCTTTACGCGGCGCGCGCAGGAGCCCCTCAGGCCGCCTGCCCCGCCGCGTGGCCGGAGGACCAGGCCCATTGGAAATTGAAGCCGCCGAGGTGCCCGGTGACGTCCACCACCTCGCCGACGAAGTACAGGCCCGGCACCTTGCGGGATTCCATGGTGATGGAGGAAAGCTCGGCGGTGTCGACGCCGCCGAGCGTGACCTCGGCGGTACGGTAACCCTCGGTGCCACTGGCGACGACGTCCCAGCCATGCAGTTGCGCGGCGATCGCCGCCAGCTCGGCGGGACGGTACTGGCGCAGCGGCCGGCTGCCCAGCCGCAGCTCGCACAGGCGCTGGGCGAGCCGCTTGGGCAGCAGCTCCGCCAGCACCGTCCTCAGCTCCGCCGCCGGCCGCAGCCGCTGCTGCGCGGCGAGCGCTTCGAGCACGCCGCCGTCGGGCAGGAAGTCGAGCTGCAGCGGCTCGCCTGGCTGCCAGTACGAGGAAATCTGCAGGATCGCCGGCCCGCTCAGGCCGCGGTGGGTGAACAGCAGGCCGGCGCGGAAGCGCTGCCCCGCCGCGCTGGCCGCAGCCGGCAAAGCCACGCCGGCCAGATCCGCGAAGTCCTCCAGGGGGCGGCCGGAGAGCGTGATCGGCACCAGGCCGGCGCGCGTCGGCAGCACGCGGTGGCCGAAGCGGCGCGCCAGCTCGTAACCGAACCCGGTGGCGCCCATCTTGGGGATCGACAGGCCGCCGGTGGCCACCACCAGCGATTCGGCCCGGCAGTCGCCCTGCGCGGTGTCGAGCGCGAAACCCGCACCCTCGCGGCGCACCGCGTTGACGGCGCAATCCACGCGCAGCTGCACCGACGCGGCGGCGCATTCGTCCAGCAGCATCCGCACGATCAGCTTGGACGACTCGTCGCAGAACAGCTGGCCCAGCTCCTTTTCGTGCCAGGCGATGGCGTGGCGCTCGACCAGCGCGATGAAATCCCACTGCGTGTAGCGCGCCAGCGCGGACTTGCAGAAATGCGGGTTGGCGGACAGGAAATTGTCCGGCGCGACGTGGAGGTTGGTGAAATTGCAGCGGCCGCCGCCGGACATCAGGATCTTCTTGCCGGGACGGTTGGCGTGCTCGACCACCAGCACGCGCCGGCCGCGCTTGCCGGCCTCGATGGCACACATCAGGCCGGCGGCGCCGGCGCCAATGACGATGCAGTCGTATTGCATGGGGGGATTGCGCAGGGTCCGCGGTGGCCGGGCACCCCGTCTTTCCGGTTCCGGCCGGCGGGACGCAGGTTCCTATAATATCAACGCGGCCGCGCACCGAAGGCGGCTGCGCACCGCCACCTTCCCGCTTCCCGGCATGACACCGAGCCCCGCCAACGCATCCATCGGCCCGTCGGCGCAGCGCCTCCGCGTGCTGTCGTTCATCGCGCCGATGACCCAGCTCAACACGCCCTACCCGTCCACCGCCTACCTGACCGGCTTCCTGCGCTCGCGCGGCGTGCACGCGGTGCAGGCGGACCTGGCCCTGGAGCTGGTGCTGAAGCTGTTCTGCCGGCAGGGGCTGCAGGCGCTCCGTACGGCGATCGAGGCAGTGCCCAAGGCTGCGCGCTCGCACCGGGTCAAGGCATTCCTCGAGCGCTTCGACCATTACCTTCTGACCATCGGCCCTGCGATCGCTTTCCTGCAAGGGCGCGACCCGACCGTGGAGCATCGCATCTGCGCGCGCAACTTCCTGCCGGAAGGGCCGCGCTTCGCCGCGCTCGAGGTGTATACCGACGACGCGGGCGGCGACCCGCTGGCCTGGGCATTCGGCGCGCTCGGGCTGCAGGACCGCGCCCGGCACTTCGCCACGCTGTACCTGAACGACATCGCCGACGTGCTGCGCGACGCCGTCGACCCGCGCTTCGAGTTCGTGCGCTACGCCGAGTCGCTGGCGCAGAGCCAGCCGAGCTTCGATCCGCTGGCGCTGGCGCTGGCTGCGCCTCCCAACCTGATCGACGCCAGCCTGCAGGAGCTTGCGCTGGCGCACCTGCAGCGGCACGCGCCGCAGTTGGTGCTGGTGTCGGCGCCCTTTCCCGGCGCCGTCTACGCGGCATTCCGCATCGCGCAGGCGATCAAAGCGCGGGCGCCGTCGGTGGTCACGGTGCTGGGCGGCGGCTTCGTCAACACCGAGCTGCGCGAGCTGGCCGAGCCGCGCGTGTTCGACTATTTCGACCACGTCTGCCTGGACGCCGGCGAACGGCCGCTGCTGGCGCTGCTGGAGCACCTCGCCGGCGAGCGGCCGGCCGCGCGGCTGGTGCGCACCTACCTGCGCTCGGCCGCGGCGGACGGCGTGCCCGCGGTGCGCTATGTCGACTGCGGCGAGCCGGACCTGCCGTTCGCCGCAACCGGCACGCCGACCTGGGACGGCCTGCCGCTGGACCGCTACCTGTCGGTGCTGGACCTGCTCAATCCCATGCACAGGCTGTGGTCCGACGGCCGCTGGAACAAGCTCACCGTGGCGCACGGCTGCTACTGGAAGAAATGCAGCTTCTGCGACGTCGGCCTGGACTACATTTCCCGCTACGACGCGCTGGGCGCCGCCGCGCTGGCCGACCGCATCGAGGCGGTCGTCGCCGAAACCGGGCAGACCGGCTTTCACTTCGTCGACGAGGCCGCGCCGCCCAAGGCCCTGAAGGCCCTCGCCGCGGAGCTGCTCGAGCGCCGGCTGGCGATCTCCTGGTGGGGCAACATCCGCTTCGAAAAGACCTTCACACAAGCGCTGTGCCGGCAGCTCGCGGACAGCGGCTGCATCGCCGTTTCCGGCGGTCTGGAGGTCGCCTCCGACCGCCTGCTCGCACTGATGAAAAAGGGCGTTTCGGTGGACCAGGTGGCGCGGGTGACGCGCGCGTTCGCCGACGCCGGCATCCTGGTGCACGCCTACCTCATGTACGGCTTTCCCACGCAGACCGTGCAGGACACGGTGGATGCGCTCGAATACGTGCGCCAGCTGTTCGAGGCCGGCTGCATCCAGTCGGGTTTTTTCCACCGTTTCACCTGCACCGTGCATTCGCCGGTGGGCAAGAACCCCGCCCAATACGGCGTGACGCTCGCCCCGCTGCCCGCGACCCGCTTCGCGCGCAACGACGTGGCGTTCGTCGACCCCACCGGCGTGGACCACGACGCGCTGGGCGCGGCGCTGAACAAGGCGCTGTACAACTACATGCACGGCATCGGCCTGGAGCAGGACGTGCGCAGCTGGTTTTCCGGCCGCGTGCCGCGCACCCAGGTGCCGCGCAACCGCATCGCCCGCGCCTTCGCAGCACGCTGAACCGGCTGCGGGCGCAGGCGGCGCGAGCCGGGCCGGCATTTTCCCGCGCTATTTCCTGCGGAACAGCATCAGCGAAAACGCGGCCTCGGTGGCCAGCGCCTGGCGCGCTTCCAGTGCGGCGCGCCGTTCCGGCCTGGCCTTCCAGGCGTAGGGGGTCATCAGCAGCAACTGCCGCAGAGCCGGCTGCTGCAGTTTCAGCGGGAAGCGCAGTTCGTCGTTGCGGCGCAGCTCGAAGCCCGGCCCGAAGCCGGCGAGGAATTTTTCCGGCTGGTGCTCACGCACCGCGTCGAATAGCGCTTCGCGCAGGCTGTGCAGGTGCGGCGCCGCCGGCGTCACCACCAGGGCGTGCCCGCCCGGCCGCAGCACGCGATACATCTCGCCCACCTGCAGGTGGCTGAACAGGCTGGTGACGACGGCAAGGGATTCGTCCGGCAGCGGCAGCGCCGCGTTGCTGCCGACCAGCCAGGTGATGCCGGCATACCGTCGGGCGGCCAGCCGGATGGCGGGCTTGGCGATGTCCAGGCCAGTGACGTCCGGCGCGGCCGCGGTGAAGGCGCTGGTGTAGTAGCCCTCGCCGCAACCCAGGTCGAGCAGCGCGGACGCCCGCAGCGGCGCCAGCAGCGCCAGCGCCGCCTGGCGCAGCGGCGCGTAGTGGCCGGCGTCCAGGAACGCGCGCCGCGCCTGGACCATGCCGGGGTTGTCGCCGGGCTCGCGGCTGTGCTTGTGCTGCACCGCCAGCAGGTTGACGTAGCCTTCGCGCGCCACGTCGAAGCTGTGGCCCTGCGGACAGGTCCATGAACTGGCCTGCCGCTCGAGCGCCAGGCGGCAAAGCGGGCAAACGATGCAGGGCATGGCAGCGGCTGCGGCGGGAATCGTGTGAATGGCCCCGGGCGGGAGCCGCAGCTTATTGAATCGGCCGCGCCGCCGCCACACCGCCGGCGGCGCGGCTGGCGCACCGCCGGTTGCGGCGGGCGCCAGGGTCGGCCTCTCAGGCCGCCAGCGACAGCGGCTCGGCGCAGAAGCCGACCGGCTCGGCCAGCTCGCGCAGCTTGTGCGGCGCGACCAGGCGCAGGCCCTTGGACTCGTGGCGCACCCAGCCCTTGGCGGCGAACGCCTTGAGCGTGCGGCACACCGTCTCGGTGGCCAGGCGCAGGTAATTGCCGATGTCGCGCTGCGGCATGGGCAGCCGCAGCAGGCCTTCGCGCGAGTGCAGGCGCTGCTCCATCTGCAGCAGGAACGCCGCCAGGCGCTGCTCGGCGGTGAAGTCGCCGGACAGGGCCAGGGCCTGGGCCAGCTCGCGGCTGGTCTGCTCCATCAGGCGCTGCGCCAGCGCCGGCTGGCCCGTCACCACGCTGCGCAGCGCCGCCACCGGCGCCACGCAAACCTGCGAGGGCTCCACCGCCGCGGCGCTGGACTGCCAGACGCCGCGGCCGAGCACGTCCAGGCCAATGAGGTCGCCGGGCAGGTAGAAGCCGCGGATGCGCTCGGTGCCCTCGGCATCGACGGTGTAGGTCTTGATGCAGCCGGCGCGCACCGAGTACAAGGACTGCAGCCTTGAGCCGGCGTTGAACAGCGGCGGCGCACCCGGCATCACCGCCACGCGCGGCGCCAGCATGGCGGCCCAGGCGCCGGCATTTACATCGCCGGCCTGGCGGCCCAGGCAGCTTTTCACCGGGCAAAGCAGGCAGTCGACGTTGACGTGGGCGGCGGCTGGGGCGGAATCGAATGGCATGGCTGAGCTCTCCCTTTAATTTGCACGGCTAGATTCGCGCTTGGGCGCGGCACAAACCATCCGGTCTTACCGCAGGCCGCTTGCGGCATCTACGTAGGGCACCCCGGGGTGCCCGCGATTGAGGCAGGTCATCGACAGTGGCGACCGCCAGCCAGTAGTCTGCAAACGGGAGGACTCACCTTGCTCGACATCACCACCGCCGCGGGGCTCGACGAGCTGCAGCTGATCCCGCGCTTCGTCACCAGCCTGGGCATCGGCCTGCTGATGGGCCTGGAGCGCGAGCGCGCGCCGCAAAACAAGGCCGGCATCCGCACCTTCGGGCTGGTCGCGGTATTCGGCAGCCTGTGCGCCCTGCTCACCGCCCAGGCCGGCCTGCCCTGGCTCCTGCCGGCGGGCGTGCTGGCCTTGTCCGCGGTGATGATTTCGGCCTACCGCAAGGTGGAAAAAGACGAGGACCCCGGCACCACCAGCGTCGTCGCGCTGCTGCTGTGCTACGGCCTGGGGGCGCTGTGCGCCTACGGCTACCTGCACCTGGCGGTGGCCGGCGGCCTGGTCGCGACCAGCCTGCTGTATTTCAAGACCGAGCTGCACGGCTTCCCGCGGCGCCTGTCGCGCGCCGACTGGGTCTCGCTGCTGCAGTTCGCGGCGGTGACCTTCGTCATCCTGCCGGTGCTGCCCGACCAGGGCTTCGGCCCCCACGGCGCGCTCAATCCCTACCGCATCTGGCTGATGGTGGTGCTGGTCTCCGGCCTGAGCCTGGCCGGCTACGTGGCGCTGCGCCTGACCGGCGAGGACCGCGCGCTGCCCCTGATCGGCCTGCTTGGCGGCGTGGTGTCGAGCACCGCCACCACCCTGGCGTTCTCGCGCCACGCGCGCCGCGACGAAGGGCACGCCGCCGGTGCGCTGTGCGTGATCCTGGTGGCCAACCTCACCGTGCTGCTGCGCCTGGGCGTCATGGCCGCGATCGTCGCGCCGGTGCTGCTGCCCCAGCTCACCAAGGTGCTCGGCCTGGGCCTGCTGACCGGCGTAGCCGCGCCGCTGATGGCCTGGCGGCGGCTGGTGCGCACCGCGGAGCGGCCGAGCTTCGCGGTGGGCAACCCGAGCAGCATGCGCGTGGCGCTGGGCTTCGCGGCGGTGTATGCCGTGGTGCTGGTGGCGACCCAGGACCTGCACCGGCTGGCCGGCCCGGCAGGCCTGTACGCCGCCGCCACGGTGTCCGGCCTCACCGACATGGACGCGATCGCCTTGTCCAGCTTCCAGATGGCGACGCAGGGCCAGCTGCCGGCGGTGCAGGCGGTGCGTGCGATCGCGCTGGCCTTCGCCGCCAACTCGGCGCTCAAGCTCGGCGTCGTCGCCGCGATCGCCGGCGGCCGGCTCGCGCGCGGCGTCGCCCTGGGCTACGCCTCGGTGCTGGCGGGCCTGGCCTACGGCGCGCTGGTCCTGGCGGCCTGAACCGCGCCGCGCCGCCGCCGCGATTGACGCAAATCAAGGCCGCCGGCGCAGGCCGGTGAAAGAATTGCGGCAACTGGGCGGGGCGGCTCTCGACGAAGACGGGGCCGCCAGCGCTCAGCCCACGCCGTCCTTCCGGAGCCGATGCCATGGAGCAACGCCCAGCCAGTTCCCGGTACGTCACCTGGTTCGAGGACATCGCCTTGCAGGATGTGCCGCGGGTGGGTGGCAAGAACGCTTCGCTGGGCGAGCTGCTGGGCAAGCTCAAGACCGCCGGGGTGCGGGTGCCCGACGGCTTCGCCGCCACCGCCGAAGCCTATTGGGCCTTCGTCGACGCCAACCATCTGCGGCCGCTGATCGCCGAGGCGCTGGCCGCGCTGAAAAGCGGCCGGTCGACGCTGGAGCAGACCGGCGCGGCGATCCGCTCGGCATTCCTGGCGGGCAGCATTCCCGATGAGCTTGCCGACGCGCTGCGCCGCGCCTACGCGGCGCTGTCGCCGGGCGACGCCGCGGTGGCGGTGCGTTCCAGCGCCACCGCGGAGGACCTGCCCACCGCCAGCTTCGCCGGCCAGCACGAGAGTTTCCTCAACGTTGCCGGCGAGGCGGCCCTGCTCGACGCCTGCCGCCGCTGCTACGCATCGCTGTTCACCGACCGCGCCATCACCTACCGGCAGGCCAACGGCTTCGACCACTTCAAGGTGGCGCTGTCGATCGGCGTGCAGCGCATGGTGCGCGCGGACCTCGGCGGCGCCGGCGTGATGTTTTCGATCGACACCGAGACCGGCTTCGACCGCATCGTGCTGATCAACGCCGCCTGGGGCCTGGGCGAAAGCGTGGTGCAGGGCGCCGTGGACCCCGACGAGTACGAGGTGTTCAAGCCGCTGCTGGACAATCCCGCCCTGGCGCCGATCGTGCGCAAGCGCTGCGGCGGCAAAGCGCTGAAGATCGTCTACGACGCGGACCACGGCGGCAGCCGCAGCGTGCCGACCGACGCGGCGGAGCGCGGCGCGTACGTCCTGGACGAGCGCGACATCCTGGCCCTGGCCCGCTGGGCCTGCGCGATCGAGCGGCACTACCGGATGCCGATGGACGTCGAATGGGCCAAGGACGGGCAGACCGGCGAACTGCTGGTGGTCCAGGCGCGGCCGGAAACCGTGCAGTCGCGCCGCCAGAGCCAGAGCTTCCGCACCTACGCCGTGCGCAACAAGGGCCGCAGGCTTGCCGCGGGCCTGGCGATCGGCGAAGCGGCGGTCAGCGCCAAGGTCTGCGTCATCGAAAGCCCGCATGACATCGGCCGGTTCACCGACGGCGCGGTGCTGGTCGCCTCCACCACCGACCCCGACTGGGGGCCGGTGATGAAGCGCGCGGCGGCGATCGTCACCGACCACGGCGGACGCACCTCGCATGCGGCGATCGTCAGCCGCGAGCTCGGCCTGCCGGCGGTGGTGGGCACCGGCAATGCCACCGCGGTGCTGAAGGACGGCCAGGAAGTGACCGTGTCGTGCGCCGAAGGCGACGACGGCTTCGTCTACGAAGGCGCCGCCGACATCGAAGCCACCACCCTGTCGTTCGAGAACCTGCCCGCCACACGCACGCAGGTGATGCTCAATCTCGGCAACCCGGCGTCGGCTTTCCGCTGGTGGCGCCTGCCCGCCGACGGCATCGGCCTGATGCGGATGGAGTTCGTCATCAGCAACGCGATCAAGGTGCACCCGATGGCGCTGATCGGCTTCGACACCCTCGCCGACCCGGCCGCGCGCGCGGCGATCGAGGAGCTGACCCGCGGCTACGCCAACAAGCCGGATTATTTCGTCGACCGGCTGGCGCAGGGGCTCGCGCGCATCGCCGCCGCGTACCACCCCAAGCCGGTGATCGTGCGCATGAGCGATTTCAAGACCAACGAATACGCCAACCTGATCGGCGGCGCCGGCTTCGAGAGCAAGGAGGAAAACCCGATGCTCGGCTTTCGCGGGGCCTCGCGCTATTACTCGCCGCGCTACCAGCCCGGCTTCGAGCTGGAATGCCGTGCGATCGCCCGCCTGCGGCGCGAACTCGGCTTCAGGAACGTGGTGGTGATGATCCCGTTCTGCCGCACGCTGAAGGAAGCCGACCAGGTGCTCGCCGTGATGGCGGCAGCGGGCCTGCGCCGCGGCGAAGATGGCCTGCAGGTCTACGTGATGTGCGAGATTCCGTCGAACGTCATCCTGGCGCAGTCCTTCGCACGCCGCTTCGACGGGTTTTCCATCGGCAGCAACGACCTCACGCAGCTCACGCTGGGCGTGGATCGCGACTCCGAGGAGCTGGCCGACCTGTTCGACGAGCGCGACGAAGCGGTGAGCTGGATGATCCGCAAGGTCATCACCGACGCCCACGCCGTCGGCGCCAAGGTCGGCATCTGCGGCCAGGCGCCCAGCGACCATCCGGAATTCGCCGAATTCCTGGTCGACTGCGGCATCGATTCCATCTCCGTTTCGCCCGACAGCTTCCTGGCCGTCAAGCAGCGCGTCGTCGAATCGGAGAACCGCCGCCTGCGCGGCCCCCGGGCCAAGCTGGTCTGAGGCCGGCGCAGCCCGCCCGCCGCGAACATTCAGCGGAAATTTTGGTTAACTCGCTCAAGGAGCCTTTTATGCCTCGCCAATACACACCCAAGCCGCACACGACCCATCCCAGGCACGCCACCTTCGTCGTCGCCGCCGATGCCGGGCGCGCCCGCATCTTCACGGTTTCTCCGGATGACGGCGCGCTGGCCGAGCTCGCGGACCTGCTCAACCCGGCCGTGCGCCTGCAGGACCACGACAGCGTCTCCGACCGGCGCGGCCACGTCGTGCAGGGCGCCGCCGGCGTCGGGCATGCGTTCGAGCCGCGGCAATCGCACGAGGAGCATGCCGCCGAAACGTTCGCCAAGCAGGTGTGCGACTACCTGGGCAAGGCGCACAAGTCGGAAGACCTGGCGCGGATCTACCTGCTCGCCGAGCCGGCCTTCCTGGGCCTGCTGCGCAAGAACCTCGACCACGCCACCCGCGGCTGCGTGGCGCAGGAAATCGCCTCGGATCTCACGCGGCGCCCCGCCGCCGACATTCGCGCGGCGCTGCCGAAGGTGCTCTGACGCCCGGCGTCGCGCGCTTCTTCGATGAGCCGCCCGGTGGCCGCGGGCGGCAGTACCGGCGGCGGCGTAATCGCCGCCGCCCGGGTTGTGCCGAAGGCGATTCGCTGCGCCGCCGGCGCGCAAATATCAGCACAGCGCCGGCTGCGCCCCACCCGCTAACCGGCGGCTTTGCCGCCGACCGGCGTCCCTCTCCCGCTCCGCGGGAGAGGGGGGAACCACCCGCGGAGCGGGTGGTGGGGTGAGGGACCGCGTTTAGGCGATGACTCGATGTCATCGCCTGCGGTCACGAACGCCCGGCCATGGATGGCCGGGCCGGGCGTTACGGCTGCCGCATTGTCTCGCCATGGACGGCTACGTTAAACATACAGGGGCAGACACCGCCACGTTGTGGGGCGGCAAGTCGACACGCGGCAATTGCGGCGGTCTCTCCATACTGCTGCGCAGGGCACTCAATGCCCGTTCCTGGATCTGGCGGATGCGCTCGGCGGAGACGCCGTATTCGTCCGCCAGGCTTTGCAGCCCCGCTTGCGCGCCATCGGTCAGCCAGCGGCGCCGGATGATGTCGCGCGAACGTGGGTCCAGCGTGGCCAGGGCCGCACGCATGCGGGCGGCATTCCAGCGGGTCCAGTCCTGCTCCTCGAGCGCGGCGATCTCGTCGTGCTGGTCCGCAAGCTGATCTTCGAAGGCAGCGGCGTCGGGCTCGGCCGACACCGGCCCGAGCGGGATTTCGGCCGCGGCCATGCGTGCCTCCATCTGCATCACCTCTTCCACCGGCACGCGCAGGTCGGCGGCGATGGCGTCGGCCTCGGCGCGGCTGAGCCAGCCGAGATGGCGCTGGTAGCGGCGCAGGTTGAAGAACAGCTTGCGCTGCGCCTTGGTCGTGCCCACCCGGATGATCTTCCAGTTGCGCAGGATGAATTCGTGGATGGCGGACTTGATCCAGTGCACCGCAAACGAAATCAGGCGCACGCCCATGGCGGGATCGAAGCGCCGCACCGCCTTCATCAGCCCGACGTTGCCTTCCTGGATGAGGTCGGCCAGCGGCAGCCGGTAGCCGGCGTAGCCGCGCGCGATATGCACGACGAAGCGCAGGTTCGACAGCACCAGCGTCTGCGCCGCGCCGACGTCCTGCTGCGCGTGCAGTCGCCGCGCCAGCCGTGCTTCCTCGCCGGCGTCCAGCAGCGGCACACGGCCGATGGCACGCAGGTAGGCGTCGACGCCGTCGCTGCCCAGCGGGCTCGGCAGCGTCGGCAGGGGCTTGCGCACCGCCACGGCGTCGTTCACCGCGCTTGCCGTTTCCCGCATATGTGGATCGGTCATGGAGCAGCCACTCTTGGTTCGATCAATCAGGTACCCGGCGCGGCGGACACTGGCCCGGCAAACCGCGCCTGCCTGCGCCGGACACCGATAGTTTCCGCCGCGCAAAATGCAGCGGCATTGATCTGAATCAGAAGGCCATCCGGAATGCGCGGGCTCGCGCCCGCCTGCCGCGCCCGGCGCCGCGTCAGGGCGCGTCCAGCTCGGAAATGAAGACTTCCGGCGAAGTACCGAGCACCACCTGCGCCGCGGACCAGGCCGTGACCGCCTGCGCGCGCGCCTGCGCCAGCCGCGCCTGCGCTTCGAACAGGTCGCGCTCGCGCCGCATCGCGCTTTCGACTGTCTCCGCACCCACGCTGGCCAGCTCCTTCTGCACGCTCACCACCTCGGTGCGGTAGTCGACTTCCTTTTCCAGCGCGGCGATGTCGGCGCGCGCCGCGTCGTAGCCGGCCTTCAAAGCGGCCAGCTGGCTGCGCGCGCGGTTTGCCGCGGCGAGGCTGTCGCTGCGGGCGGCATCGGCGCGCGCCTGCTCGGCCGAGTCGCGCAGGTGCGCGCCGATGTCCAGGGGAATGCTCAGGCGCGCGCCGACGCTCCAGGTATCCTGGTTGTGCCCGCCGCCGTCGTAGCCGTAGTAATCCGCTCCCACCGCCACCGCAGGCCACAGCGCCCGGCGCTGCGAACGGGCGTGCAGGTCGGCGGCCTGTGCCCGGGCGCCGGCGAGCTGCTGCGGCAAGGTGCCGCCCGCATCGGCCTCGTGCCATGCGGGGATCGCCATGCGGCCGCCGCCCGGCGGCGGCCGGCGGCCGGCGGCTTCTTCCAGGGCGGCGAGCGTCTGCTCACGCTGCCCGTCGAGCCGCACCTGGTCGGATTCCACCCGTGCCAGCTCGCTCTGCGCCAGCTTGAGGTCGGTGACGGCCAGCGAGCCGGCGCCGACTTCGCCGCCGACCCGCTCCACCGTCGCCGCCACGCGCGCGCGCTGCAGCCGCAGCGCTTCGGCCTGCGCATCGACGGCCTGCAGCTCGGCCCAGGCGCCGGCCGTCTGGTGCAGCTTCATCAGGGTTTCCTGGCGCAGCGCCAGCTCCGCCGCGGCCAGGCTTTGCCGGGCAGCCGCGCGGTTGGCGGCGATCACGCCGAACAGGTCCACCGGCAGCATGTAGTTGGCGCCGTAGCGGGTCTGCGTGCGCGCGTAGTCGGGGTTGGCGAATCCACCGGGGTTGAGCACGCCCAGGAAGCGGCTGCTCTCGAAGGTGGAATTCTCCGCGGTGGCGGCGCCGGAACCAAAATAACCGGCGCTGGCGCTCGCCAGCTCCTTGTCCGCCGCTTCGCGCTGGCTGCGCTGCGCGGCCACCGAGGGATTGGCCAGGGTGTCGCGCAGCAGGTCGCCCAGCACGCCCGCCGACGCCGCGCCGCTGCCGGCCAGTCCGGCGGCGAGCAGCAGGGCCGACAGCGCGGCCCCGGCACCGGCGCCGCGGCCTTTCCGCCGACCGTGCGCAACGGCATTTTGCCGATGGCGCATCCGGCCGCCGCCCGTTGCACGATTTTCTTCCATCCCGGTCAGGCCTTTGCTGTTGCCCCGCGCCGCCGCGATCATGCGGCCTGCAAGACGAGTTGTTCGAGCTGCCGGTGTCCCATCAGGCCCGGCTGCTGCCGCAGCAGCCGGCCGTCCTTGAACACCGCGAAGTTGGGGATACTGCGCACCGCGTAGCGCGCCGCCAGTTGCGGCTGCTCTTCAGTGTTCACTTTCAGCACCAGGGCGCGGCCGGCGAGGCCCTGCGCGGCCCGCTCGACTTCCGGCGCCGCCTGCCGGCACGGGCCGCACCACGGCGCCCAGAAATCCACCAGCACCGGCACCCGCGCGGCGCTTACGATGGCCTGGAACTGCGCCTCGTCCGCCTCGACCGGCTGCGCCAGCGGCGGCAAGTCGCCTTTGCATGCGCCGCAGCGGCCGCGGTCCGCCAGGTGCGCCGGCGGCACGCGGTTGCCGCGCCCGCAGCGCGGGCATTGCCGGATCATCGCCCGGGTGTCGTTCATCGGCTGGCCTCCTGCGGCTCTTGCATCGCTGCGCCTATGCGGCCTTGTCGTGCCGCTGCTGCAGGCGGACGATGCCGAGCCCCTTGAGCACGTACTTTTCGTACACCGGTTCGGTCTTGCCGCTCTTCATCTTGGCGATGAAGTACTTCTCGAAAGCGATCTTGGCCAGGTGCACCCACTTGCCCTGCCGCGCCCAGGTCAGGTTGCGCGGCGGAATCTGCGGCAGCGCGACGAACGCGACGCCGTCGTCGCCCATGTCGGCGAGGCAGATGGCGTTCCAGGTCGCCTTGTGGCTCGGCGGCTTGCCCTCGATTTCCTCCTTGATGTTCTCCACCAGGGCGGTGACCATCGACTCGATCATGTAGCCCGTCTTCGGCGCGCCGGTGGGCACCGGCGTGGGCTCCACCGGCGGGATCGCCACGCACACGCCGGCCGAGTAGATCGACGGATACTTCGGGTTGCGCTGGTACTCGTCGATCAGCACGAAGCCGCGCGGATTGCACAGGTCCGCGACCGCCGCGACCGGCTCGATGCCCCTGAACGCCGGTATGAACATGGAAAAGCGCGACGGCAGATCGTGTTCCTTGAGCACCTGCCCCTGGTCGTCGTGCTCGGCGACGCGCACGCCGCCGGCGCGCGCCTCCAGCAGCCTGGCGTTGGTGATCCACTTGATGTGCCGCTGGCGCAGCGCCGACTCGAGCAGGCCCTTGGAGTCGCCGACGCCACCCAGGCCCATGTGGCCGATGTACGGCTCGCTGGTGACGAATGTCATCGGCACCTTGTGGCGCAGCTTGCGCTTGCGCAGGTCGGCGTCGACGATCAGCGCGAACTCGTAGGCCGGACCGAAGCAGCTCGCGCCCTGGGCGGCGCCGATCACGACCGGGCCCGGATCGTCCAGGAATTTCTCGTAGGCGAGCCAGGCGCGCTCGGCGTGCGGCGTGGTGCACACCGACTGCGTGTGGCCCTGCGGACCCAGGCCGGGCACCTCGGCGAAGGCGAGCTGAGGGCCGGTGGCGATGACCAGGTAGTCGTAGGCGAGGTTTTCGCCGTTGCCCAGCAGCACGCGCTTGTTGACCGGGTCCAGCTGCGTGGCCGCCTGCGCCGCCAGGCGGATGCCTTTTTTGGCCAGCCGCTGCGACAGCGGCACGGTGATCTGCCCGCCGGTGCGCCAGCCGACCGCCACCCAGGGGTTGGACGGCGTGAACTGGAACCGGTCGTCCGGATTGACCACGGTGACCGTATGCGATTTATCCAGCGCCCTGCGCAGATCGTAGGCGGCGGGAAGGCCGGCGATGCCGGCCCCGAGAACGACGATGTCAGCCATGTCTGCAATGCCTCCAGGTCGATACGCCCCGGCGCCGCAGGGCGGATCATGCGCTTCGCCGGCCGCGCCGCCATTGACCTGCGTCAATGGCTTCCGCCGGCCGCGCGGCGAAACTTGCCAATAGCATCCAGCGCATTTATATTAGATATATCTAAATTAGAACTGTCAAATTTACAATGGCACGCACCGATTCCACCGCAGGCAAGGCAGGCACGGCGCAGCCGCTCGGCGCGATGGCGCGGCACGCCGGGCGGGCCGAGCGCCTGCTGCGCGCGCTGGCCAGCCGGCACCGGCTGATGGTGCTGTGCGCGCTGGCCGGGGGCGAGCTGTCGGTCGGCGCGCTCAACGACCGCGTGCCGCTGTCGCAGTCCGCGCTGTCGCAGCACCTGGCGGTGCTGCGCGCCGACGGGCTGGTCAACACGCGGCGCGATGCGCAGACGATTTTCTACAGCGTGCCCGAAGGCGCGGCACTGCAGATCATCCGCGTGCTGCACTCGGCGTACTGCTGCACGCCGGGCGCGCCCCGCCGCCCGCGGCCGCGCCGCAGGAGCACAGGCATACCCGTATCACCCCGCACCACCGACACCGTTCGCAAGAGGCCATGACCATGGAAAACGCAAACCCGCAGAATCCCCCAGCCACGGGCGCCGCCACCGGCACCAACATTGACCGCCTGGTGTTCCGCTTCGCCGGCAGCTTCGTGCTGCTGTCGCTGCTGCTGGCGCAGCTGCACAGCCCGTACTGGCTGCTGTTCACCGCGTTTGTCGGCGCCAACATGCTGCAGGCTTCGTTCACCGGCCTCTGTCCGCTGGCGTCGATCCTTTCCAGGCTCGGCGTGAAGCCGGGCTCGGCCTTCTGCGCAATGAAGAAAAGCTAAGGCAAGAGCCACCGGAGAAGGTCCATGCGCGCAGCCGCGACGCTGGTCTGGCTGTCCCTGCTGCTGGCCGCCTGCGGCGGCCGCGCGCCGGCGCTGCCCGCCGCGCAGGCCGCGGCCCCCGCGCCAGGCCCGGCGACGACGCGCGCCGAAACGATCGACGCGCCGCGCGAGCAGTCGTTCGACGGCGTGCTCGAGGCCGTCAACCAGTCGACGGTCTCGGCGCAGACCTCCGGCCGCATCGTCGAGCTGCCGGTGGACGTCAACGACGCGGTGCGCAAGGGCGACGTGCTGGCCGCCGTGCGCGACGCCGAGCCGCGGGCGCAGCTGCAGGCGGCGCAGGCCGCGCTGCGGCAGGCGCAGGCGGACTACCTGCGGGTCAAGCAGGTGTTCGACCGGAAGCTGATCGCGCAGGCGCAGATGGACCGCGCCACCGCCGCGCGCGACACCGCGCAGGCCGCGGTCGACGCCGCCGCCGAGCAGCAGGAGCATGCGCTGATCCGCGCGCCGTTTGCCGGCATCGTCACCGCGCGGCCGGTCGAGCTGGGCGAGCTGGCCACCCCCGGGCGGCCGATCGTCACCCTGTTGTCGCTGGACCGGCTGCGCGCGGTGGTGGACGTGCCGCAGCAGTTCGTCGGCGCGGTGCGCGCCGGCGGCAGCGCGCAGGTGGTGCTGCCCGACGGCGCGGCGCTGGACGCCGCGGCGCTGCACATCTTTCCGTACGCGGACGAGCATGCGCACACCTTCCGCGTGCGCGCCGAGCTGCCGGCCGCCGGGGTCCACGACGTGTACCCCGGCGAGCTGGTGAAGGTCGTGTTCAGGCTGGGCGCGCGGCGCGCGCTGGCCGTGCCGCAGGCCGCGCTGGCCTACCGCGGCGAAGTCACCGGGCTGTACGTCGCCGGGGCTGCCGCGCGCCTTGAATTCCGCGCCGTGCGCGCCGGCGCGGCGCTGCCCGGCGGCCGCGTGGAAATCGTCGCCGGCCTCGACCCCGGCGAAGCGGTGGCCGACGACCCGGTGGCCGCCGCCGCGCTGGTGCGCCGCCAGAACGGCGACACGCCATGAGCGATCCCGGCCCGCGCCTGGGCGTCGCCGGCCGCATCGCCAGCGCATTCCTGGAATCGCGCATCACCCCGCTGCTGGCGCTGGCCGGCATGCTGATGGGGGCCTTCGCGCTGCTGGTCACGCCGCGCGAGGAGGAGCCGCAGATCGACGTCACCTTCGCCAACGTCTACATCCCGTTCCCGGGCGCCAGCGCCAAGGAGGTGGAGCGGCTGGTCAGCAGCGGCGCCGAGCAGGTCGCCGCCGAGATCGTCGGGGTGGACCACGTCTACTCGGTGTCGCGGCCGGGCCTGTCGATGCTGACCGTGCAGTTCAAGGTCGGCCAGCAGCGCACCGAGGCGATCGTGCGCCTGTACAACGCCTTCTACGAGCACCAGGACTGGCTGCCGCGCGAAGTCGGCGCCGGCCCGGTGCTGATCAAGCCCAAGGGCATCGACGACGTGCCGATCGCCGCGCTGACCCTGTGGAGCGAGCGCCCCGACGTCACCGGCGCCGACCTGCTGCGCGTGGCGCACACGCTGGAGTCCGAGCTCAAGCGCGTGCCCGGCACGCGCAACATCTACACCATCGGCGGCCCCGAGCGGATCGTGCACGTGGCGCTGGACGCGCAGCGCCTGGCCGCCTACGGCCTGGCGGCCGCGGACCTGCGCCGCAGCCTGTCGGTGGCCAACCGCTCGGCCGACGCCGGCATCCTGGTGCGCGACGACCAGGACATCCAGGTGCAGGCCGGCACTTTCCTGATGCGGCCGGAGGAGGTCGGCGACCTGGTGGTCGGCAGCTTCGGGCACCGCCCGGTGCTGCTGCGCGACGTCGCCAGCGTCACGCTCGGCAACGAGACCCCGGAGAACTACGTCCGCTACTGCACCGGCGCCGCCAGCGCCGCGCCGCAGGGCTGCTTCCCGGCGGTGACGATCGCCGCCGCCAAGAAGCCCGGCGAGAACGCGGTGAACGTGGCGCGCGGCCTGATCCGGCGCTTCGACCAGCTGCGCGGCGTCGCGGTGCCCGACGGCGTGCGCGCCACGGTGACGCGCAACTACGGCAAGACCGCGTCCGACAAGGCCCTCACCCTGATCGAGAAGCTGGTGTTCGCCACCGCCTCGGTGGTGCTGCTGGTGCTGCTCGCGCTGGGCCGGCGCGAGGCGCTGATCGTCGGCTCGGCGGTGATCGTGACCCTGGTCATCACGCTGTTCGCCTCCTGGGCCTGGGGCTTCACCCTCAACCGCGTGTCGCTGTTCGCGCTGATCTTCTCCATCGGCATCCTGGTGGACGACGCCATCGTGGTGGTCGAGAACATCCACCGGCACCGCTCGGCAGACGGCAGGCCGCTGCGCGAAACCATCCCGCTGGCGGTGGACGAAGTCGGCGGCCCGACCATCCTGGCCACGCTGACGGTGATCGCGGCGCTGCTGCCGATGGCATTCGTGTCGGGGCTGATGGGGCCGTACATGCAGCCGATCCCGATCAACGCCAGCATGGGCATGCTGATCTCGCTGGCGGTGGCCTTCGTGTTCACGCCCTGGCTGTCGCTCAAGCTGCTCGGCGGACAGGCGCATGCACCAGCCGCCGCCCACGATGCCGGCCCCGGACGCCTGCAGGCGCTGCTGACGCGCGCGATGACGCCGTTCCTGAACGGCGCACGCGGCCGCCGGCACCGCGTCGCGCTGCTGCTGGGCGTGCTGGGCGCGATCGCGCTGTCGCTGGCGCTGGTCGTCGCCGGGCTGGTGGTGCTCAAGATGCTGCCGCTGGACAACAAGTCGGAGTTCCAGGTGGTGGTCGACATGCCGGCCGGCACTTCGCTGGAAAAGACCGCGCGCACGCTGCAGGCGCTGTCCGCCTACCTGCGCGGCATGCCCGAGGTCACCGACATCGAGTCGTACGCCGGCACCGCCGCGCCGATCAACTTCAACGGCCTGGTGCGCCAGTACTACCTGCGCCGCGAGGCCTACCAGGGCGACCTGCAGGTGAACCTGGTGGACCGCCGCCACCGCAGCCGCCAGAGCCACGACATCGCCATGGCGGTGCGCGCCCCGCTGCAGGCGATCGGCGCCCGCTACGGCGCCAACGTCAAGGTCGTGGAAGTGCCGCCGGGGCCGCCGGTGATGTCGCCGATCGTGGCCGAGATCTATGGGCTGGACTACGACCGGCAGCTGCAGGTCGCGCGCGAAGTGCGCAAGGTGTTCGAGTCGGTGCCCGGCGTGGTCGACGTCGACGACCTGGTCGAGGCGCCGCAGGAAAAGCTCACCTTCGCCGTGGACCGCGCGCGCGCCGAGCGGCTCGGGGTAAGCCAGGAGGCGGTGGTCGACACGCTCGCCATGGCCCTGCACGGGGCGGACCTGTCGTACCTGCACAGCGAGCACAGCAAATACCCGATCCCGGTGCGGGTGGAGCTGCCGGACGCGCAGAAGACCAGCGTCGACGCGCTCGATGCGCTGCGCGTGCGCGCCGCCGACGGCAGCCTCATCCCGGTCGGCGACATCGCCGCCATCCGGCGCAGCACGCGCGAGCAGTCGATCTACCACAAGGACCTGCTGCCGGTTATGTTCGTGGTCGGCGACATGGCCGCCCGCGGCAACGACAGCCCGCTGTACGGCATGGCGGCGATCGCCGCGCGCCTGCGGCACACGCCGGTCGACGGCGGCGCGATCCTGCGGCAGACGCTGATCGCGCAGCCCGACACCGCCACTGCCTGGAGCCTGAAGTGGGACGGCGAGTGGAAGATCACCTACGAGACCTTCCGCGACATGGGGCTGGCCTACTCGGTGGGGCTGGTGCTGATCTACCTGCTGGTGGTGGCGCAGTTCGGCTCCTACGGCCTGCCGCTGATCATCATGGCGCCGATCCCGCTGACCCTGATCGGCATCATGCCGGGCCACGCCCTGCTCGGCCGCCAGTTCACCGCCACCTCGATGATCGGCATGATCGCGCTGGCCGGCATCATCGTGCGCAACTCGATCCTGCTGGTGGACTTCGTGCGCCAGGAAACCGGGCGCGGCGTGCCGCTGCAGGACGCCGTGATCCGCGCAGCCGCGGTGCGCGCACGGCCGATCGTGCTGACCGGGCTGGCGGCGATGATCGGCGCGCTGTTCATCCTCGACGACCCGATCTTCTCCGGCCTGTCGGTCTCGCTGATCTTCGGCATCTTCGTGTCGACCCTGCTGACGCTGTTCGTCATCCCGGTCGTGTATTACGCCTACCACTACCGGCGCGCGGCGCAGGAGCCGGCCCGGCCGGCGCAAGCCGGCCCCAGCCGATGAGCGGGAGCTACCGCGATATCGCCCGGCCGGTGCCGGCCGTCGAGGAGCCGAGCGGCGCCGCGGCTGCGACTAGTGCGACCCGTTGGAGCGCCGCGCCGGCTCCGCGGCCTGCTGCGCCGGCGCCGCCGCCACCGTCTCGACGCGGTCGCGCCCGGCCGCCTTGGCGCGCAGCAGCGCGGTGTCCGCCGCCAGCAGGATGGCCTCGGGCGCGCCGCCGTGCTGCGGATAGGCGGCAATGCCAAACGACAGCGTGATGCCGTCGACGGGGCAGTCCGTGGTTTTCCAGTCGGTTTGCACCAGCGCCGCGCGGATCTGCCCGGCGCGTTCGGCCGCCGCCTCGGCGGTGCAGCCCGGCAGGATCAGGGTGAACTCCTCGCCGCCGTAGCGGCATACGACGTCGCCGCTGCGCATCTGCACCTGCAGCAGCCCGGCCAAGCGCCGCAGCACCTGGTCGCCGCAGCGGTGGCCGAAACGGTCGTTGACCTGCTTGAAGTGGTCGATGTCGGCCATGATGATGGCCACCGCGCTGGACTTGCGCCGGGCGCGCGCGAATTCGAGCTGCAGCGCCTCTTCCAGCACGCGCCGGTTGAACAGCCCGGTGAGCGGGTCGCGCAGGGCCTGCTCCTGCAGGCTGTCGCGCAGCAGCTGCTCGGTGCGCAGCCGCTGGGTGATGTCGCGCACCGCCGCGATGACCAGGCGGCGGCCGCGCCAGCTCACCGGGCTCAAGCTCACCTCCACCGGAAATTCGGAGCCGTCGGCGCGCACCGCCTGCAGCTCCTTGCCGCTTCCCATCGGGCGCGTGGCGGGAGCGGCGTCGAACTGCGCGCGGTGCTGCGCATGCGCGGAGCGGCTGGCCGCCGGCACCAGCGCATCCACCGCCTGGCCGGCCAGCTTGCCGGCGGGATGCTGGAACATCGTATGCGCCACCGCGTTGGCGAAGCGGATGATGCCGTTGCCGTCGACGACGAACAGCGCGTCCGGCGCCGCGTCGAACATGGCGTGGAACAGCTCCGCGTCCGCGGCAATGCCGGCAGCTTCGGTTGTCCCGCCGCCCGTGTTCCCGCTATGTGGCTCGTCCACTGGTCCGGCCCGTCCGAATTGTCCATGCGCGTTCGGCACGGCCGGATCCTCCGACCATGATCCGGCCGACCGCGATCCTCATTGGGATTGGCCGCGCCCAACCGTGACTCGCGGTTTGCGGCCGAGGCTCTGCCCAAGCTCCCGGCGCGGCAGATGGGCCGCAGCACGGTTTTATCACCCGAATGGGGCTAGTGTAATGGAGCGACATGGCGTAGTCGAAAGCTTATGGCGTCAGCACCGCGGCGCCGCTCAGCCGGCCCTGCCGCAGGTCGTCCAGCGCGGCATTGGCCTGCTCGAGCGGGTAGGCCCTGACCTGCGTGCGCACCGGCACCCGCGGCGCCAGCGCCAGGAACTCCGCGGCATCCCGGCGGGTCAGGTTGGCGACGCTGCGCAGGCAGCGCTCGCCCCACAGGATCGAGTAGGGAAAAGCCGGGATGTCGCTCATGTGGATGCCGCCGCAGACCACGGTGCCGCCCTTGCGCACCGCCCGCAGCGCGGCCGGCACCAGCTCGCCGGCGGCGGCGAAGATGATCGCGGCATCCAGCGGCTGCGGCGGCGGTTCGGCCGAGCCGCCGGCCCATACCGCGCCCAGGCTGCGGGCGAACGACTGCGCCTGGGCATCGCCGGCGCGGGTGAAGGCATGCACGCGGCGCCCCTGCCAGGCGGCGACCTGGGCGATGACATGAGCGGCCGCGCCGAAGCCGTAAAAGCCGATGTTCGCCGCGTCCCCGCACAGGCGCAGGCTGCGGTAGCCGATCAGGCCGGCGCACAGCAGCGGCGCCACCTCGAGGTCGCCGTAGTCCTCCGGCAGCGGGAACACGTAGCGCGCATCGGCGACGCAGTGGCTGGCATAGCCGCCGTCGATCTGGTAGCCGGTGAAGCGCGCGGCGTCGCACAGGTTTTCCTGGCCCTGCGCGCAGAAACCGCAGTGTCCGCAGGTGGAACCCAGCCAGGGCACGCCGACCCGCTCGCCGGCGCGCAGCCCCTGCACCTGCGCGCCGAGCGCCTCGATGCGCCCGACAATCTGGTGGCCCGGCACGATCGGATAGGGAATCTCCGGCAGCTCGGCGTCCAGCAGGTGCAGGTCGGTGCGGCAGACCCCGCAGGCCGCCACCCGGATCAGCACCTGGCCGGCCCCCGGCTGCGGCACCGCGCGCTCGCGCAGCTGCAATGGGCCGTGCGGCTGTTCCAGCACCATCGCGCGGGCGGTGGCGGACTGCGCTGCGGGACTCATGGCGCAGCGGAACGACTGGCTTGCGGCTGCGGCGGGTTCCAGCCTCCGCCGAGGGCGGCATAGAGCGCCACGGTGTCCTGCAGCCGCAGCGCCTTGGATTGCAGGTAGCCGATCTGCGCCTGCTGGTACTGGCTGTCGGCCAGCAGCACCTGGCTGCTGTCGGCCAGCCCGGCCTGGTAGCCGGCCTGCACCAGGTGCAGCGCCTGCGCCGCGCTGCGCAGCTGCCGCGACTGCGCGTCCAGCGCCTCGGCGTCGTGCTCCAGCGCATGCAGGCTGTCCGCCACCTGGGCGAAGGCGGCCAGCACCGTTTGCCGGTAGCCGGCCTCGGCCTGCCGGTAGCGTTCCTGCGCGGCACGGCGCTGGTACCACAACGTACCGCCCTCGAACACCGGCGCGGCGATGCCCGCGCCGGCGCTCCAGTAGCGGTTGCCGCTGCTGAACAGGTTGCCGGCGGAGGTGCTGGCGGCGCCGTAGGCGGCATCCAGCGTGACGCTGGGAAACAGCGCGGCGGTGGCCACGCCGACACCGGCGCTGGCGGCATGCAGGGCGGCTTCGGCGGCGAGGATGTCCGGGCGCTGCCGCACCAGGCTCGACGGCACGGCGAGCGGAATGTCCGCCGGCAGGCGCAGGTCCGCCAGCGGCAGGTCCGGCGCCTGCTGCTGCGCCGGCGCCCGGCCGGCCAGCGTGGCGAGCAGGTCCTCGCTCTGGTCCAGCTTCTGGCGCAGCGGCGCCAGCGCGGCCTCGTAGGCGGCCAGCTGGCCTTGCAGCGCCAGCACGTCGCTGTACGGCGCGGTGCCGGCGTCCGCCCGCACCTGCGCCAGCCGCACCTGCTCGCGCACCGCGGCGATCTGGGCCTGCGTGCTCTGCAGTTCCGCGGCGTAGGCGGCCCGCGCGATCGCGGTGTTGACCGTGTTCGCCGCCAGCGCCAGGTAGCTGGCCTGCACCTCGTAGCCCTGCAGCTCGGCCTGGGCGGCCAGGCCCTCGACCGTGCGCCGCTCGCCGCCGAACACGTCGAGGGCGTAGCTGACGCTGGCCGACAGCGTGAACAGGCTATAGATCGTCGGGGCGACCGCCAGGCCGGAGCGCTGCGGCGTGCTGCGCTGCCGCGCGGCCGCCGCCGCGGCTTCGGCCTGCGGATAGAAGATGCCGTAGCCGGCGCGCAACTGGTCCTGGCTCTGGCGCAGGCTCGCCTGCGCGGCCTGCAGGCCCGGGTTGCCGGCGAATGCCTGCTCGACCGCGGCATCCAGCTGCGGCGAGCCGAACTGCCGCCACCACTGCGCCGCCACTGCGCCGCCGGCAGTGAAGCGCTGCACCTGGCCGTCGGCCGCCGCGGTCGCCGCCGGCTGCGCGGCGGCGGTGTAGCGGTCCACCGCCGGCGCGGCGGGGCGCTTGAAGTCCGGCCCCACCGCGCAGCCGCAGGCCAGCGCCGCGGCCGCCAGCACGGCGTGGGCGATGCGCACCTGCCGGGCGCGGGTGCGGCGCATGCCGGTCATGGGCGCGGCCATCAGCCCTTCTTCCCGTCCGGCTCGCCGATGAAGACATCGACCAGCTGGCCCGGATACAGGTCGACCTGCCCGGGCGCGGCGAACTTGAAGATCACCGGCAGCACGCGCACGTCGACCCGCTCGGTGCGCTGGTCCGACAGCTCGATCTTGGGCGAGACGTAGGGCTGGATGCGCACGAATTGCAGCGGCACGCTGATGCCGGTGCCGCGCACGAACATCTGCGCCTTGATGGCGCCGTCGCGCGGCAGGCGATGCACCAGGATCTCGTCGATGTAGCAGCGCACCTGCTGCTCGCCCTGCGGGTGGCCCATCACGATCGCCGGGCCGCTGCCCTGGGTGTAGCTGTTGTAGCTGCCCTGCGCGGGCGAAACGTAGCTGCCCACCGCCGTGGCCACCGACAGCACGACGCCGTCGGCCGGCGCCACCACCGTGTACTTGTCGAGCAGCGCCTTGGAAGAGTTGTAGGCGCCGAGCAGGGCCTGGTACTGCTTTTCCTGGTTGCGGATGTCGTAGCTCCAGGCACCGGCCCGGGTCAGCTCGTACTGGCGCTGCGCCACCTGCAGGTTGCGGCGCGCCGCCTCGGCGCTGTTGCGCGCCGTGTCCAGCGCGTCCCGGCTGACCGACTTGGGCTCCAGCCCGTAGGCGCGCTGCTGCTTGTCGTAACTGTCCTGCGCGGTCTTCAGGCTGGCGGCGGCCAAGTCCATCTGCGCCTGCGCCACCGCCAGGTTTTCCGGCCGCGGCTGTGCCTTCAGCTGCTGCAGCAGGGCCAGCGCGGCCTCGGACTGCGCGCGCTGCTGCTCCACCAGCGCCCGCTGCACCGAGTCCTCGATGGCGAGCAGCGGCGCGCCCTGCGCCACCTGCTGCCCCTCTTGCGCCAGGATGCGGGTGACGGTGCCCGCCACCTCCGGATAGATGTTGATGTTCTCGCCGTGCGGCTGGTAGCTCTCGACGATGCCCTCGGCGTAAATGCCCTTGCCGTAGGGATTGGCCGCCGGGCTGAACACCGGCGGCTGCGCCGGAATCTGCTGCGCGTACAGGTAGGCGCTGACCAGCCCGACCAGCACCCCGACCCCGGCGAGGATGAACAAGACCCTATTCTTCATGGCTCCTTCCGTTTTCGATGCTCTTGAGCCTGCCGTCTTCCATCATCAGGATGCGGTCGGCGAACTCGGTGATGCGGGCGTCGTGGGTGACGATCACGATGCAGCGCTTGTCGTTGAGGATCTGGTTGCGGACGAAGCCGACGATGTTGCGGCCGGTGTCGCCGTCGAGCGAGGCGGTGGGCTCGTCCATGATCAGGATGTCGGGCTGGCTGACGATGGCGCGCGCGATCGCCACGCGCTGCTGCTCGCCGCCGCTGAGCTTCACCGGCGGCAGGTCCGCGCGGTTCTTCAGGCCGACGATGTCCAGGTACTTCTTCGCCTCGGCGATGGACTCGTCCCAGTCGCGCTTCTTCAGGATCAGCGGGATCGCCACGTTCTCCGCCGTGGTCAGGCGCGGGAACAGGTGGAAGTCCTGGAACACGAAGCCGATGCGCTTGAGCCGGAACTCGGCGATGGCGTTGTCGCTCAGCGCCCAGATGTCGGTGCCCTCGATGCTGACGCTGCCGGCGTTGGGCCGCAGGATGCCGGAGATCACGCTCAGCAGCGTGGTCTTGCCGCTGCCGGAGGGGCCGACGATGTAGAGGATTTCGCCGAAGCTGGCCTCGAAGCCGACTTCACGCACGGCGAACGTGCGCGTGGCGCCCTCGCCGAACCATTTCGACAGCCCCGTCGCCTTGATCGCCGCCTGCGGCATGGCCGGCCTACCCGCGGAAGATGTCGAAGGGCTCGATGCGCAGCACCTTGCGCACGCCCACGTAGGAGGAGATGCCGGCGATCACCAGCACCATGAAGAACGCCAGCGCCAGGTTGGTGAAGGTGATCATGGCGGCGTAGTCCGGCACCTTGAGCTTGGCCAGGGCGATCATCAGCGAGCAGATGCCCACGCCGATGCCATAGCCGGTCATGGCGGTGAACAGGGCCTGGAACAGGATCATCCGCACCAGCTCGTGGCCCTTGGCGCCGATCGCCTTGAGCGCGCCGAACTTCTCCAGGTTCTCCAGCACGAAGGTGTAGAAGGTCTGCCCGGAAATGGACAGGCCGACGACGAAGCTCATCACCGTCATCAGGAACAGGTTGATGCCGAGCCCGGTCTGGTACTTGTAGAACGTCGAGATCTGCGCCATGAACTCGTCCTTGGTCAGCGCCACGTAGCCCAGCGCGGCCACGCTGCGCTTGATCCCCGCCACCTCGGCGGCGCTCTTGGGCTCGACCAGGATGTAGGAGATGCTGAAGTTGGTCTGCGGGACGTACTGCAGCGCGCGGCTGTAGGTGGTGTAAAGCGTCGGCACGCCGAACAGCCCGCTGGTGGCGACCTGGGCGATGCCGACCATGACGCCGCGGTGGTTGTTGATCTCGAACTCGGTGCCGATGCGCGGGTTCTCCAGCTTGTGGAACTCCGAATCCTGCACCACGATGAAGCCGTTCTCGGCGTAGATGTCCTGGATGCTGCCCTGCACCAGCGCCGGGCGGCCGAACAGGCTGGAATCGTCCAGGCCGAGGATGTTGACCGCCTGGTAGGTGCCGTCGGCCAGCTTGACCAGGCCGTTGCCGGAGTACAGCGGCACCGCATACTTCACCCCTTCGGCGCTGCGCACCGCGTCCAGCACGTAGTCCGGCATCGGGATGCTGTTGGCCACCGTCTGCACCCCGGGGTCCATCACCCACATGCTGGCGCCGACGTTGATGACGGTGGCCGACGCGCGGTTGAGCACGCCGGCGAACAGCGAGGTCATCTGCACCATTAGGAACACCGCGAAGGTGATGCCGACCAGCAGCGCGGCGAACTTGGAGCCGTCGTTCACCAGCAGCTTGTAGGCGATCCTGAGGATACCGCGCACGTCCATGCTCCCTGGCGCCGGGCCGCCCCGCGATAGGCCGCGCGGTCAGGCTGCGAGTCGATGTTTTTTAAGTTTCAGGTAATTGTGCAGGTGCAGCATTGATACAGGTCAAGCCGCCGCCCAAGGAAGGCGCAACGCCATGTATCGAGGGCTATCCGGTGCCGGCCGGCGCCGCAGCGGCGGCGCCGCGCCTGCGCTCCACCGAGGCCCGCAGTCGCTCGTACGCTTCGGCGAACAGCCGGACGCCGTCGACCAGAAGCTGGCCGGTCACGGCCTGCATGGAAATCCCCGCGGCGGCGAGCCGCTCCACCAGGCGCTGCGCACCGTCCGCGTCCTGCGCCAGGCTGGCCCGCGGCCGGCCGTGTCGCAGGAACTCGAGGTAGGTCGCCTCCGGCACCGTGTTGACGGTATCCGGCCCGATCAATTCGTCGACGTACAGGGTCTTGCTGTAGGCCGGATTCTTGGTGCCGGTGCTGGCCCACAGCAGCCGCTGCGGCCGGGCACCACTGGCGGCAAGGCCAAGCCAGCGCGGCGCGGCGATCAGCGCCTGGTATTCCCGGTAGGCGATGCGGGCGTTGGCGATCGCGGCCCGCCCCGGCAGGGCGCGCAGCGCTTCGGCCGCCACCTCGCTGCCCGCCGCGGCGATGATCGCTTGCAGCCGCGCGTCCACCGCGGTGTCGATGCGGCTGACGAAGAAGCTGGCGACGCCGGCGATGCGCCGCAGGTCGCCGCCGGCCGCGGCAAGCCGCTCCAGGCCGGCCATGTAAGCGCCGGCAACCTGCCGGTAAACCTCCACCGCGAAGATCAGCGTGGCGTTGACGCAGATGCCCTCGCCCAGCAGCGCCTCGATCGCCTGCAGGCCCGGCGGCGTGGCCGGCACCTTGATCATCAGGTTGGGCCGGTCCACCGCGCGCGCCAGGCGGCGCGCTTCCCGCACGGTGGCCTCGGCGTCGTAGGCCAGCGCCGGCGGTACTTCCAGGCTGACGAAGCCGTCGGCGCCGGCGCTGCGCTCGTAGACGCCGCGCAGGATGTCGGCGGCGTCGCGCACGTCGTCCACCATCAGGCGCTGGCAGATCGCGGCGGCGTCGCCGAGCCCCTGGCGCACCAGTTCTGCAATCGCGGCGTCGTAATGATCGCCGCCGACGATCGCCTTTTCGAAGATGGCGGGGTTGGACGTCACCCCGGACAGGCCCTCGCGTCCGACCATTTCGGCGAGCCGGCCCGAGCTGATCAGCCCGCGGTGCAGGTCGTCGAGCCAGATGCTCTGGCCCAGCGCCCGTGCCTGCGCAATGGTGTTATCCGCGGACAGGCTCATGGTGCCAAACCTCGCTTTCGAACTCGCGGCCGCGGATTCAGGCCTCGTCGTCGTCCTCGGCGGCGCCGACCAGCTCCCAGCGATAGCCGCCTTCGTGCTCGATCCACTCGCGGCTCAGGAGGGGCTCTTCGAGGCAGTGCTCGCAGCGTACCGCCGCGCCGTCGGCGAGCAGGGCCTCGTCGACCTTGACCGGGTTGGTGCAGTAAGGGCAGTTCAGTTCCACCGGATGCCCTCCTGGCCTGGCCGCGCAGCCGCTGCACGTCCCGACCGCCGCAACCGCTGCCAACCATCGTCCAGCCTGTTCATCGACCGTCTCCCGGAACCGAATGTTCCCGTTGCAGGCAGAAGTCTGGCCAGCGGCCGAAGGCGGCGCCTTGACCTGGATCAAGCGCCTGCCGGCAATTTGCGCACTTGATCTATGTCAAGGAGGCCGCCGCCGCGCCTGTCTACAGTCGCCAGCAAGTATCCTGCCGGAAGGGACGAGGAGGCTTCCATGCACAAATACCAGTTGATTCTTCTGTTCGCGGACCCCGCGGCGCGCCGCACGCCCGCATTCGAGCGTGCCCGCTACCTGGCGGAAAAGACCGGCGCGGCGCTGCATATCTGCGTGGCCGCCTATTCCAGGACCATCGCGGCAGCCGGATTCCTCAGCCGCCGCGGCACCGATTCGGCGCGCCAGGGGTTCATGGGTGAATGCACGCAGCTGCTCGAGCAGGAAGCCAGCGCGCTGCGCGGCCAGGGGCTGCGCGTCAGCACCGAGGCGGTATGGTCGTCGAAACCCGAGGAAGTGATCCTGGGCCTGGTCGAAAAGCTGCGGCCCGACCTGGTGGTGAAGGACGCTCATGGGGGCTCCGCGCTGCCCGGCATGCATGCCGACGCCGACCGCATCCTGCTGCGCACCTGCCCCGCGCCGCTGCTGCTGGTGCACGCCGAAACCGCCGGCGCGCCGCGGCGCATCGCCGCGGCGGTGGATACCGACCGCGAGCGCCGTTCCGACGCCGCCTTCAACAACCTGATCGTGCACACCGCCGGCTATTTCGGCAGCCTGGGCGGCGCCGAGGTGCACTTGCTGCACGCCGAGCCGCACCTGGTGCTGCCCGGCGTGCCGATGCGCCACGGGCACCCGATCAAGGGCCGCACCGCGCCGCCGCTGCCGCGCAGCCCGTTCGAGACTTTCGCCGAGCTGCACCACGTACCGCTGGACCACTGCCACCGGCTGGCCGGGGCGACGGTGGATGCGGTTTCGGAATTCGTCGGCGGCCACCACATCGACCTGCTGGTGCTCGGCACCGAGCCGCGCCCGTTCCTGCAGCGCCTGCGGCGCGGCAACAAGATCGAGCGGATCAACTACTACTCGTTCTGCGACGTGCTGGCGCTGAAGCCGCCGCGGCTGTGGAAGCGCGAGCCCGCCGCCAACGCAACCGCTGCCCTCGCCGCGCAGGCGCGGCCCGGCGACCGGGCGACGGGCTGAGCGCGGGCCACCGGCGGCACTCCTGAAGGAACCCATTGGCCAATGATCAAGACCATTCTCGCACCGCTGGGCGGCGGCGATACGGACCAGGCGGTGCTCGGCGCCGCGCTGCTGGTGGCACAGCCGTTCCAGGCGCACATCGAGTGCTTTCATAATTTTCTCGACCCCGCCCTGGCCGCCGCCTGCCTGCCGCAGGTGTCCTACCTGTACGGGGCGGCGTTGCGCTCGGCGATGGAGCAGCTGGCGCAGCGCGGCGAGGCCCGCGTGGCGGCGGCGCTGCATCACTATGCCGAGTTCTGCCGGCTCAACGGGCTGCCGACCGACGGCAGCGCCAGGTCGCCACAGGGCGTGAGCGCCAGCATGCTGCAGGGCAGCGGCGCGCCGGTCGACAACCTGGTGTTCCATGCGCGCCACAACGACCTCGTCGTGATGGCGCGGCCGCAGCCGGGCGACGGCGTGCCCGGCGACCTGCTGGCCCGGATCGTTCTGCAGGGCGGCCAGCCGGTGCTGCTGGTGCCGCCGCAGGCGCCGCAACGGCTGCTCGGCACCGTGATGGTCTGCTGGAAGGACTCCGCAGAGGCGGCCCGCGCCCTGGTGCTGGCGCTGCCGCTGCTGAGGCAGGCGCGCAAGGTGGTGCTGGTCGCCGTGGAGGAAGCCAACGGCGCGGCGCAGGCCTCGCTGCAGGCCGCCCAGGCCCATCTCGGCTGGCACGGCATCGATGCCGCCGCCAAGTGCGTGGGCAGCGGCAGCTGCTCGATCATGGATACCTTGTGGTCCGCCGCCGTCGAATGCGGTGCCGACCTGCTGGTGATGGGCGGCTACAGCCGCGGCCCCACCCGCGAGCTGCTGTTCGGCGGCTGCACCCAGGCCGCGCTAGCGGGCGGCGAGCTGCCGGTGCTGATCGCGCACTGAGGCGTATCGTCATTGCCGTTGACGCAGGTCAACACTGCCGTCACGCCATCGGCGGATACTCTGCGAACGATTTCAACGGAGCACCCGCCATGTCACGCCTCGCCAACGCACTCCACAACGATTACCAGGCGCTCTTGCTGCTGCGCGACGAGCTGGCGCTGCAGGCCCGGCTGCTGCAGGCCGAGCTGCGGGATCGCTGGAACCGGCTCGAAGCGGACCTCGACGTGCTGCGCGAGCACATGCAGCGCGCCGAGGTCGCCGCGCAGGACAACCGCAAGGAAATCGAGGC
>JADHNH010000023.1 GCA_016779605.1 Nevskia sp. | reverse complement strand
TGACGTTCTTGTACCACTGCTCATGGTTGTACAGCGCCTGGTCGAGATGACCGAGCATCGACTGCAGTTGCGAGGGCGGAAGGTTGGGCATTGCGGTGCTGTCGCTGTTGCTCGATGGACTTTCGTATCCAATTCTGCACCAGAACGCCGGCCGCCTTTGCGACACGCCTTGCCATGTTCCGATCAACCGGCTCGCATGTAGCCCGACCAGCCGGGTTCCCCGGGCATCGGATGGGCGGCGCAGCCATAATACCTCCCGGGCGCAGCGGCCACCTCCGCGGCCTCCGGCGTCGGCCGTGACGGATGCGGCAACCAATCGCGCGGAGCCTCCCGGCTGGCATCATGCTTACCCGGGTCTTATGATTCCAGAGACGGGCACGGCCGGCCATGACCGCCTTGGGGGTCTGATTCCGCCCCGGCCACCGATCCACCCCGGCGCATCGTCATGCCGCCGGCATGCAAAATCGCAGTCGACATTACTAACGAAACGAGGAGAGGTTCGCACCATGCCCCATATTCAGCGCAACGGCGTCAAGGTTTTTTACGAGAGCTTCGGCCAGGGCTCGCCGGCCATCGTCTTCCTGCACCCGTGGACCACCAACCACTACATCTGGGCGTTCCAGGTCCCCGAGTTCGCGCAGCGGCACCGCTGCCTGATCATGGATCACCGCGGCCACGGCCAGTCGGACAAGCCGGCCGGCGGCTATGGCATCGGCGAGATGGCGGCGGACGTCGTCGCCGCGCTGGACGACGCGGGCATCGAGCGTGCGGTGCTGGTGGGCAATTCGATCGGCGGCATGATCGCCATGCAGGCCAGCCTGGACGCGCCCAAGCGCGTGATCGGCAACCTGATCCTGAGCAGCGGCACCAACCTGGGAGCGGACACGCCGCCGGAAGTGGCCGAAGCCATGCAGAAGGACTGGAAGGGCGTGTTCAGCGCCTTGCTCGCCTCGGCCGTCTCGGCGAAGTCCAAGGCCGAACGTCCTGAAATCCTCGCTTTCATGGAAGGCTGCTTCCGCACCGAAAGCAATTTCAACGAAGGGGTGTTCTGGGCCAGCGTGGCCGACCCCAACGGCGTGTTCAACTGGAACATCTCGGACCGGCTGAAGGACATCAAGCAGCCCACCCTGATCATCGCCGGCGAGGAAGACGGCGCGACGACCGTGGCGCACAACAAGTTCCTGGCCTCGCGCATCCCGAATTCCGAAATCAAGATCTACAAGGACGTCGGCCACTTCTGCCAACTCGAAAAGCCGGCGGTGTTCAACGAGGACCTGCGCAAGTTCATCGCGCGCGTTTCCTGAGCGTCGGCGCGGGGCGCACCGGCAGCGGTGCGCCCCGCGGGCCGGCTTGAAGCTCCGCTGCAAAGCCGAAGCTGCGGCCAGCGTCTGCGCCGGCTTCGGGGATCCGGCATCCTGCGATTCGATGCCCAGGCTCAGCCGCGGCCCGCCTGGCTCATGCCGCCCCGGCCGATGCCGGCCACGCTTTCAACCAGGTGGCCGACCAGGACCCTGATTTCCTGCTCGGTCGCGCCTTCCAGCCGGCTCAGCGCCACCGAGTGCCCGCCGCCCACGAACAGCCGCGCCGCCGCTTTCGTGTTGAGCTGGCCGGAGAGGGCGCCCTGCCGCTTGCCGCGCGCCAGCACCCGGTGCACGACGGCGAGCAGCCGCTCCTGCATGCGCAGGTAGCGCGGCCAGACGTCGGCGCGGAAGCCGGTGCTCCAGTCCAGCCACACCTTGATCACGTCGGAATCCTCGCGCGCGGCGCGGTCGAAGCCCTCGGCCATCATCGACAGCGCCTCGCGCACCGACAGCTTTTCCACCGGCAGGTCCAGGATGATCCTCATCAGGATGGCTTCGACCTCGTCGAGCGTCGCCGCCACCAGGTCTTCGCGCGCGCGGAAGTAGGAGTGCACCGCCGACACCGACACGCCGGCGCGCTCGGCCACGTGCGAATGGGTGGCGCGGGCCACCCCGTGCTCGGCGAAGGCGCCGATCGCGCAGCGCAGCAGCTGCGCCCTGCGCTGGTCCGGCGGCAGCCGGGTGCGCAGCGCTTTTGCGGGCGGTGCCGGGGCGGTCGATTGCATGCTCATGGGTGCGCGGCTCGGTCTGGTTGTTGCGGCGCGGGCCCGTTTTCGCACGACTGCGCGGCCGCGGTCAAGTTCGCTATTGACTAAAGACACAATATCTGCCAGTTTATCGTTATTGACTAAATACACAATAGATGGTCGAAACGAGTCAACCACGGGCGGCGTGGCCGCCCCAGGCAGGAGGCAGACATGGCGACACCGGCAGCAGATTCCGAGCGCGCGCGCACCATCCCGTTGGACGAGATCGACGTCAGCGCGCCCGACCTCTACGTGCGCGACGCGGCGCACCCGTACTTCGCGCGCCTGCGGCGGGAAGACCCGGTGCACTATTGCGCGCGCAGCGCGTACGGCCCGTACTGGTCGGTGACGCGCTTCAACGACATCGTGGCGATCGACACCAACCACAAGGTGTTTTCCTCGGACGCCAGCGTCGGCAGCTTCGTGCTCGACGACGCCACGCTCAACCCGGTCAACGGCGGCATTTTCCTGCCCAACTTCCTGGGCATGGATCCGCCCAGGCACGACATCCACCGCATGGCGGTGAGCCCGATCGTGGCGCCGCAGAACCTGGCAAGGCTGGAGTCGACCATCCGGAAGCGCACGCAGCACGTGCTCGACGGCCTGCCGGTGGGGGAGGCGTTCAACTGGGTGGATCGCGTCTCCATCGAGCTGACCACGCTGATGCTGGCCACCTTGCTCGACTTCCCGCTGGAGGAGCGGCGCCGGCTGACCCGCTGGTCGGACGTGGTGACCGCCTCGCCGGGCACCGGCGTGATCGACACCTGGGAGCAGCGCGAAAAGGAGCTGCGCGAATGCGAGGCCTGCTTCCGCGACCTGTGGAACCAGCGCAGCAGGCAGCCGCCGCGGCCGGACCTCATCTCGATGCTGGCGCACTCGCCGGCGATGCAGAACCTGAGCGCGGAGGAGTTCCTCGGCACGGTGGTGCTGCTCGTCGTCGGCGGCAACGACACCACGCGCAACTCGATGTCCGGCGGCGTGCTGGCGCAGCACCTGTACCCGGGCGAATACGCCAAGGCCAGGGCGGACCGCTCGCTGGTGCCGAACATGGTTTCCGAGATCGTGCGCTGGCAGACGCCGATCCTGCACATGCGCCGCACCGCCCTGGAGGACGTCGAGTTCCGCGGCAAGCGCATCCGCAAGGGCGACAAGGTGGCCATGTGGTACATCTCCGGCAACCGCGATGAGGAGGTGATCGAGCGGCCGGAGGAATTCATCGTCGACCGGCCGCGCGCGCGCCATCACCTGTCGTTCGGCTTCGGCATCCACCGCTGCCTCGGCAACCGCCTGGCCGAGCTGCAGCTGCGCATCCTGTGGGAAGAGGTGCTCGAGCGTTTCTCGCGCGTCGAGGTGGTGGGCGAGCCGGTGCGCGTGCCTTCCAACCTGATCCGCGGGTTCGTCGACCTGCCGGTGCGGCTGCACGCCTGAGGAAACCGGCGAGCCCGCAGGGCCCGCCGCCATCCACATCCAATTCAAGCAGGAACTACAGCATGCCTAAAATCACCTACATTTCCAGCGACGGCGCGGAGCACGTGGTCGACGCCGAAAACGGGCTGTCCGCGATGGAAGCGGCGGTGCGCAACAACGTGCCGGGCATCGACGGCGATTGCGGCGGCATGGCCGCCTGCGGCACCTGCCACGTTTACGTCGACCGCGCCTGGCTGGGCAAGACCGGCGCGGCGCGGGAAGGCGTGGAGCGCGATATGCTGTCGGTCACGGACGGTGCGGCGGACAACAGCCGGCTCGCCTGCCAGATCGCGCTCACCGAGGAGCTCGACGGGCTGGTGTTGCGGCTGCCCAGCGGCCAGCACTGACCGCGGAGAGCAAAATCCCAGTCCATCCATCGGGGAACCTGAACGATGCGTGATCTCGGTAATGCGGGCGAGGCCTGCCCGTTCGCCTTCAATTTCGACCCGGCCACGTTCAAGGCCGGCGACGTGGTGAGCTATCGCGTGCCGGAGCGGTTCGGCGATTTTCCATTCGTCGGCACGCTGCTGGCGGTGCACGCGGACCGCGTGGAGATTTCGCCGAACGACCCGTCTGCGCCGGACAAGCGCATGCACGGCACGCGCGAGAGCCGGCCGGTCGTCAGCGCCGCGGAGGCGCTCTGACATGCCGCTTTACCCGATGACGGCGGCCCGGCCATGACCCAGGCAGCCGGGGACGCGCCGCGGCGCGTGGTGGTGATCGGCGCCGGCCACGGCGGCGCGCAGCTGGTCGCGTTTCTGCGGCAGTTCGGCTTTGCCGGCAGCATCGTCCTGGTCGGCGACGAGGCCGGCATCCCATACCAGCGGCCGCCCCTGTCCAAGGCCTGGCTGAAGGGCGAGACCACCCTGGACAAGCTGGCCATGCGGCCGGCGTCGTTCTACGCCGAGCAGAAGATCGAGCTGCGCAGCGGCCTGCGCGCGGAAGGCATCGATACCGCGGCGCGGCAGGTGCGGCTGAGCAACAGCGAGCAGCTCGGCTACGACGAGCTGGTGCTGGCCACCGGGTCGTATCCGCGGGCGCTGCCGCTGGTCGCGGCCGGCCTGGGCAACGTGCTGGCGCTGCGCGCATTGCCGGACGCGGAAAAACTGCGCGCCGCGCTGGCGCCAGGCAAGCGCCTGGTGATCGTAGGCGGCGGCTTCATCGGCCTGGAGTGCGCCGCCACCGCGCGCGACCTGGGCGCCGAGGTGGTGGTGCTGGAAAAGGCGCCGCGCCTGCTGGAGCGCGTGGCGAGCGCGCCGATCTCGCAGTTCCTGCATCGCTACCACGAGGCGCGCGGCGTCACGGTGGTGGTCGATGCGTCGATTACGGCCGTCGAGGGCCAGGGTCGCGCCGAGGCCGTGCGCCTGGCCGACGGCCGGCGCTTTGCCTGCGATAGCGTGCTGGTGGGCATCGGCGCGGTGCCGGCCACCGCCCTGGCCGAAGCGGCCGGGCTGGCCTGCGACAACGGCGTGTGCGTGGGCGCGGATTGCCGCAGCTCCGATCCGCACATTTTCGCCATCGGCGACGTGGCACGGCGGCCGCATCCGCTGTACGGCACCGCGCTGCGCCTGGAAAGCGTGCCCAGCAGCCTGGAGCAGGCGCGGCTGGTGGCAGCCGCCATCGCCGGCCGCGAGCCGGGCCCGCCGGAAGTGCCATGGTTCTGGTCCGACCAGTACGACCTCAAGCTGCAGATGGCCGGCCTGCCGGTCGCGGTGGACGAGGTGGTGATCCGCGGCCAGCCGGAAGGCGCCGGGGCCGAGTTTGCGGCCAAATTTGCAGTGTTCCACCTGAGCCAGGGCCGCGTGACCTGCGTCGAGGCGGTCAACCAGCCGCAGGCGTTCATGGCCGGCCGCAAGCTCATCGGCTCGGGCAAGACGGTGCCCGCGGCGCGGCTGGCCGATCCAGCCGTCCCGCTCAACGAGCTGGCCGCCTAGCGCGGCCACGGAGAAACCCCGATGCTGCCGCACCGCGAAGTCTACGACTCGGAGCACGCTCTGCTGCGCGAAGCCGTGCGCGCGTTCATCGCCGCCGAGGTGGCGCCGAATTTCCCGCGCTGGGAGAGCGAAGGCATCGTCGACCGCGGCTTCTGGCTGAAGGCCGGGGCGGCGGGGCTGCTGTGCCCGCAGGTGCCGGAAGCCTACGGCGGTGCCGGCGGCACGTTCCGGCACCATGCGGTGATCACCGAGGAGCTGGCCTATTCCGGCTTCGGCGGGCCGCAGGGAAACGTGCAGGTGCACAGCGACGTCTGCTCGGGTTACGTGCTGCATTACGGCAGCGAGGAACTGAAGCAGCGCTGGCTGCCGCGCATGGTCAGCGGCGAAACGGTGTGCGCCGTGGCGATGACCGAGCCCGGCGCCGGCAGCGACCTGCAGGGCATCCGCACCCGCGCGGTGCCGCGCGGCGACGGCTACGTGGTCAGCGGGCAGAAGACGTTTATTTCCAACGGCCAGAATGCCGGCCTGGTAATCGTGGTGGCGCGTACCAACGACGCGCCCGGGGCCAAGGGCCTGAGCCTGGTGCTGGTGGAAGCCGACCGCCCCGGCTTCCGGCGCGGCCGCAAGCTGGACAAGCTCGGGCAGCTGTCCGGCGACACCTCCGAGCTGTTTTTCGACGAGGTGGCAGTGCCTGCCGCCAACGTGCTGGGCGCCGAGGGCGGCGGCTTCGCCGCGCTGATGACCGAGCTGCCGCAGGAGCGCCTGACCATCGCCGTGGGCTCGATCGCCGCCGCCCAGCGCGCCTTCGACCTCACCTGCGAATACGTGCGGCAGCGCAAGGCCTTCGGCAAGGCCATCGGCGAGTTCCAGAACACCCGCTTCAAGCTGGCCGACCTGAAGGCCGACCTGTCGGTCGGCTGGGCCTTCGTCGACCAGTGCCTGGAACGGCACGACCGCCGCGCGCTGAGCGCGCACGACGCCTCGGTGGCCAAGCTGTGGTGCACCGAGATGCAGGGCCGCGTGGTGGACCAGTGCCTGCAGTTCTTCGGCGGCTACGGCTTCATGCGCGAGTACGAGATCTGCCGGCTCTATGCCGACGCGCGCGTGCAGCGCATCTACGGCGGCACCTCGGAGATCATGCGTGAGCTGATCGCGCGCAGTCTCTGAGCCGCCTGCCGGAGCCGGGCGCCCGGAGGCGGCAGGGATTGGGCCGCACGCCCGGCGCGCGTCGCCGCGCGCTGCGCGCCGCCGCGGTTCAGGGGCGGGTGGCGGCGAGCACCGCGGCAGGATAGATGAAAGTAATGCCGCCGGCGACGCTGCCCACGTCCATCGCGTCGCCGGCGATCAGGCCGTCGATCATCTGCCGCAGGCGCCCGCGGTCGTCGTCGACGGGAAACGACTGCGCGATCATGCGTTCGCGCTCGTAGGCGACCTGGAAGGGGACGACCTCCGGCGGCGGCAGCCCGGCGCCGGTGAACAGCCCGGCGAGGAAGCGCAAGGTGCGGAACTCGGCGGTGGAGGGGTCGCGGTGGCGCTCCATGGCGTTGAACGCGGCGGCCTTGGCCGGATCGGAGGAAGCCACGCCGTCGCACAGCACGATGCGGCCGCCCGGCCGGCATACGCGCGCCATTTCCGCCACCGCCGCGGCGGGGTCCTGGAAATGGTGGATCGCGAAGCGGCAGCTGACGATGTCGAACGCGGCGTCGGCGAACGGCAGGCGGTAGACGTCGCCCGCTTGCCACTCCACGTTGCTCAAGCCGCGCTCGCGGGCCAGCGCGCGGGCCTGCTCGAGCATCGCCTCGGTGGCGTCCAGGCCCGCCGCCAGCCGCACGCGGGCGGCGAAGGCGGCGACCACCGTGCCCGGCCCGCAGGCGACGTCGAGCGCGGCGTCGCCCGGCCGCGGCCGGGCGGCTTCCACCAGCAGGCGGATCTGGGCGTCGCCGTGCAGCTCCGGCGAGCGCGCGAACAGCTCGGCCTGGCGGCTGAACTGGTCGCGGATCAGCGCCTCGTGCGAGGCGGCGGAGCCGTGCATCGAAATATTGCCGCCTTGCCGCTCGCTCATTTGCGCCATCCGCCATTCGACGATGCGGCGTGAATTGTAGAGCAGGGTGGCCCGGCCGGTGCGGCACCGCCTGGAACGGCAACGACATTCATGGAGTGGCTGCTCACGCCGCGCCTGCGGATGCGCTCAGCGATTGCCGCTTGCGGCCGGCGGCGGCAGGCTGCGCACCCGCGCCGCGATCTGGCCGGCGGCATCCTTCAAGGCCGACTTCATCGCTTCCACCGCCGCATCGGGGCTCAACTCGGCCAGCGGCGCCTGGATGTCCAGCGCGCCGCCCCAGGCGGCATTGTCGGCGATCCGCCAGGTGCCGCGCAGGCACAGCGAGGACGGCGCAACGGCTTCGAAACAGGCCAGCTCGGTCTCCAGGACATAACCCGGCACGTTGCCGCTGCTGTACGAGCGGACGTCGTACTCCGGCAGCCGGGCGGCAAGCTCCTGGGCCAGCCAGCGCGTGATGGCCGGGCCGGGCCGCTCGGCCCAGACGGCGTCGGGGAAGGCCTTGAGCTCCGACGAAGAGGCCCGGTACATCACCGCGCGCCGGTCGAGGTAGTCGGGCAGGCGGACGCCGCGGATCGTCAGCCGCGGCCGCGCCGCCGGCACCACCGCGGCCGGCGGCGCATCGTTGCTCAGCAGCATCAGCCGTGGCTCCGGAGCGCCGGGAGCGCATGCCGCGAGTACGGCCAGGCCGGCGAGGACGCCCGCGGCAAGCCGGCGGTTCAGGGTGCGAATGCGGCGGATCGTCATGGCTTGTGCCTGCCGGTGAGCAGGACCTGCGGGTTGCGCTCGACCGTTTCCGCGAAGCTGCGCAGCGAGTCGGCGGCGGCCGCCAGGTCGCGCGTCGAGCTTTCCAGGTCGCTGCGCACCTGCGCGCCGGGGGCGGTCATGTCGGAGAGGTTCGCCAGCGAGGCATTGGCGTTCTTCATCGCGGCCTGCGCCGCGGCGAGCGTGCCCTGCAGCTGCGGCGACAGGGTGTCCACCTGGCGGTCGAGGTTTTCCGACAGGCGGGTGAACGCGTCCAGTGTGCGCGTCGATTCGGTCTGCAGCCTGCCGATCGTCGCGTCGAGATGGTCGGTGGCGCGGTGCGCGGATGCGGCGGTCGCCTGCAGATCGCCGCGCACCCCGGCCAGGGTGTCGTTGGCGGTCTGCGCCAGCGTGTGCATCGCCTGCAAGGTGCTGCGCATTTCCTCCACCAGCTGGCTGATGTGCACCTGGGTGAGCTGGTCCCTGAGCACGTCGAAATCGGATTTGACGGCGGGGATTTCGGGTATGCCCTGCGTACTGGCCGGAGGCCGGTGCACGCCTTCGGGCAGCATGTCCAGGTCGATGCCCAGCTGCCCGGTCACGAAGCTCTGCATGGCCAGCTTGGCGCACAGGCCGCGGTCGATGAAGCTGCGGAAGGCCAGGTCCGCCAGGCCGCCGCCGCCGAGCACCTCGATCTGGCCCGGCTCGATGCTGATGAACACCGGAATCTTGGCGACCAGCGAGTCCTTGTCGAGCCGGATCTGGATGCGGTCGACGGTGCCGACGCGCACGCCGCGGAAGCTGACCGGCGAGCCGACCGACAGCCCGTTGACCGAGCCGTCGAAGTAGATCACGGCCCTCTGCTTGTAGGTGAACAGGCTGCCGCCGCCCAGCAGCAGCACGGCCAGTGCCAGCAGCGCAAATGCGCCGAGCACGAAGGCTCCGATCAGGGATGGATTGGCTCGTTTCATCGTCAGGTTCCCGGCTCGTCGATCTGCGATTCGCGCTTCAAGAATGCCTGCACCGTTGGATGCGGGCAGCGCTCCAGCATGGTCCGCGGCGCGCCGTAGGCGATGGGCACCTTGCTCTCCGCGTCGAGGAAGATGCCGTTGTCGCCCAGCCGCATGAGGCTGGGCAGCTCGTGCGTGACGATCACGAACGAGGCGCCGGTGCCGTCGCGCAGTTCCAGCACCAGGTCGTCCAGCCGCCGCGAGCTGATCGGGTCCAGCCCGGCCGAGGGCTCGTCGAGGAACAGCAGGTCGGGGTCCAGCGCCAGCGCGCGCGCCAGGGCGGCGCGCTTGCGCATGCCGCCGCTGAGCTCGGCCGGGTAGTACTCCTCGGAGCCGCGCAGCCCCACCAGCCCGAGCTTGTAGCGCACCAGGCCGGCGATCTCGGCCGGGCGCAGCCTGGTGTAGAGCTGCAGCGGCAGGGCCACGTTTTCGGCCAGCGTCATCGCCGTAAACAGCGCGCCGCTCTGGAACATGATGCCGAAGCGGCGGCGTATCCCGTCCCGCGTTTCCGGCGGGCTGTCCCAATAATCCACGCCGTCGTAGCGGATGCGCCCGCGCACCGGCTCGATCAGGCCGATCAGGTGCTTGAGCAGCGTGCTCTTGCCGCAGCCGCTGCCGCCCAGGATCACGAAGATTTCGCCCCGCCGCACGGCGAAGTCGACCTGTTCCTGGATCAGCCGCGCGCCGAAGGCCATGGTCAGCCCCTCGACCCGGCACAGCACCGCGTCGTCCGCGGCCGTCCTGGCGCCGGCAGCGGCGTTCATGCGCGCAGCGCTGCGCCGCCGCCCGCGCGGCGGCAAGGCGTCGGCTGCGCCGGCGCGGCCCTCACCATCCGAGCGCGTTGGCGCAGACCGCAAAGACGGCGTCGATGGCGATCACGCCGACGATGCCGGAAACCACCGCCGAAGTCGTCGCCTGGCCCACCGCGGCGGCGTTGCGCTGCGCACGCAGCCCGTAGTAGCAGCCGAACAGCGCCACCAGCGCGCCGAAGATCACGCTCTTGACCGCGCCGAGCAGGAAATTCGTCGCCGTGAGGGCGCCGACGGTGCGGTCGTAATAGAGGCGGGTGGATACGTCCATCATCAGGGTCGAAACCACCATGCCGCCGCAGATGCCCACGGCGCAGCCGTAGAGATAAAGCAGCGGCGTCATCACCGACAGCGTCAGCACGCGGGGCAGCACCAGGTATTCCTCCGGGCGCACGCCCATCGTCGCCAGCGCGTCGATTTCCTCGTTGCCCTGCATGGCCGCCAGCTGCGCGGCGAACGCCGCCCCGGTGCGTCCCGACAGCACCACCGCGGTGATCACCGCGGCCATTTCGCGCACTTCGGCGATGGCGACGCCGTCGGCCACCAGCATCCCCGCGCCGAATGACGCCAATTGCACCGCGGCGACGAACGCCATGATGGCGCCGACCAGCAGGTTGACCACGCTGACGATCGGCAGGGCGTCCGCGCTGCAGTTCTGGATCACCGTCCAGACATCCTCGCGATAGAACTTGGCGCGGCCGGCCGCCATCCGCAGTGCGGCCAGCAGCACTTCGCCCAGCAGGGCGCAGAATGCCGCCGTCGCCCGGTAGTCGGCGCTGGCCGCTTCGCCCAGGCGCTGCAGCAGGCCGCGGGGCGCGCCGGCGGCGGGCGCGCCCTGGCCGGGCTGCGCCCGCGCCAGGGCGAGCAGGGTGGCGAGCTCCCCGGGCAGGCCGTCGAAGTCGAGCCGCCAGCCGGCGCCGCATTCCGACAGCGCGGTCAGGAAGGCGGGCAGGGTGCTGTCCCAGGACTCGACCCGGCTCACGTCCACCCGTACCGAGGGCTTCCCCAGTGCGCGGATCCGCGCGGCCGGTTCCGCGGTTTCAGGGACGCCGCCGGACAGTTTCCATCCGCCCGACAGGACCAGGCGGGCCGCATCGCCGTCGGCCTCCACGCGCCAGGAAGCGGTCGGGTACTCGTGTTTGCGTTTCGCAGGCTCGGCCACGCTTTCGGGGGTCACGCCGAACGGTCCTTATGCCCTGTGCACGATGCCGCTGAGTTTCCGGCTGGCTTGGAGCGCCAGTATGCACGGCGTGGCGTGCCGCGTGCTCGGGTTTTGCGTTCCGGCCGGCCGCCTGAACGCCGCCCGACGGGGCGGCTCAGCGGCAGTTGGCGAGGCCGCCGTCGATGACCAGTTCCGCGCCGGTGAAATAGCTGCCGGCGCGCGACGACAGGAAGATGCACAGGCCCGCCACGTCGTCGGGCGTGCCCAGGCGCTTGAGCGGGATGCGCGATAGCAGCTTTTCGCGCTCCTCGTCGACGTTGTTAATGTGCGCCATCATCTTGGTCGGGAAGAAGCCCGGCGCGATCACGTTGACGGTGATGTTCTCGTGCGCCAGGTCCGCCGCCATCACGCGCGTGAGCTGGTGGATGCCGGCCTTGCTGGCGGCGTACGAGTAGGCCGACAGCGGCTCCACCGCGATGGCGGCGACCGAGCCGATGTTGATCACGCGCGCCGGGTCGCCCGATGCGCCGGCGGCGCGCAGCAGCGGCAGCAGCTCGCGCACCAGGGTGAAGGGCACCTGTACGTTGATCGTCAGCACCTGCGGCCAGGCCTTGTCCGGGAACGACTCCAGCGGTGCGCCCCAGGTGCGCCCGGCGTTGTTGACCAGGATGTGCAGGGCCGGCTCGCGTGCCTTGAGCTCGTTGGCCAGGGCCACCGCGGCTTCCGCGCTGGCGAGGTCGGCGACCAGCGCCACGCACTGGCCGATCTGGCTCATTTCGCGCTGCGCCTTGTCGGCCTCGGCGGCCTTGCGCGAGGTCACGTAGACCTTGACGCCGGCGCGCAGCAGGCCGTCGGCGATCATGCGGCCCAGGCCGTTTACGCCGCCGGTGACCAGGGCCGTCTTGCCGGCGATGTCGAACAGGCTTGCCATCGTGGGATGCTCCTCTTTTGGAATAAGCGAAGAATTGCGGGTAATCCGCTATCTTGGCCGAGCGCCGGCCGCTTTGCACCGCCCCACCCAGGAACCGGCGGCTTCGCCGCCGACTCACGTCCCTCTCCCGCTCCGCGGGAGAGGGGGGGAACCACCCGCGGAGCGGGTGGTGGGGTGAGGGAAGAGACCGCCGCGTTACGGTGCAACAAGCCGGCACACGGCGCGTGCGGCGGGCTCTCCCGGCCCAGGCCCAGTTCCGCTCCCAGACCTTTCCGGCGAGGTAACCGTCCTACTACACTTGTTCGTTCGGCGGCGTATAATCGCGCCCCATGCTATGCGAACGATGAACCGTGAAACGTGCGTCGTGATTCAGACGCGCTCCGGGATGTGCGCAGTGGGCGGGCCCGATCAGGCATGCTGGACCTGGCTCCAGCGGCGCGGTCGGCCTTGTGGTTCCATGCCCCGCGCACGCACGCCTTTTCGTCGGCTTTTCGCAACCGCAGAGCCGGGCCCACCCGGCCGGATGGCCCGGGACATGGGCCGTTTTTCCATGGTCGACAGACCCTAGCGAGGCGGAGGAGAAGACGGGTTGGATCCAACCGATATTGGGGCGCCTGAGTATTTTCATAAGGTCGTAGATTGCCAGTGGGCCTGCCCCGCCCACACGCCGGTACCGGAATACATCCGCATGATCGCGGCCGGCCGCTACAGCGACGCCTACATGGTCAACTGGACCTCCAACGTGTTTCCGGGGGTTCTGGGACGCACCTGCGACCGGCCATGCGAGCCGGCCTGCCGCCGCGGCCGTGTCGAGAAAGAGCCGGTGGCGATCTGCCGCCTCAAGCGCGTCGCCGCCGACAACAAGGACGACATCCGCGCGCGGCTGCCGAAGGTTCCCGAGGTACGCAACGGCAAGCGCGTGGCGCTGATCGGCGCCGGCCCGGCCTCGCTGACGGTGGCGCGCGACCTGGCGCCGCACGGCTACGAGGTCGTGCTGTACGACGCCGACCCCAAGGCCGGCGGCATGATCCGCAGCCAGATCCCGCGCTTCCGCCTGCCCGAATCGGTGATCGACGAGGAAGTCGGCTACATCCTCGGCCTGGGCATCGAGCTGCGGCTGGGCCAGCGGGTAGACAGCCTCAAGGCGCTGCTGGCCGAAGGCTACGACGCCGTGTTCGTCGGCTCCGGCGCGCCGCGCGGCCGCGAGCTGGAGCTGCCGGGCCGCAAGGAAGCCGCCGCCAACATCCATATCGGCATCGACTGGCTGTCCAGCGTGTCGTTCGGCCACGTCGACAAGATCGGCAAGCGCGTGATCGTGCTCGGCGGCGGCAACACCGCGATGGACTGCTGCCGCACCTCGCGCCGCCTCGGCGGCGAGGACGTCAAGGTGATCGTGCGCAGCGGCTTCGAGGAGATGAAGGCGTCGCCCTGGGAAAAGGAGGACGCCATGCACGAGGACATTCCCATCCTCAACTACCTCGTGCCCAAGGAGTTCCTGCACACCAACGGCCGCCTGACCGGGGTCAAGTTCGAGAAGGTCGCCGCGCAGTACGACGCCAAGGGCCGCCGCTCGCTCAAGCCCACCGGCGAGCCGGACCAGGTGTTCGAGTGCGACGACGTGCTGGTAGCGGTGGGGCAGGAAAACGCCTTCCCCTGGATCGAGCGCGACATCGGCCTGGAATTCGACAAGTGGGACATGCCGGTGGTCGACGCCAAGACCATGCAGTCCACCCTGCCGAAAGTGTTCTTCGGCGGCGACGCCGCGTTCGGCCCCAAGAACATCATCTGGGCGGTGGCGCACGGCCACGACGCCGCGGTGTCGATCGACAAGTACTGCAACGGCCAGGACGTGTCGCAGCGCCCGCCGCCCATGGTGACCCTGGCCAGCCAGAAGATGGGCATCCACGAGTGGAGCTACGACAACGACATCTCCAACGACGCGCGCAGCGTGGTGCCGCTGCGGCCGAAGGAAGTGGCGCTCAAGGACGTGCGCCTGGAAGTCGAGCTCGGCTTCGATTCCAAGCTCGGCTACAAGGAGGCGGAACGCTGCCTGAACTGCGACGTGCAGACGGTGTTCACGCCCGCGCTGTGCATCGAGTGCGACGCCTGCACCGACATCTGTCCCGAGGACTGCATCACATTCACCGCCAACGGAACCGAGGAAGATCTGCGCACGCGCCTGACCGCGCCGGCACCGAACGCGACCCAGGCGCTGTACGTATCGTCCGCGCTCAAGACCGAGCGCGTGATGGTCAAGGACGAGGACGTCTGCCTGCATTGCGGCATGTGCGCCGAGCGCTGCCCGACCGGAGCCTGGGACATGCAGAAATACCTTCTTGAAATGACTCACGCAGGCCCCGCATGCCGAAGCCAATAACCAGCGTCAACGACTTCGTAGTCAAGTTCGCCAACGTCAACGGCTCCGGTTCGGCCAGCGCCAACCAGCTGTTCGCCAAGTCGATCCTGCGCATGGGCGTGCCGATCGCCTCGCGCAACATCTTCCCGTCCAACATCCAGGGGCTGCCGACCTGGTTCGAGGTGCGGGTGTCCGGCGCCAACCACCTCGGCCGCCGCGGCGGCGTGGACCTGATGGTGGCGATGAACCCGCAGACCTGGGACGCCGACATCGCCTCGATCGACCCGGGCGGCTACCTGTTCTACGACTCGACCAAGCCGCTGCCGCTGTCGAAATTCCGCGACGACATCAACATCGTCGGCCTGCCGCTGACGCAGATCTGCAACCAGGCCTACAAGGATGCGCGCCAGCGCCAGCTGTTCAAGAACATCATCTATGTCGGCGCGCTGGCCTGGCTGCTCGGCATCGACCTGGGCGTCATCGAGCAGCTGCTGGGCGAGCAGTTCAAGGGCAAGGACAAGCTGATCGCGCCGAACATCCAGGCCCTGCACATGGGCCGCGACTACGCGCGCGACCACCTGCCGCAGATCGGCCTGAAGGTGGAGCACACCGACGCCGTCGGCGACCGCATCTTCATCGACGGCAACAGCGCCGCCGGCCTGGGCGCGGTGTATGGCGGCGCCACCGTCGCCGCCTGGTACCCGATCACGCCCTCGACTTCGCTGGCCGAGGCGTTCATGCGCTATTGCAAGCGCTTCCGCCACGAGGCCGACGGCAAGGCGCGCTACGCCATCATCCAGGCCGAGGACGAGCTGGCCTCCATCGGCATGGTGATCGGCGCGGCCTGGAACGGCGCGCGCGCGTTCACCGCCACTTCGGGGCCGGGCATCTCGCTGATGCAGGAATTCATCGGCCTGGCGTATTTCGCCGAGGTGCCGGCGGTGCTGTTCAACGTGCAGCGCGGCGGGCCTTCCACCGGCATGCCGACGCGCACGCAGCAGGCGGACCTGGTGTCCTGCGCCTACGCCTCGCACGGCGACACCAAGCACGTGATGGTCTTCCCGGAAGACCCGGCCGAATGCTTCGAGATGGGCGCGCAGGCGTTCGACCTCGCCGACCGCCTGCAGACGCCGATCTTCGTCATGCTGGACCTCGACATCGGCATGAACGACTGGCTGTGCCGGCCGTTCGCCTGGGACGATTCGCGCCAGCTCGACCGCGGCAAGGTGATGAGCGCCGCGGACCTGGAGTCCGGCAAGCAGTTCGGCCGCTACCTGGACGTGGACGGCGACGGCATCCCGTACCGCACCTACCCGGGCACGCACGCCACCCGCGGCGCCTATTTCACCCGCGGCACCACCAAGGACCGCTTCGCGAAATACAGCGAGGACGGCGCCACCTACGTCGACAACGTCAACCGCCTGCTGCTGAAGTGGGAAACCGCCAAGCGCCTGGTGCCGGCGCCGGTGCGCCGCGACGCGGCCAAGCCGACCAACCTGGGCGTGCTGTACTACGGCTCGACCACGCCGGCGATGAACGAGGCGCTGGGAACGCTCGAGGCGCAGGGCGTCCACGTGGATGCGATGCGCCTGCGCGGCTTCCCGTTCAGCGACGAGGTGGAGGATTTCATCGCGCGGCACGACCGCATCTTCGTGGTCGAGCAGAACCGCGACGCGCAGATGCGCCAGCTGCTGATCAACGAGTGCGAGGTGGACCCCGCCAAGCTGGTGCGGGTGCTGCACTTCGACGGCACGCCGGTCACCGCGCGCTACATCACCGGCGCCATCGCCGGGCTCGTCAACGCTTCCACCGCCGCTCCCTTGAGGAAAGTCGTCGGATGACCTACCTGCAAAAGCCCAAGCTGCACCATCCGCAGCTGCCGACCAACGGGCTCGGCTTCACCCACCGCGACTACGAAGGCGCGATTTCGACGCTGTGCGCCGGCTGCGGCCACGACTCGATCAGCTCGGCGATCATCCAGGCCTGCTTCGAGCTGAGCCTGCCGCCGCACCGCATCGCCAAGCTGTCGGGCATCGGCTGCTCGTCGAAGACGCCGACCTACTTCCTGGGCCAGGCGCACGGCTTCAACAGCGTGCACGGCCGCATGCCCTCGGTGCTGACCGGCGCCAACGTGGCCAACCGCGAGCTGATCTACCTGGGCGTGTCCGGCGACGGCGACAGCGCTTCGATCGGCCTGGGCCAGTTCGCGCACAGCATCCGCCGCGGCGTGAACATGGTCTACATCGTCGAGAACAACGGCGTCTACGGCCTCACCAAGGGCCAGTTCTCGGCGACCTCGGACCTCGGCTCGAAGAGCAAGAAGGGCGCGGTCAACACCGACTCGCCGATCGACCTGGTCAGCATGGCCCTGCAGCTCGGCGCCAGCTTCGTGGGGCGCAGCTTCTCCGGCGACAAGCGCCAGTTGGTGCCGCTGATCAAGGCCGCCATCAACCACCACGGCGCTGCGTTCATCGACTGCATCTCGCCGTGCATCGCGTTCAACAACCACGCCGGCTCGACCAAGGGCTTCGACTTCGTGCGCGAGCACAACGAGGCGGTGAACTACATGGACGTGATGATCGGCCGCGAGCCGATCGTCGCCGACTACGCGCCCGGCACGGTCGAAGTGGTGACCCAGCACGACGGCTCGGTGCTGCGCCTGCGCAAGCTGGTGGAGCACTACGATCCGAGCGACCGCCTGGCGGCGATCAACTACCTGCAGGAACGCAGCGCTTCCGGCGAGATCGTCACCGGCCTGCTCTACGTCGACCCGAAGGCGGACGACCTGCACGACCACCTGAACACGGTGGCGCGGCCGCTCAACGAGCTGGGCACCGCAGACCTGGTGCCGGGCGCCGCGGCGCTGGACAAGCTCAACGCCTCGCTGCGCTAGGGCTGAAAGAGCGGCGTTTGGTCCGCAAATGAACGCGAATAAACGCGAATAAAAGAAAGAGCGATAACCGCTCGATGTGTTGCTACAGGGGCGCCCGCAAGGGCGCCCCTTTTGTTTTTTTATTTTCGGCTTTTATTTGCGTTTATTCGCGTTCATTTGCGCACCGATTCCCCGCTCAAATCAAAGGTTGCGTGCCACCAGTTCGCGCATGATCTCCGAGGTGCCGCCGTAGATGCGCTGCACGCGCGCGTCGGCGTAGAGCCGGCAGATCTCGTATTCGCGCATGAAGCCGTAGCCGCCGAAGAACTGCACGCACTGGTCCACCAGCTTGCCCTGCATTTCCGAGCACCACAGCTTGGCCACCGAGGCGTCGTGGGCGCTCAGGCCCTGGCGCTCGTGGCGCTGCAGGCACTGGTCCAGGTAGGCCCAGCCCACGCAGAGGTCGGCCTTCAGGTCGGCGAGCTTGAAGCGGGTGTTCTGGAACTCGCCGATCGGCTTGCCGAAGGCCTTGCGGTTGCGCACGTATTCGCAGGTGACGTCGAAGGCGCGCTGCGCCGCGGCCATCGACGACACCGCCAGGGCCAGGCGCTCCTGCGGCAGCTCGTGCATCAGCGCGGTGAAGCCGCCGCCCTCGGCGCCCAGCAGGTTGGCGGCGGGCACCGCCACGTCGTCAAAGAACAGCTCGGAAGTGTCGGCCGACAGGTGGCCGAGCTTTTCCAGGTTGCGGCCGCGGCGGAAGCCGGGCCGGTCGGTTTCCACCAGCACCAGGCTCAGGCCCTTGGCGCCGGCGCTGTCGTTGGTGCGCGCCACCACGATCACCAGGTCGGCGTGCTGGCCATTGGTGATGAAGGTCTTCTGGCCGCTGACCACGTAGTCGTCGCCGCGCGCCACCGCGCGCGTGCGGATGCCCTGCAGGTCGCTGCCGGTGCCGGGCTCGGTCATGGCGATGGCGCACACGGTTTCGCCGCGCGCCATGCGCGGCAGCCAGCGGCGCTTCTGCTCCTCGCTGCCGAAATGCAGCAGGTAGCCGGCGCAGACGTCGCTGTGGCAGGAATAGCCGGTCACCGGCCCGGCATAGCCGGCGTAAGCCAGCTCCTCCACGATCACCGCGTTGTGCTTGAAGCTGCCGCCGGCGCCGCCGTAGGCCTCCGGCACCTGCGGGCACAGCAGCCCGGCTGCGCCGCCCTTGGTCCAGTAGCTGCGGTCGACGATGCCCGCCGCTTCCCAGCGCGCGAAGTGGGGTGCAACCTCGGTGGCGGCAAAGTTGCGCACGGCGTCGCGCAGCAGGGCATGCTCGGCTTCGTAGACTTCGCGGTGTGGCAGCACGGCAGCGGAACTCCTGGTCGGGTGATTCGGTCGCTTCAGGCCGCGGCGGCCCGCGGCGAAGATGGTATGCCAGTTCGTACCGGCGCGAGCGCTTCGCGGTACTCGGCCGCCAGCTGCGCGACCGTCTGCGCCACCGTTTCGACGCGCTCGACCAGCCCGGCGCCCTGGCCGGCGCCGTAGATGTTCTTCCAGGGCTTGTGGCCGCCGTGCACGTCGGAAAAATCGATCTTGCTCTGCGAGGCGATGCGGGCCTCGTCGAAGCCGGCGGCGGCCAGGCTCTCGCGCAGCCAGTTGCACAGCACGCCGGTGACCGCGCGGGTGGCGACCACGCCGTCGAGGCCGGCGCGCAGCAGCATGGCGCGGTACTCCGCGCCGGCCAGCGACTCGGCGCAGGCGATGAAGCGCGTGCCGACATAGGCGAAATCGGCGCCGAGCACCTCGGCGGCGCGCACGCCGCGGCCGTTGCCGATGGCGCCGCCGACGACCAGCGGGCCGTCGAAGAAGCGGCGCACCTCGGGCACGAAGGCGAACGGGCTATAGACGCCCGTGTGGCCGCCGGCGCCGCTGCATACCAGCACCAGGCCGTCGGCGCCGGCGTCGACCGCCTTGCGCGCGTGCTGCAGCGACATCACGTCGGCAAACACCGCGCCGCCGTAGCCGTGCACCGCGTCGAGCACGCGGCGCGGCGAACCCAGCGCGGTGATCACGATCTCCGGGCGGTATTCGGTCATCAACTCGAGCTCGGCGGCGAAGCGCTCGTAGGTCGGGTGCACGATCATGCTCACACCCCAGCCGCCGGGCCGGCTGCCGGCGGCGCGCGCCGCGGCCAGCGAATGGCGGATGCGCTCCAGCCAGTGGCGCAGCTCGTCCAGCGTGCGCGCGTTCTGCGTGGGGAAGGTGCCGATGACGCCGGCCTTGCACGATTCGACCACCAGCTCGGCGCCGGACACCAGGAACATCGGCGCCGCGATCACCGGCAGCGCCAGGCCGCGCCGCAGGCGCTCGGCGATGGGCGACGGGTCCGCGTGCGATTCGGGCTGCATATGCGACACTCTCGATCCGCCGCCTGCGCAGGTGCTGGCGGCGACAATAAGAAATAGTATGGATGTATACTATACTGGAATCCCATGACTAGCTCCCAATCCAAGACGCCGGCCGCGCCCGGCCTGTTCGAGCCCGGCCGCATCGCCGGGTTGCAGCCCGCCAACCGCGTGGTGGTGGCGCCGATGTGCCAGTACTCCGCCAAGGATGGCGTGGTGCAGCCCTGGCACGCGCAGCACCTGGGCGCCCTGGCCATTTCCGGCGCCGGGCTGCTGACCATCGAGGCCACCGCGGTGGAGTCGGCCGGACGCATCACGCACGGCTGCGTCGGCCTGTGGAACGACGCCCAGGAACAGGCGCTCGGACGGCTGGTCGAGCAGCTGCGCACGTTCTCGCAGGTGCCGGTCGGCATCCAGCTCGCCCACGCCGGCCGCAAGGGCTCGGCCATGCGGCCCTGGGAGAGCGGCCGCGCGCTGACCGCCGAGGAGGGCGCCTGGCAGACGTTTTCCTCGTCCGAGCTGCCGTTCGGTGCGGGCTGGCACACGCCGGCGGCGCTGGACGAGGCCGGCATGGCGCGCGTCGAGCGCGCGTTCGCCGCAGCCGCGCGCGGCGTTGCACGCATCGGCCTGGACTTCCTGGAAATCCACTGCGCGCACGGCTACCTGCTGCACCAGTTCCTGTCGCCGGTGTGCAACCAGCGCGGCGACGGCTTCGGCGGGTCGCGCGAAAACCGCATGCGCTTTCCGCTGGCGGTGGTGCGCGCGGCGCGCGAAGCCTGGCCGGCGGGCAAGACGCTGGGCGCGCGCATCAACGGCACCGACTGGATCGACGGCGGCTGGAGCCTGGACGACGCGGTCGCCTTCGGCCGCCTGTTGCTGGATGCAGGCGTGGACTACCTGTCGGTCTCCAGCGGCGGCACGCGCGCGGGCGTGACGCCGCCGCTGTCGCCGGGCTACCAGGTGCACTTGGCCGAAGGCGTGCGCAAGGCGCTCGGCTGCCCGGTGATCGCCGCCGGACTGATCGCGGAGCCGGCGCACGCCGATTCGATCGTGCGCGGCGGCCAGGCCGACTTCGTCGGCCTGGCGCGCTGCCTGCTGGACGACCCGCGCTGGCCGATCCACGCCGCCGCGCGGCTCGGCGCCGGTCCGGAGCTGCCGCCGCAGTACCGCCTGGCCGCGGCCGGCAAGTGGCCGCTGGCAAAAACCTGCGCCTGACCCATCCCAACATCGCGGGGGCTGGTGGAGCCTCCGCCTGAATCAAACGGAGAATCCGCATGGCCCTTTTCGACCCCAACGCGCTCGCCGGCAAGCGCATTCTCATCACCGGCGGCGGCACCGGCCTGGGCAAGGCCACCGCGGAAGGCCTGGCCGCGCTGGGCGCGCAGGTGCACCTGTGGGGCCGGCGCCTGGAAGTGCTGCAGGCGGCGGCCGCGGAGATCAACGGCAGGTTCGGCCCGCGCGCGCACGTGCAGGCGGTGGACATCCGCAAGGCCGACATGGTGGATGCCGCGGTCGGCGAGATCTGGAGCCAGCACGGCCCGCTCACCGGCCTGGTCAACAACGCCGCGGCCAACTTCATCGCGCCGGCCAAGGACCTGAGCCCGCGCGGCTTCGAGGCGATCACCTCCACCGTGATGAACGGCGCTTTCTTCACCACCCATGCCTGCGGCAAGCGTTGGATCGAGCAGGGCCTGAAGGGCTCGGTGGTGTCCACCCTGGTCACCTGGGTGTGGACCGGCTCGGCCTTCGTGGTGCCGTCGTCGATGGCCAAGGCGGCGGTGCACGCCATGACCATGTCGCTGGCGGTGGAGTGGGCGCGCTACGGCATCCGCCTGAATGCCGTCGCCCCCGGTCCGTTCCCCACCGAATACGCCTGGAAGATGCTCAGCCCCACCGCCGAGAGCAACGTCGGCGCCACCAGCTCGACCGACGTGCCGATGGGCCGCTACGGCCGCATGGAGGAGCTGTCCAACCTGATGGCGTTCCTGCTCAGCGACGGCTGCGACTACCTGACCGGCGAAACCATCGCCATCGACGGCGGCCACCACCTGGCCGCGCCTTCCACCTTCGCCGGCCTGACCAAGCTCAGCGACGAGGACTGGCGCAAGGCGCGCGAAGCCGCGCAGGCCGCCACCGCCGCGTCGAAGGCGCAACGCACCGTGTAAACCGGCGGCGCACGCACGCCGTCCGCATCGATCGAACGACCCTGAACATCCGGAGCAAGACATGGCTTACCAGGACATCACCTACGAAGTCGGCGCCAACGCCGTGCGCATCACCATCAACCGACCCGACGTCTACAACGCCTTCCGCCTGCAGACGGTGGAGGAGCTGATCGACGCCTACCGCCGCGCCGGCGAGGAGAAGTCGGTGAACACGCTGGTGCTGACCGGCGCCGGCGACAAGGCGTTCTGCACCGGCGGCGACCAGAAGGTGCACCTGGTCGAAGGCGGCCAGTACGGCCCGCGCGGCACCGTCGGCATGCCGATGGAGGAGCTGCAGACCATCATGCGCGACGTGCCCAAGGTCACCATCGCGCGCGTGCAGGGCTTCGCCATCGGCGGCGGCAACGTCTTCGCCACCATCTGCGACCTCACCATCGCCTCGGAAAAAGCGCAGTTCGGCCAGGTCGGCCCGAAAGTGGGATCGGTGGACCCGGGCTTCGGCACGGCCTACCTGTCGCGCCTGGTGGGCGAGAAGCGCGCGCGCGAAATCTGGCTGCTGTGCCGGCGCTACTCCGCCCAGCAGGCCTACGAAATGGGCCTGGTGAACAAGGTGGTGCCGCACGACCAGCTCGACGCCGAGGTGGAAGCCTGGGCCGCCGAGATCAACCTGCTCAGCCCCACCGCGCTGACCATCGCCAAGCGCTCGTTCAACGCCGACAGCGAGAACATCCGCGGCATCAGCTTCCTGGGGCTGCAGGCGGTCAAGCACTACTACCAGTCCGAGGAATCCAAGGAAGGCGTGCGCGCGTTCAACGAGAAGCGCAAGCCGGACTTCAAGAAGTTCGTCTGAGGGTTCGCCGATGGGCAGCTGGGAAGATCCCAACATCCGCGTCGACACCGGCGCGGACGGCGTGGCGCTGGCCACCATCGACATGCCGGGCCGCAGCATGAACGTCTTTTCGGCGGACATGATGGACTCGTTGGACAAGCTCATCGGTTTCGCCGCGGGCGCAGAGGCGATCCGCGCGGTGGTGGTGACCTCGGGCAAGCCGGCCTTCCTGGCCGGCGCGGACCTGGCGATGATCCGCGAGTTCACCGAGCGGGCGCGCAGCGACACGCCGGCCCAGCTGCACGTGCTGTGCGGCCGCCTGGGGCGACTGTTCCGGCGCCTGGAGAAGAGCGCCAAGCCGTTCGTCGCCGCGCTCAACGGCCTGGCCCTGGGCGGCGGGCTGGAGCTTGCGCTGGCCTGCCACCGGCGCGTGGCCGCCGACGCGCGCGGCGTGCTGCTGGGCCTGCCGGAAGTCAAGCTCGGCCTGCTGCCGGGAGCCGGCGGCACCCAGCGGCTGCCGCGCCTGATCGGCGCCGACGCCGGCTTGAAGATGCTGCTCGGCGGCGAGCCGGTGCCGCCGGCACGGGCGCTGGAGCTCGGGCTGGTGGACGCGCTGGTGCCGCCGCAGGAGCTGCTGGCGGCGGCGCGCCGCGAGGCGCTGCAACTGCAGGACACGCGCCCGCCCTGGGATCGTCCGGGCACGGCGTTCGCCGCCGCGCCCTACGACTTCGCCGCGCCGGACGTCATGCAGCGGATCGTCGCCACGGTGGGGCTCAGCGCCGAGCAGGTGACGCATTACCCGGCCTACACGGCGATCATGCAGTGCGTGGTGCGCGGCTGGGGCCTGCCCATGGACCAGGCCACCGAGCGCGAGATGGACATCTTCGTGGAGCTGATCCGCGACCGGGTGGCGGGCAACATGGTGCGCACCCTGTTCCTCGAGCGGCAGCGGGCGGCGCGCATCGCCCCTTCGCAAGCCATGGCGCAGGCGCGGGTGGCGGTAGCCGGTGCGGCCGCGGCACCGCTGGCCGATTTGCTCAAGGCCGCCAGGGCGCCGCTGATCGAGCCGGCGCAGGCCGCAGCCGGCGATGTCGTGCTGTTGCCGCCCGGCGCGGCCGCGCCCGCGGCGGGGACGCCGGTGGCCTGGCTGCGCGGCCCGGCGGATCGTCCCGACAGCGCCGGCGCGGCCAGCGGCTTGTGGGTTGCCGAAGCCGGCGAGCACGGGCGCGCGGTGGAGGTGCTGGCGCCGGCCGGTGCCGAGGACGCCGGCCTGGCGGTCGCCCGCTGGCTGCGCGCCACGCCGCTGGTCACGCGCGGCGAGGCGCCTTTGCTGCCTGCACTGCAAGCGGCGCAGGACGCCGCCCGCGCGGCGCAGCTGCCGCGCGAGGACACGTTGCTGGCGGTGGCGCTGGCGGCCGCGCGCGTCTGGGCCGGCGGCGGCGTGGCCGACATCGCGCTGGCCGACGTCGCCGCGGTCATTTCCGGACTGCATCCGGCCTATACTGGAGGCCCCTACAACTACCTGCGCCAGAGCACGGCGGCGGAGCTGCGCAAGCGCGCGGCCGTGGCCGCCGTCCGCAACGCGGAGCTGTTCGCGGTGCCGGCGCGGCTCGAACAAATCGCCAGCCCATCATGACCCGATCGATCGCGGTGGAGGACGTTCCCGGCCTGTTGAAGCCGGGCACGACGATGTACGTGCCCGGCCTGTCCGGCGAGAGCCTGCCGCTGTATGCGGCGCTGAAGCAGTCGCCGCAGTGCGCCGCGGGGGTGCGTTTCACCGGCGTGCATTTTCCCGGCATCAACCGCTCCGACTATCTGGGCCTGCACCCGCAGGCGCGCCAGCGCGCCTACTTCATGCAGCCCAACCTGCGGCCCGGCCTGGCCGACGGCCGCGCCGAGCTGCTGCCGCTGGATTACCCGGGCATCTACCGCGACTTCGCGCGGCGCGACGACATCGACATCATGGTGGCGCAGGTCACCCCGCCGGACGCCGACGGCGTGTGCAGCTTCGGCCCCAGCATGGACTTCATCCCGGCGGTATGGCCGCGCGCGCGCCTCAAGATCGCCCACGTGAACCCGCGCTTCCCGCGCACGCGCGGCTCGTTCAGCGTGAAGCTCGCCGACTTCGACCTGGCCTACGAAGCCGACGCGGAGATCCTGCCGTTCGCCAGCCCGGCGGCGGACGACTCGATCCGCCGCCTGGCGGCCAACGTGGCCAGCCTGGTGCGCGACGGCGACACCGTGCAGTTCGGCATCGGCAAGATCCAGTCCGGCATCCTCGAGGCGCTGTCCGGCCTGCGCCGGCTGCGCGTGTTCTCCGGCATGGTGTCGCCGCCCTTGCTGCCGCTGATCGACGGCGGCGCGATCCAGGGCGCCGGCGCGGTGCAAGCCGGCGTGGCGCTGGGCGATGCCGCGTTCTACGAGCGCATGGCAAAGGATCCGAGCTTCCACTTCATGCCGGTGAGCGAATCGCACGACCTGCGGCGGGTCGCCTCGATCCCCAACTTCTGCGCGATCAACTCGGCGGTGGAAGTGGACCTGTTCGGCCAGGTCAACAGCGACCGCGTCGGCGGCAAGCTGGTGGCCGGCGTCGGCGGCTTTCCGCCGTACGCCATCGGCGCGCGCCTGTCGCCCGGCGGCCGCTCCGTCGTCGCCCTGCCGGCCGCCACCGACGACGGCAAGGTGAGCCGCATCGCCGTCACCCTGGACAAGAACAGCCTGACTTCGCTCGGCAAGCACGACGCCGACTACGTCGTCACCGAGCACGGCGTGGCGAGCCTCGGCGGCCTGTCGATCCATGCGCGCGCGCAGGCGCTGATCGCCGTCGCCGCGCCGCAGTTCCGCGAGGCGCTGGCGCAGGAGTGGAGCGGGATCGTCAAGCGCTTGTGAGGCATCCCGGCAGGCGCCATGAGGGTTCTCCCCGCGGCGCGGCGTGGCCTCCTTCACAGTCCTGCCGCAGTGGGCGTGCTAAACCTTCCCGGGCAGATCACCGGCGGGGGGCACTTCCATGTCGCTGCTCGACACGCAGTTCAATTTCCATAGCCTGTCGCTCAAGGATCTGCTCGAGGCGCGCGAGCTGTATCACTGGCAGCTGCTGAACCGCGACAATGTCGTCGGCACCGCCGTCGGGCTATACCTGATCCGCGACGAAGAACGCCTGCCGGCGCCTGCCGGGGCCGCCGCCGCCGGGCCGCGGCCCAGCGGGCCCCGGCGGTTCGACAACGCCTCGGTGCGGGACTATTCCTGGCCGTGCGTGCTGGTGCTGGTGAGCCAGTGGATCGAGGCGCACCGGTTCGGCGGCAAGGGCGTCGATCCGCGCCACTTCATTCCGCCCACCCTGTACCTGCCCGACGGCCGCAGCGTGCCGGTCTGCGTCGTCGCCGTGCAGCCGGCGGAGCCCGCGCCGCTGCCGCCGGCCGCGATCCGCTGGCCGGACACCTACCTTGGCGGCGGCTTCCCCCTGGTGGCACAGGTTCAGGCGCAGGAGCACCTGGCCAGTGCCGGCTGCCTGGTCAGCGACGGCCATCGCCTGTACGCCCTCACCAACCGCCACGTCTGCGGCGAGCCGGGCACGCCGATCCATGCGCGCGTACGCGGCCGGGACGTGGAGATCGGCCGCGGGTCGGCCAGGCAGCTGACCCGGCTGCCGTTTTCCGAGGTCTATCCGGAGTTCCCGGGGCGCCGCACCTACCTGGCGCTGGACGTGGGCCTGGTCGACGTGCATGACGCCAACGACTGGCGCAGCGCCGTCTACGGCCTGGGCGAGCCCGGCCCGGTTGCCGATCTCAACGAGCTGAACATCGGCCTGCAGCTGGTCGAGCAGCCGGTGGTGGCGTTCGGGGCCGCTTCAGGCCTGCTGCAGGGCAGGATCAAGGCGCTGTTCTACCGCTACAAGGCGATGGCCGGGTACGACTTCGTTGCCGATTTCCTGATCGCGCCGGATGGCGGCAACCAGACCCGCCGCGGCGATTCGGGCACGGTCTGGCACCTGGGCAAAGTGCCGGATAAGGCCGCGCCCGCCGGCGGCCTGCGGCCGGTGGCGGTGGAATGGGGCGGCCAGACGCTGGGCGGGGAAGGCGGCGGCCGTTTCAATTTCGCGCTGGCCAGCTGCCTGAGCACCGTGTGCCGGATCCTCGACGTGGACCTGGTGCGCGAACACAACGCTGGCGCCCTGCCGTACTGGGGGCAGACCGGCCACTACGGCATTGCCGCCGCCGCCATCGGCGCGGTGAAAAACCCGGCCCTCAAGGACCTGCTCGACGCCAACCGCGAGCGCATCAGCTTCACTCCCAGCGAACTGACCCCGGAGCAGATCAAGAAGGCGCTTGCGCAGGGCGACTTCGTCGAGCTGGCCGACGTGCCGGACCTGGTGTGGAAGCGCACCAAGGACACGCCGGGCGGCCGCGACTACGCGCGCAACGCCGGGTCGGAGCATCCGAACCACTACGCCGACGTCGACAAGCCGGACGCGCAGGGGCGGATCCTGCGGCGGCTGTGCCTGGAGGATCCGGCGCAGCTCACGCCGGAAGCCTGGATCGCGTTTTATGCCAGCGTCGGCGAGACCAACACGTCGCACCTGGGCCTGCTGCCGTTCCGCGTCTGGCAGTTGTTCGACGAAATGGTGAAGTACCTGAAGGCCGGCGAAATCGACCGCTTCGTCTGCGCCGCCGGCGTGGTTGCCCACTACGTCGGCGACGCCTGCCAGCCGCTGCACGGCTCGTACCTGGCGGACGGCTACCAGGACCGCGGCGACGGCAAGCATTGGCCGGGCCAGGGCGTGCACGCGACTTACGAGGACAAGATGGTCGATCGCTATTCGGGCGAGCTGCTCGATGCGATGGCCAGGCAGGTGTCCAGGCCCCTGCCGCCGGAGCAGGAACCCGCGCCGATCGCCAGCGGCCGCGACGCCGCGCTGGCCACGCTCAAGCTGATGGACCTGGCCGCCGGCATCATCGCGCCGGGCAAGCTGTGCGACGCCTATATCAAGCTCGGCGGCGGCACGTCCAAGCCGGTGGTGGACGGGCTATGGGCGCAGTTCGGCGAGGACACGGCAAAGGTGATGATCGCCGGCGCACGCTACCTCGCGGCGATCTGGGATGCCGCCTGCGCGGTGTCGAAGGCCGATCTGCGCGGGAAGGCCCAGGCCTGCGACCAGGCCCGCCTGGCGGCCATCTACCAGGATGCCGGGTTTGCGCCCTCGCTGACCATCGACAAGATCGGCGCCGTACTTGGAATTGCTGCGCTGCCCGCCGCGGCGCCCGGCAGCCGGCCCGCCGGCAAGCCTGCCGCAAAGGCCGCGCGTGGAGCGGTTGCAGCGAAGAAGAAGAAACCCAGGCCCTGAGCCGCTTGCCGCAAGGGCGGGACGGCGCCGCGGCGCGCCGTGGAACGGCCGGACGGCGCGCGAAACACCTCAAGCCGCCGGCGCGGCGCCGGCCAGGCGTTGTGCAATGTTTCCTGCCGGCACGGCCGGGCTGAACAGGTAGCCTTGCGCCTGGCCGCAATTCAGGGCCGCGAGCAACTGTGCCTGTTCCTCGGTCTCCACGCCTTCGGCGATCACGACGATGCCCAGGGCGTGGGCCAGGCTGATGATGGTGGAAACGATCGCACGGGATTCGAGCTTGTCTTTCATGTCGAGCACGAAAGCGCGGTCGATTTTCAGGGCATCCAGGGGCAGCCTGGCGATCTGGCTGAGGCTCGAGTAGCCGGTACCGAAGTCGTCCATGTGGATGCGGACGCCCAGGGCACGGAGTTCCGCCAGCTTGGCGACGCTGGCCTCGGGATCCTGCATGAACAGGCTCTCGGTGATTTCAAGGTTGACCCAGCTCGACAGGTCCTCGCCTGTGCCTTTGCCAAGCGCAGACATCACGCCGGCGACGAAATCCTTTTGCCGCAACTGCAGCTGCGACACGTTGACCGCTACCGGCGGCACCTGCAGCGCGTTCGCCCGCCATTTGCGGATGTCGGATATCACCGTCCGCAGCACCCACTGGCCGACGTCGACGATCATGCCGTTCTGCTCCAGCAGCGGAATGAACTGGGCCGGCGAAACGAATCCGCGATCCGGCTCGGGCCAGCGGATCAGGGCTTCGAGGCCTTCGATCCGGCGCGTCTTCAAGTCGACCTTCGGCTGGTAGTAGACGTCGAACTGCTTGCGTTCCCATGCCGCTTGCAGGCGCGTCTCCAGCAGCAGGCGCTCGGCAACCTGCGCATTCATGTCCGGCGCGTAGAAGGTGTAGGGGTCGACCGTGTCCTTGGCGCGCTGGAGCGCCGCTTCCGCGTTGTGAAACAACGATTCGGCGTCGGGGCTGTCGTCGGGAAACATGGCAATGCCGACCTTGAATCCAACGCGCAGTTCCACGCCCTGGACGACCACAGGGTGGTGCATAGAACTGCGCACCCAGTTTTCGATCATCTGCGCCAGCGACGGCGCCTGCGCGTCGCTGATGGCGACGGCAAAGCGGTCGCCGCTGACCCGCGCAACCGTGGCGCGCTTGGGGAACGTCGCTTGCATGCGCGACCCGAATTCGTTGAGATAACGGTCGCCCGCGCCGCGGCCGAGCGTGTCGTTGACGTTCCTGAACCGGCGCAGGTCGACGACGGCGACGGCAAGGCTTTCGCCCATCGCCCTGGCCGCGTCGATCATCGGCGCCAGGCGGTCGAAGAACAGCCGGCGGTTGGCCAGGCCGGTCAAGGTGTCGTAGTAGGAGACGTAGCTCAGCTGTTCCTGCTTGCCCAGGTAATCCAGGGCAAAAGACACGTCCGCCGCCAGTTCCTCCAGCAGCTTCACCTCCTCCCGGTCGAAGACGTCGGGCTCGGCGGCATACAGCATGAGGACCCCGCTGGCTGCCCCGTCCACCAGCAGGGGCAGGGCGGCGCCGGATCGGCAGCCGAAGGCCGGGCCGGAAGCACGGTCGGCGGCGCTGCCGGCCTGGGCGGGAATGTTGTTGCAGAATTGCGGCCGCTTGGTGCGCAAGGCTTGCCGGGCCTGGTGATTATCGTCGGCCAGGCTGGTGGCGGCGACCGGCCGCATATGCAGATAGGCGCTGTCGTCCGTGCCGGCGACCGCGGATATTTCGGGCTCGCCGGAGGAAGGGTTGATTGCGGCAGCCCACGCCGCCTTGAAGCCGCCCTGTTGCACCGCGATCCGGCAGGCGGCGCCGAACAGCTCGGTGCGATCGCGAATCCTGATGATTGCCGAATTGATGCCGCTCAGCACCGCGTGCATGCGGCTGAGGCGCGCAATTTTCTCCTGTTGCTGGAGTCTTTCCGTCACATCCAGCGAAATGCCGCCGACGGCGACCGGAACATGGCCATCCCCCCAGATCGGAAACTTGTGGGTGAGGAAAGAATGAATGCCGTCGGCGAGCGGCACGCGTTCGATGCGCTCGACCGGCTCTCCGGACGACAAGGCCGCGCGGTCGTTGTCGTCGTATTCCTGGGCATACTCCAGGGGAAACAGCTCCTCGACCTTGCGCCCCAGGCAGTCTTCCGGCCTTCTGCCGGCCATCTGGGCCACGCCGCCGTTGACGAACGTAAACCGCCCGGCGGTATCCTTCATATAGGCGCCGCCGGCAAGGTGCTGCATGAATGCCTGGAAGCGCTGCTCGCTGGCCGCGAGGGCCAGCTCGACGCGCCGGCGCGCCTCGCGCGCCGCCGATTCCCGCAGTGCAAGCTGGATGGCCGGCACCAGGCGCGCCCGCCGGTCTTTCAGCACGTAATCCGTGGCACCTTGCCGGAGCGTTTCAATTGCACGCTCCTCGCCGATGGTGCCCGACACGAAGATGAACGGCGTCTCCGGGCGGACGCTGCGGGCGATCTCCAGGGCGCGCAGGCCGCTGAAGCCGGGGATCGAATAGTCCGAGAGGATCAGGTCGGGGCCGAATTCGCTGAGCGCAGTCTCCATGGCGCTTGCGGTGTCCACGCGCAGCGGGACGATGTTCAGCCCATGTTTCTTCATCTCGCGGATCAGCAGGTCCGCGTCGTCCCTGGAGTCCTCGACCAGCAGCACCTTGATCGGCACATCCATCTCGGCGTCCTCATACGTCCCTGTGCTGGACCGCACGGCTCACGCAAGAGCTTACAGTGGACTCCGGCTTCCGGCATATGGGTCAAACCCTACATTGGCGGATTCGCATCTCCAGCCGGGAACTCTGCCGCACCGGTCCTTGCCTTCGCCTGAAATTCGTGTCATTAGTGAGTACAGGGACGGGCGTGCAAGAACTCGATCGCGGCGGCGGGAGCCCGGCCCGGCGGCCGCAGCGCGAAGTCGGCCGTGGCGTAATGCGCTTTTAAAGTGGCGGACCGGCAGAGGGATGGAGGGGCTTGCGGCGCGCGCTGCTGCAGGCGAACAAACTGGCGGTGTCGAGGACGAGGACACTCAAGGGACTGGCCCGAACCGAAGGGACTCGAGGTTCGGACCGATGATTCGGGTGACCGATGAGAATCTCCGGTTGTCGTTGTCCCGGGTTCCGGCGTTCCCAGACTCGCAAGGCATTCCTGAAGTCCATTGGCTTGGTTCTGGCACTGGGCGCCGCTGCGGGTGCCGCCGGTGCTGATCCTGCGGCGCCGACGGCCAGCGAACTGAAGCGCTTGAGCCTGGAAGATCTGATGAGCATCCAGGTCACCTCGGTCTCGCTCCGCCCGCAGCGGCTGTCGTCCACTCCGTCGGCAATCCAGGTCATCACAGCCGAGGACATTCGCCGCTCGGGCGCATCCAGCATCCCGGAGGCCTTGCGGCTGGCGGACAACCTGGACGTGGCCCGCAAGAACGCCCACGACTGGGCGATCACCGCGCGCGGGTTCAATACCGCGTTTGCCAACAAGCTGCTGGTGCTGATTGACGGCCGAACCGTCTATACCCCGCTGTTTTCCGGTGTTTTATGGGACCATCAGGACTATCTGCTGGAAGATATCGATCGCATCGAGGTCATCAGCGGACCCGGCGGCACGATCTGGGGCGCAAACGCCGTCAACGGTGTGATCAACATCGTCACCAAGGGCGCCCGGGCCAGCCGCGGGCTTTACGTCGAAGCCGGCGCGGGAGATCAATTGCAGGATTTCACCGGGCTGCGATACGGCGGCACGCTCGCGCCGGGAGTCGACTTCAGGGTCTACGGAAAGACCTTCCACCGTGGCAACGAAGTCCTGGCCGATGGGGCACCGGCAGCCGACGAATGGCACATGGGCCAGGGCGGATTCCGCCTCGATGCCCAGGCCTCGCGCAAGGATGCACTGACTCTGCAGGGTGACCTGTACAGCGGCAGCGAAGGCCAGTTCAGCCAGGGCGTGGTCGGTGTAAGCGGCGGCAACGTCATCGGGCGCTGGTCGCGCACCTGGTCGGAGCGCTCCGACACGAGCCTGCAGGTTTACTATGACCGCACGCACCTGTCGGATCCGGAGTCGGCGTTTGCCGTCACATCTACATTGATCGCCCCCGCCGGCACCTTGACGGACAACCTGGACACCTACGACGTCAGCTTCCAGCACCGCTTCCGCTGGGGCGAACGCCAGCGGCTGGTGTGGGGATTGGGCTACCGCTTCACGCACGAAGTGGATCATAACTCTCCGTCGGTCGCAGTAACACCGCCGACGCTCGACCAGGATCTCTACAGCGGTTTTCTCCAGGACGAGGTCGCGATCCTCGACAACCTGTTTTTCACCATCGGCAGCAAGCTCGAGCACAACGCCTACACCGGCTACGAAGTGGAGCCCAGCGCGCGAATGCAATGGAGTGTCACCGACAGCCAGGTCGCCTGGTGGGCGATATCCCGCGCCGTTCGTACACCCTGCCGACTGGATCGGGGCCTGCAGCAGCCCGCGCCGACGGAAACGATTCCGATCCTGCTGATGGGTTCGCCGAGCTTCAGGTCGGAAACACTGGTTGCCTACGAGCTGGGTTACCGGGCGCAGATCGGCAGGCGCGTCACCGCTTCCGTCTCCGCCTTCTACAACGACTACGACCACGTCCGCAGTGTCGGCTTCACACCGGTGACGATCTTGCCGCTGCCGTTCCAGAACAATCTGGAGGGCGAAACGCACGGCGTCGAGCTGAGCCTTACCTACCAGGCCCTGGACTGGTGGCGCCTGCACGCCGGCTACAACGCGCTCAACGAGAACCTGCGCGTCAAGCCGGGCGCGTTCGACCTGAACGGCGCGCTCAACGAAACCGCCGATCCGGCCCAGCGCATTTCCCTGCGCTCGTCGATGGACCTGCCTGGGCGGCTGCAGCTCGACGCGGACCTGCGCTGGATCGACTCGCGCAAGATCAACAGCGGACCGGCGTTCGGCGTCGTGCCGAGCTACGGTGAGCTGGACCTGCACCTGGGCTGGCATCCCGTCCGCCAGCTCGAGCTGTCGATGACCGGGCAGAACCTGCTGCATGGCGGACATCCCGAGTACGGGTTCCCCGGACCTGGGCAGCCGCAGATCCAGCGCGCGTTTTACGGCAAGCTGCAATGGCGCTATTGAGGCGGGCGGCGCGAGCCCGTGCCGCCGGACGGCCGCCGCCTGGGCGACGGGTGCCGTGGGCATGGCTGCTGGGTCTGGGACTGTGCTTCCACTGCGCTGCTGCCACCCCGGAATACGAGCTCAAGGCGGTGTTCCTGTTCCGTTTCGCCGAGTTCGTCGAATGGCCGCCGCAGGCCTTCGCCGATGCGCAGGCGCCGCTGACCATCTGCGTGCTCGGCGATGACCCGTTCGGCGGGTATCTGGACGACACGGTGCGCGGCGAAAAGGTCAACGAGCGGCCGCTGGCGGTGCGCCGCCTGCGCGACGTCGACTCGGTGAGTGCCTGCCATATCGTGTTCATCAGCAGCTCCGAGCACGAGCAGATGAGACGCGACCTGGCTGCGCTCAAAGGCCGCAGCATCCTGACGGTGAGCGACAACGACGGCTTCGACCGCGCCGGCGGCATGATCGGCCTGGCCCTGGCCGACAACAAGATCCGGCTGCAGGTCAACCCGGATGCCGCCAAGGCTGCGGACCTGAAGCTCAGCTCCAAGCTGCTGGTCACCGCCACGATCGTGGGCGGAGAGAACTGATGTCCTTCCGGGACCTGCCGATCCGCCGCAAGCTGATGTCCGTGCTGCTGGCGGTCAGCGCGCTGATGTTGCTGATCACCTGCACCACCTTCATCGTCTACGAACTCCTGACGTTCCGGCAAGGCATGGTGAAGAACGTCGCCACCCTGGGCCAGGTGATTGCGGCGAACAGCACCGCGGCATTGGCGTTCGACAACGCCGCCGACGCCGCGGAAGTCCTGGACGCGCTGCGCGCCGAGCCCCACGTCGTCGCCGCCGGCCTGTACGACCGGGCCGGCCACCTGTTCGCCAGGTTTCCGGCGCAGGCCGGGGCGGACGGGCTTCCCGCGGAGCTCGAGGCGGACGGATACCGCTTCGAGCGCGGCCGCCTGGTCGCCGTCATCCCGGTCACCCAGCACGGCAACCAGCGGCTCGGAACGCTGCATATCGAAACCGACCTGGACGCCCTCTACGCCCGGCTGCGGCTGTATGGCGAGATTACCGCCGCGGTCATCGCCCTTTCCCTGTTGCTGGCGTTCGTCCTGTCGCGGTTCCTGCAGCAGCAGATCGCGCATCCGATCCTGCGGCTGGCGCAGGCGGCGAAGTCGGTTTCCGAGGACGGCGACTACTCGGTGCGCGTGGAAACGCTCGGCCGGGACGAGGTGAGCCAGCTCACCGGCGCGTTCAACCAGATGCTTGCGCAAATCCAGCAGCAGCACCGCGAGCTGACCGACAACGCCGCGCGGGTACGCGAGCAGCTGGACCGCCTCAACCTGCTGCACCGCATCACGCGCGCCATCGGCGAGCGGCAGGATTTGCCGAGCATCTTCCAGGTGCTGATCCGCAGCCTGGAAGACAGCCTGGCAATCGATTTCGGCTGCATCTGCCTGCACGACGCCGGCGAGCAGCTGCTGAGCGTCACCAGCATCGGTGCGCGCGGGGTGCCCACCGCCACCGCTCTGGGGATGACGAGCGGCGCCAAGATCGCGATCGACGGCAACGGGCTTGCGGATTGCCTGCGCGGCAACCTGGTCTACGAACCGGAGATCGCCGCAGTATCGTTCCCGTTTCCGCAGCGGCTGGCCGCCGCCGGCCTCGGATCGGTCGTGTTCGCGCCGCTGGCGGTGGAAAGCAAGGTCTTCGGCGTGCTCATTGCGTCGCGGCGTGCGCAGCAGGGCTTCAGCAGCGTGGACTGCGAGTTCCTGCGGCAGTTGAGCGAGCACGCCGGCCTGGCTGCGCACCAGGCGCAACTGTACGGCGCCTTGCAGCAGGCCTACGACGATCTGCGCCAGACCCAGCAGGCGATCCTGCAGCAGGAGCGGCTGCGCGTGCTGGGGCAGATGGCGAGCGGGATCGCGCACGACATCAACAACGCGATTTCGCCGGTGGCGCTCTACACCGAGTCCCTGCTGGAGAAGGAGACCGGCCTCAGCGCCAATGCGCGCAGGCAGCTCGAAACCATTCAACGGGCGGTCGACGACGTTGCGCAGACGGTGCTGCGGATGCGCGAGTTCTACCGCCACCGCGACACCGACCTGACGCTGGCGCCGGTGAAGCTGAATCAGCTCGTCCCGCAGGTGATCGACCTCACGCGCGCCCGCTGGTACGACATTCCGCAGCAGCGCGGCGTCGTGATCGAGCTGCGCACCGAGCTGGCGCCGGGGCTGCCGGCGTTCATGGGCGTCGAAAGCGAAATTCGCGAGGCCCTCACCAACCTCGTCTTCAACGCGGTCGACGCGATGCCCGACGGCGGCACCCTGAGCATACGCACCGGCCTGGCGGCGGACGCGCCAAGCCGGGTTTACGTGGACGTAATCGACAGCGGCGTCGGCATGGACGCCGACACGCAGCGCCGCTGCCTGGAGCCCTTTTTCACCACGAAGGGCGAGCGTGGCACCGGGCTCGGCCTGTCGATGGTGTACGGCATGGTGAAGCGGCACAGTGCGGACATCGAGGTGGAGAGCGCTCCGGGCCGCGGCACGCGCATGCGCCTGCTGTTCCTGGTGATGCCGCAGGTCGACGCCAGCCCGGAGGCCGGCGCGGCTGCTGCGGGACCGCGACAGCGCCTGCGCATCCTGGTCATCGACGACGATCCGCTGGTGATCAACTCGCTGCGCGACACCTTGCAGGGGGACGGCCATGCGGTCACGGCGGCCGACGGCGGGCAGAACGGCATCGACGAGTTTCTTGCGGCGCAGCGGCGCGGCCAGGACTTTTCCGTGGTCATCACCGACCTCGGCATGCCGTACGTCGACGGTCGCAAGGTCGCCGCGGCGATCAAGGCCGCTTCGCGGGAAACCCCGATCATCATGCTCACCGGCTGGGGCCAGCGCCTCGTCGCCGACCGCGACGTCCCGGCGGAGGTCGACAAGGTGCTCAACAAGCCGCCAAAATTGCAGGCGTTGCGCGAAGCGCTGGTCGAGTGCTGCGCGAGCAGCGGGGCGAAGCGATGACCTCCGATCCATTCCTGCCGCAGGCCCGCATCCTGGTCGTCGACGACGAGGTGGCGCAGATGCGGGCGCTGTGCGACACGCTGCGCGACCACGTCGAGGAGATCGTCGGTTTTTCGTCCGCAGAGGCCGCGCTGGAGGCCATGCGGGATACGTACTTCGACCTTCTGCTCACCGACCTGATGATGCCCGGGATGGACGGCATCACGCTGCTGCGAGCCGCGCAGCAGCGCGACCCGGACCTCGTCGCCATCATCATGACCGGCGCGGGCTCCATCGGCACCGCGGTGGAGGCGATGAAGGCCGGCGCACTGGACTACATCCTCAAGCCGTTCAAGCTCAGCGCGATTCTGCCGGTGCTGTCGCGCGCGCTCGCGCTGCGGAACCTGCGCCTCGAGAACGCGCGGCTGCAGCGCAGCGTGCAGGAGCGCACCGCCGAGCTGGAAGTGGCCAATCGCGAGCTGCAGGCGGCCAACCGGGAGCTGGAAGCCTTCACCCACTCCGTATCGCACGACTTGCGGGCGCCGTTGCGGTCGGTCATCGGCTTCGTCGAGATTCTCGAGGATGACTTCTCGTCGCAATGGACCGACGAAGTGCGCGAACTGTTCCGCCACGTCACCGGCAGCGCCAGGCGGATGAACGACCTCATCACCGACCTGCTGCATTTTGCGCAGGTGAGCAGGAAGCCGCTGAACGTGCGCGCGGTCGACCTGGACGACCTGGTGCGCGAAGTGCTGGAGGAGCTCAGCCCGGCCGTGGGAGGGCGGCGCGTCGAGCTGCGCATCGACGGCCTGCCGCCGTGCCGCGGGGATCCGTCCCTGTTGCGCCAGGTGTTCGTCAACCTGATTTCGAACGCCTTCAAGTACTCGCGCAACAAGGAAACCGCGCTGATCGAGGTCGGATGCCGGCGTCAGGAGAACGAGGCCGTCTACTTCGTGCGCGACAACGGTGCGGGATTCGACATGAGCTACGCGAAGAACCTGTTCGGTGTATTCCAGCGGATGCACCGCGAAGACGAGTTCGAAGGTACCGGCGTCGGCTTGTCGATCGTGCAGCGCATCGTCCAGCGCCACGGTGGCCGGATCTGGGCCCAGGCCGAGCCCGACAAGGGCGCCGCCTTCTTCTTCACCCTGCCGCCGTCCCAGGCCGCCTGACCCGCGTTGGCGAGGCTGGCAGCCCGTTCAAACCGGGCGGCCGAATCAGTCCACCAGCAGCAGCTCGCGCAGCCGCTCGCGCGCGGGCTCGTCCACGCCAAGCTCGTCGCGCAGGTACTTGTCCTCGCCGCCCCAGCGGTCGTCGATGGCGCCGAACGCGGCGTTGAGGAACTCGGAGTTGGCGGCAGTGATGGCGGCGAGCACGCTGGGGTCCACCGCGTTCTTGAACATGAAATGGACGTTGCGCCGGTAGCGGTCGCTCAGCAGGTAGTCCTCGACGATGATCTCGCGCGGCACGCCCAGCGCCAGCAGCACCATGGCGGTGCCGTAGCCGGTGCGGTCCTTGCCGCTGGTGCAGTGGATCAGCGCGGGCAGCGCGTCCTGCGCCAGCAGGATGTCGAACATCTGGCGGTAAGTGCCGGCGTTTTCGTGCGGGAACCGGCGGTAGATCTCCAGGATCACGCCGCGCGCCTCGGCCGGCGTGATGCGGCCCTCGTTGGCGGCCTGGATCATTTCCACCGTGCCGTAGGGGAAGAAGCCGAACGCATGCACCGTCACCGGCGCAGCGGTCGGGTAGACGTCCGGATGCAGGCGGCGCTCGTTGTCGTGGCGCAGGTCGCAGATGGTGCGCAATCCCAGCGCGTCGACGGCGGCGACGTCCTCGGCGGTGAGCTCGGAAAGCGAGTCGGAGCGGAACAGGCGGCGCCAGGCGGTCGTGCGGCCGTCGGCGGTGCGGTAGCCGCCGATGTCGCGGAAATTCACCGCGCCGGTCAGCGGCAGGCGGCGTGGCGGGGCGGCGGGCAGGGACTGCTCTTGCATAGGCGGGGGTTCCATAATTTTTCCGGCGGCCGGAGATTGCCGTAGCCGCCCGGGCAGACTAGTACGCATCCATACGATATAATGCGGCGGCGGGGCTTCGATCCCCGCGGGGCCCAAGCCCCCGGACGCCGGCTACCCATAACGATACAGGATGCAGCCATGCAAAATCCCGACCGCGGCAGTTTATTGGGCGGAAAAGTCGCCATCGTGACCGGCGCCGGCCGCGGCATCGGCCGCGGCATCGCGCTGTCGCTGGCCGCGGCCGGCGCGCGCGTGGTGGTCAACGACCTCGGCGTGGCGCTGGACGGCGGCCAGACCGGAGAATCGCCAGCGGCGGCGGTGGTCAAGGAAATCGAGGCGCTCGGCGGCCTGGCGGTGCAGGACACCCATTCGGTGGCCGACTTCGACGCCGCCCACGCCATCGTCGCCACGGCGCGCCAGGCCTTCGGCCGGCTGGACATCGTGGTGAACAACGCCGGCAACCTGCGCGACGCCATCTTCCACCGCATGGACGAGGCCGACTTCGACGCCGTGATTGCCGTGCACCTGAAGGGCAGCTTCAACGTCAGCCGCGCCGCCGCGCCGGTGTTCAAGAACCAGAACTCCGGCGTCTACGTGCACATGACCTCCACCTCCGGCCTGATCGGCAATTTCGGCCAGGCCAACTACGCGGCGGCCAAGCTGGGCATCGTCGGCCTGTCCAAGTCGATCGCCATCGACATGCAGAAGTTCGGCGTGCGTTCCAACGCCATCGCGCCGTTCGCCTGGACCCGCATGGTCGGCTCGATCCCCGACGAGACGCCGGAACAGAAGCGCCGCGTCGAGGGCCTGAAGAAGCTGGTGCCGGAAAAAGTCGGGCCGTTCGTCGCCGCCCTGTGCGCCGACGGCGCCAGCCACGTCAGCGGGCAGATCTTCGGCGTGCGCAACAACGAGATCTTCCTGTTCTCGCAGCCGCGCCCGCTGCGCACGGCGCACACCGCCGAAGGCTGGACGCCGGAAGCGATCGTCGAGCGCGTGTTCCCGCAGTTCGCCGGCGACTTCTACCCGCTGCACCGCTCCGGCGACATCTTCACCTGGGACCCGGTCTAGGCCCCGGCTCGCCGCCGGCGCCGCGCTCAGCTGCGGGCTTGGGCCACCGGCGCCAGCAGCGTTTCGACCGGCGGGATCAGCTTGGGGTCGGGCTCGAAGCCGAACGGCGACAGCCAGGCGCGCTCGCGCAGCAGCTGTTCGCGCGAAGCGTCCGCGACCAGTGCGCCCAGGGTCTTGCGGCCGGCGGCGTCGGCCGCCGGGTAAGCCGCCTGGATCACTTCGCCCACCGCACTGCGCAGCGCGCGCACCGCGCCTTCCAACTCGGCCGGCTCGGCGCGGGCGCGCTCCAGCACTTCCGTCCCCTGCGCGGCACTGGCGGCAAGCTGCCGCAGCGCGGCCGCGGCTTCGCCGGACGCCGGCAGCCGTTCGCCCAGGCGGCCCGCCAGCTCGATTCCGCGCCGCAGCTCGTCGCGGTCGTAGCGGTACTGCAGCGGCAGGCGCTGGGCGATGATGCCCAGGGTGCCGATCACCAGCCGCGCCTGTTCCTGCGCCAGGGTATTGGCCGGGTCGATGGCG
>JADHNH010000152.1 GCA_016779605.1 Nevskia sp. | reverse complement strand
GATGTCTCAGAAAGTCTGTGCCTCTTGCGAAGGCCAGATGCGTAGCGATGTCCCTCCACCCCAGCGCTTCCACTTTCGCTGAAGCGCGGAAGGAACCATACAAGCGCAGCGAAGAATCTGGCCAGATCCTTCGCTGCGCTCAGGATGACAGACATGCATGCATTTGAGTCGAAAATGCTCTAGCCCGCCGTACCGCTGCTGCAATCGCCTCCCGGAGGGAGACGGATGCGCAGGGAACCCGGCGGTTTCCCGCTATGCGGAGACGCGATACTGGCCCGGCGTCACGCCGGTCAGCGCACGGAAAATCGCGGTGAAGTGCGACTGGCTGCAGAAGCCGGTCTCCTGCGCGATGTAGGCCAGGTCGTGATGGCCCTGGCGCAGCAGTTGCTCGGCGGCCTTGACCCGGCGCCAGGTGATGTAGCGGTGCGCCGGCATGCCGGTGGCCGCCCTGAAGCCGGCCGCGAACGCGGCGCGGGAAACGCCGGCCAGCGCAGCGAGCTGGTCCAGGCCCAGCCGGGCGTGCAGGTGTTTGTCGATGTGGTCCAGCACGCTTTGCAGCGGGAAATCGGCGGGCGGAAAGTCTAGTGGCGGGAGTGCCGGCGGCGCCGCGCCGGCCCACTGCGACAGGTGGCAGAGCAGGGCGTCGGCCACCTTGGCGACGTAATCCGGGTGCACCGCCTGGCTGGAATGCGCCGCGCGCAGCAGGGCTTCCATCGAGGCGCTGACGTAATGGTCGCGCAGCGCGAACAGCGGCCGCGAAGCCCGCGCCAGCCGGGCCACGGCGCCGGAGGCACGGGCGGGCTGCGCCACATGCAGCGTGATGATGCGGACGCTGCCGGCGGTGCGGAACGCGGCCGGGCGGCCGGGCGGCAGGACGGTGACCATGCCGGGGGCGGAGCGCGAACGGCTCAGCCCGTGGTCGGTGACCGCCCGCACCTGGCGCGAGCCGCCCAGGTGCAGGGCGACGATCAGGTCGTCGGTTTCCGGCAGTTCGAAGCCGTCCATGACCGGGGTCTTCCAGCGGTAGATGCCCAGGCCGCGGCCCACGCGCACTTCCTCGGCCACTTCGGGCACCACGCCGAAGGCCGACTGGAACGCTTCCGCCGCACGCAACCCGCTATGGCCCCGCATGCCCGCCTCCGGCCGGCGCCCGTGCGCCGCGGCCGATTTTGACACGTCTGCCGCAGAAGCTGGCAGACCGCCGCCGGGCGGCGCGGATTCTCGCTGGTTGAGGTCTTGCGCCGGCTCAGGCCAATGGGGTCCGCGCGCCGGCCGCCAGCAGGCCGTACGGCATCAGCGCACCGCGGACACCGGCGCCTTGCGCCGCTCGGCCAGGCGCTCGTACAGCGCCACATAGTTCCGCGCCATCGTGTGGGCGGTGAAGCGCCGCTCGAACTCGGCGCGGATGCGGCCGCGGTCCAGCGTGTGCAGCCGCAGGGCGGCTTCGGCCGCGGCATGCTCGGAGTCGACGATGAAGCCGGTGACGCCGTGCTCGATCACTTCCGGCACCGAACCGTGATTGAACGCCACCACCGGCGTGCCGCAGGCCATCGCCTCGATCATCACCAGGCCGAACGGCTCGCGCCAGGCGATCGGGAACACCAGGCCCACGGCGTCGCCGAGAAAGTCGCTTTTCTGGTGGTCGGCGATCTCGCCGATGTACTTGACGTGCGGCTGCGCCAGCAGCGGCTCGATGTCGCGGGCGAAATATTCCTCGTCGACCTTGTCCACCTTGGCGGCGATGCGCAGCGGCATGCCGGCCTTGGCGGCGATGCGGATGGCCGCGTCCGGCGCCTTTTCCGGCGAGACGCGGCCGAGGAAGGCCAGGTAGCCGCCGGCACCGTTGCCGCGCACCAGCAGCGACTCGGGCATGCCGTGGTAGACGGTGGAAACGTAGTTGGCGTGGGGCAGGGGGCCGCGCTGCGCGTCGGAAATCGACACCACCGGCATGTCGCCGTACACGCGGTACAGCGCCGCGAGCTCCGGCACGTCGAGCCGCCCGTGCAGCGTGGTCAGCGAGGGGATGCCGAGGCGCCGCAGCAGCGGGTAGCCGAAGTAGTCGATGTGCGAATGCACCACGTCGAACTCCGAGGCGCGCCGCGCCGCAGTTTCCATCAATATGAAGATCGGCGCCAGCGAATCGCGGATGCTCGCATCCAGCCGCAGCGCGCGCGGCCATGCCGGCTCCAGGCTGGCCTTGCTCAAGCTGTCGCCGGTGGCGATCAGGGTGACTTCGTGGCCCAGCTCCACCAGGGCATCGGACAGGTAGGCGACGACGCGTTCGGTGCCGCCGTAGAGCTTGGGCGGTACCGACTCGGTCAGCGGGGCGATCTGGGCGATTTTCATTGGGCACTTCCTGTGCGGTTTTCCTGGGCTAAGCAAGTATCGCCACGCGCTGTCGGCCGATCACGGAACCCCGACCGCCTGCAACGCTCTGATAAAAGGCACGCGGAGCAACCGCTCCGCCAAGGAGAGCGCCCGATGGCTACGCCCACCTCACCGGTACCGGCCACCCTGGCGCCGGCGGAAGCCTTCCATATCGCCGCCGCGGCGTCGCCGCGCGAGCGCAATCCGCGCACGCTCAAGCACGGGGACAGCTTCGCGGTGTTCGATGCGCGCGGCGACCTCGACGCCAGCCTCGGCGAGTTCGAGGGCCTCTATCACCTGGACACGCGCATCGTGTCGCGCATGCGGCTGCTGTTGAACGGACAGCTTCCGGTGCTGCTGAGTTCAACCGTGCAGGACGACAACGCGCTGTTCTCGGCGGACCTGACCAACGGCGACTACGGCCGCGGGCGCAACATCGTCCTGCGGCGCGAGCTGATCCACATCAACCGGCTGCGTTTCCTGCTCGACGGCACCTGCTACGAGCGCCTGCTGGTGCGCAACTACCACGACGCGCCGCTGCACCTGCGGCTGACGCTGCTGTTCGCGGCGGACTTCGCGGACCTGTTCGAGGTGCGCGGCACCAGCCGCGCGCAGCGCGGCAGCGCCACCGCCGCGTGCGACGACGGCGCCCGCGCAACCCTGCGCTACCGCGGGCTGGACGAGGTGGAGCGCGTGACCGCGGTGGAATTCGACCCTGCGCCGCAGCGCCTGGAGGCCACGCTGGCCGAGTTCGAGCTGGACCTGCAGCCGCGCGAGTCGCGCCGGCTGTTCCTGCGCTTCGGTGCCGAGCCGCGCGCCGCAGGCCGCATCGACGGCCGCAGCTTCTACCGCGGCATGCGCAGCGCCCGCCACGGCCTGCACCGCGCCGGCCGGCAGATGACCGGCCTGGAAAGCGGCAGCGCGCAGTTCAACCGCGCCTGGCGCCGCTCCACCGCCGACCTGGTGATGCTGATCACCGACACGGCGCAAGGCCCGTACCCCTACGCCGGCACGCCCTGGTACAACACCGCCTTCGGGCGCGACGGGCTGCTTACCGCGCTGATGATGCTGTGGATGGACCCCGGCGTGGCGCGCGGCGTGCTGCGCTTCCTGGCGGCGCGGCAGGCCACCGAGGCCGACCCCACGCGCGACGCCGAGCCGGGCAAGATCCTGCACGAGACGCGCCACGGCGAGATGGCGCGGCTGCGCGAAGTGCCGTTCGGCCTGTACTACGGCAGCGTCGACTCCACGCCGCTGTTCGTCTACCTGCTGGCGGAATATTTCCGCGCCACCGGCGACATCGAAACGGTGCGCGAGCTGTGGCCCAACGTCGAGGCGGCGCTGGGCTGGATCGACAACCACGGCGACCGCGACGGCGACGGCTTCGTCGAGTACTACCGGCAGACCCGCGACGGGCTCGACAACCAGGGCTGGAAGGACTCGTTCGACGCCATCTTCCATCGCGACGGCAGCCCGGCCCGCGGCGCCATCGCCCTGTGCGAGGTGCAGGCCTACGTCTACGGCGCCAAGCTCGGCGCCGCGGCCATGGCCGCGGCGATGGACCGCCCGGAGCAGGCCGCCCTGCTGCGGCGCCAGGCCGAGCTGCTGCAGCGCCGGTTCGAGGCGGCGTTCTGGTGCGAGCGGCTGTCGACGTACGCGCTGGCGCTCGACGGCGACAAGCGGCCCTGCGAGGTGGTGGCCTCCAACGCCGGGCACGCCCTGCTCACCGGCATCGCCCTGCCGGCGCACGCGCGGCGGGTGGCGCAGACGCTGCTCGCCGGCCCGTCCTTTTCCGGCTGGGGCATCCGCACCGTGGCGCTCACCGAAAAGCGCTACAACCCGATGGCCTACCACAACGGCTCGGTGTGGCCGCACGACAACGCGCTGATCGCCCTGGGCCTGGCGCGCTACGGGCTCAAGGCTGAAGTCACGCAGATCTTCCAGGGCCTGGCGGACGCCGCCGGCTACATGGAGCTCAAGCGCCTGCCCGAGCTGTTCTGCGGCTTTGCGCGGCGGCGGCGCAACGCGCCGACCCTGTACCCGGTGGCGTGCGCGCCGCAGGCCTGGGCCAGTGCGGCGATCCCGGCGCTGGTGCAGGCCTGCCTGGGCCTGCAGGTGGATGCGCTGGCGCACGAAGTGCGCTTCGTCGCGCCGGTGCTGCCAGATTTCCTCGACAGCCTGGTGCTGCGCGGGCTGCGGACCGGCGACGGCGAGGTGGATGTGCGCGTGCGCCGCTTCAACGGCGGCGCGGAATGCGCCATCGCGCTGGAGCGCCGCACCGGCGCGGCGCGGGTGGTGGTGCTGCATTGAAATCGAGGCGGGAACGCGGGCCGCGGCGCGCTCAGCCGGTCTTGGGCGGAGCGGTACCGGCGGCCGGCGCGGTCTCGGGCATGACGAACGCCACCACCACCACGGCGAGCAGGCCTACGACGGCCAGCGAGCGGAACGCGTCGGCGCTGCCGGCGTGGTCCGCGACCCAGCCGGCCGCGGTGGTGCTCAGGGTGCCGCCGATGCCCACCGCGAAGCCGGCCGCACCCAGGCACAGGTTGAAATGGCCGGAGCGGCCGGAGATGTCGCTCACCACCAGCGGCAGCAGGATGCCAAAGCCGGCCGCCGCCAGGCCGTCGAGCGCCTGCACCAGCACCACCGCCGCCGGCTCGGAAAAGCGCGCGAACAGCACCGCCCGCAGCGGCACCGTGATGAAACCCAGCGCGAGGATGCTGCGGCGGCCGTAGCGCTGCGCCCAGCGGCCGAGCATGGGCGCGGCGGCCGCCACGATCAGCTGCGGCAGCACGATGCAGGCGGCGATGAGCCAGCCGGCGCGGCTGCCGGCGCGCACGGTGAGCTGGCTGCTGACCATCGGCAGCAGCGGCGAGTTGGCGAAGGTGAACAGCATCGCCCCGGCGCAGAACGACAGCAGGCGGAAATTGCCCAGCGCCGCCAGCCATTCGCGCGGGGCCAGGCGCTGCCGCGGCGGCGGCACCGGCAGCGCGTCGCCGTAGCGGCGCAGCGGCCGCAGCGCCGCCAGCGTGGGCAGGGTGAGGGCGGCCGCCAGGAAAAACACCGCGCGCGCCGACAGCAGCGAGTTGCAGGCCCCCATCAGCGCAGCGCCGATGCCGTTGCCGATGGACGAATAGCGCGTATTGCGGCCGAAGCGTTCGGCCAGGGCCGCGCTGCCGGCCAGGCCGATGCTCATCGCCGCGATCGCCGGCCCCAGCGTGCAGCTCGAAAAGCCGTGCAGCACCTCGGCGAAATAGACCAGCAAGGGGATCGGGTGCAGCGCCAGCAGCAGCGCGCTGGCGGCGAACGCCAGCACGCTCAGCGCCGCCACCCGGGTCTTGTTGCGCATGGAATCCACCAGCGCGCCGGCCGGGATCTGGCTGGCCATGGCGGTGGCGGTGCCCACGCTCAGCGCCAGGCCGATGTCGGTCTGGGTCCAGGCCGCGGTGGTGAGGTAGTTGGCGATGAACGGGCCGAAGCCGGTCTGCACGTTGGCCACCAGCAGGTTGAGCGCATCGAGGCCGCGCCCGGCCGAGCGCCTGGCCCGGTCCGCGTCATCCGCCGCCAGGCCGTCCTGCAGCACGGCGGTCATTTGCCCGCCGCTGCGGGAGCCGGCGGCGGCGGGACCTTGAACTCGGGCGCCGCCTGGAGCTGCTCGCGGTCGATATTCAGCACCACCGGGTGATCCGCGTCGCCCGGCTTGAATTCCAGCGCGGCCCAGCTCACCGCCACCTTGCGGTTGCCGACGCCCAGGAAGCCGCCGAAGTCCACCACCGCGGCCTGCGCCTGCCCGGAGTCGTCCACCAGCACGTCCACCACGCGGCCGAGGTCCTCGCCTTGCGAGTCAACCACTTTCTTGCCGAGCACGGTCATGCTGGCGCCGGTGGCGCCAATCGCCGCCGAGGGCTTGGCCGGCGGCGGCGGCGCGGGCGGCGGCGGCTTCGGCTTGTGGTGAAAGAAATGCCGTAGGCGCCGCTTCGGCGGTTCCGGCGCGCAGGCGGGGGCCGGCGCCGGCGCGGGCGGCGCGCTTGCCTGCGGCGGCGGCAATAGGTCTGGCGGCGCATTGGCCGCGGCCGGCGGCGGCGTATGGCTGGGCGTTGCCGCTTCGGCCGGCGGCGTGACACTGGCCTGCGGCGGCGGCTCCGGGGCCGGCGAGGGCACCGGCGGCGCCGCTGCCGGCAGCGCCGGGATGGCCGCGGGCAACGGTGCCGCCTCGTTGGCCGGGGCGTGGCCGCAGCCGGCCGCGGCCAGGGTCGCCGCAAGGCCTGCCAGCCAGCGGTACGCTGCGGTCGTCACGAGGCCAGCTCCGCCACCTGGCGCCGGTACATCTGGCTGTAGGGGCCGCGCGCGCGCAGCAGCTGCGGCGGCGGCCCGTCCTCGATGATGCGGCCGCGGTCCACCACCACGATGCGGTCGAACGAATCCAGCGTGGACAGCCGGTGCGCGATGGCGATCACCGTGCGGCCCTTGAACAGGCGCTGCAGCGCTTCCTGGATCGACTGCTCGGACTCGGTGTCCAGCGCCGAGGTGGCCTCGTCGAGCAGGATGATCGGCGCGTTGCGCAGGAAGGCGCGGGCGATCGCCAGCCGCTGGCGCTGGCCGCCCGAGAGCTTCATGCCGCGCTCGCCGACCACCGTGTCGAAGCCCTGCGGCAGCGCCTGGATGAACTCGGTGCAGCGTGCCGCCTCGGCGGCGGCGTAGACCTCGTCGTCGCTGGCGTCCGGCCGGCCGTAGCGCAGGTTGGCCATCAGCGACCGGTGGAACAGCGAGATGTCCTGCTGCACCACCGCGATGGCGGCGCGCAGGCTCTCGCGGGTGACGCCGCGCAGGTCCTGGCCGTCGATCAGCATCGCGCCGAAATCCGGGTCGTAGAGGCGCTGCAGCAGCGCCATGAGGGTGGACTTGCCGGCGCCGGAGCGTCCCACCAGGCCGATCTTCTGGCCGGCCGGCACGCGCAGGGAAAAGTCGCGCAGCACCGGGTGGCGGTCCGGGTAGCTGAAGGAAATGTTGGCGAACTCCACCGCACCGCCGCTGGTCCGCAGCGCCCGCGCGTCGGGCGCGTCCTGCATTTCGTGCGGCAGGCCCAGCTCGCGCACCGCCTCCTGCAGCTTGGCGAAGTGCTGCACCAGCTCCACCGCCGCCATGGCGAAGTCGCGCGAGGCATGCAGCACGGTGAAGCCCAGGGTGGTGGTCAGCACCACGTCGCCGGTGGAGATGCGGTGCAGGCGCCAGAGCTGCACCGACCACACCAGCACGCCGGACGTCACCACGAACACCGACACCGCATGGAACAGCCGCAGCAGCTCCAGCGAGCGCAGGCTGGCGCGCTGGGCCGACATTTCCGAGCGGATCTGCCGCTGCAGGCGCTCCTGCTCGCGGCGCGCGGCGCCGAAGGCCTGCACCAGGCCGATGTTGGTGACCACGTCGGTGAGGTCGCCGCTGACGCGGGCCGACTGGCCGGCGTAGCTTTCGTGCAGGCGCCGCCCGCCGGCGGCGAGCCGGGCGATGACCAAGCCCAGCACGGTCACCACCGACAGCAGCACCACCGTGAGATGCCAGTTGATCGTGCCCAGCACGAAGATGCTGCTGACCACCGCCACCGCCGGCGGAATCGTCAGCCAGGTGAGCGAATTCTCGATGGTCCAGGCGGCGAGGGCCGCCGCCGTGATGCGCCCGGCCAGCGCGCCCGGCATGCGGTCCACGAAATAGCGCGCGCCGTGGCCGGCGAGGTGATTGAACAGCTCCAGCCGGATGTCGCCGCCCACCGCCACGAACGCGTAGGTGGAGGCCCAGCCCGCGGCCCGCCACAGCAGGTTGTCGCCGGCGACCAGCGCCAGCAGCACCGCCACCGCGCCCCAGAGCTGGTAGTCGGGCGGGTTGTGCGCGCTGAGCACATCCACCAGCCCTTTCACCGCGTATTGCGAGCCCACCGCGCAGCCCACCGCCGCCAGCACCGAGACGAGCACGACCAGGTGGCTCGCCGCGCGCCGCCCGATGTAGTGCAGCAGGAATACCGATGCGCCCCGAGACGCATAGCGTGGCAGTGACATCCGTGTCGTCCGCTGGTGGCTGGCGGCTGCTGTATCGCAAGCGGCCTACCTGGAAGCAGACCGCCCGGGCGGGCAGCTAGTTCGCCGACCCGAATGAATTTCCAGCATTTATTTGGGAAGTCCGCCTATGGGTCCGGTAGGGCGGGCCGTGCCCGCCATCGCTGTTTGCGCTCCGTCTTCCGGAGACGCGACCGCTTCGCGCTTTGTTGTTACCCCTCTCCCTCCGGGAGAGGGCCAGGGTGAGGGACCGTCGGCACGACAAGGTGCGCACTTCGTCGACACCTACCCCCTGAACCTGTCCTTCTTCCGCAAGGGGAGAAGGTACATCCTCCGCGGCGCTCATCGAACACCTATGCAGGAGCGGATTTCGCAAAGCCCCCGGAGGGAGAGGCTACGACAGCGGCGGCTCGCGGCGCGCTATCCGGGCTGCCGTTGCTGCGTATCGCCAGACTTCCGCTGTGCTCGCGAGCTGCGCCCGTGCCAGCGGCGGTACGAGCGGCTGAACGAGCTCAGGTCGGCGTAGCCGAGGATGTCGGCGATCTGGGTGGCGCTCATCTGCGAGTGCCGCAGGTATTTGACGGCAAGGTCGCGGCGCACCGCGTCCTTGA
>JADHNH010000151.1 GCA_016779605.1 Nevskia sp. | reverse complement strand
GTCACCGCGCCGGGCGCGCCCTGCATCGGCGGCCGATTCTTGTACGACGCAGCCGCGTTATAGCCGCCGCGCGCGCCGGCGACAAGTGCCGCCACCCGCGCCGCCTGCCGGCGGCGGCCGGCCGGGCCACAAAAAAAGGCCGATGTCAAGCACTCCAAAAACGGCGGCGCATCGGCTGAAGTCTAAGTATGACAAGGGTTTGGGCGGTTGCGCCAACTCCTCGGCCAATCCGGCTCTTGGAGGCTAGGAGCCACATAGGAGCAACGCGGCTGCGAGTCTGAGCCTACCCGAGCGAGCCTCTGACAAGGCTTGTTCGAATGGTACGACAAGGCTATCGCAAACCATAGCCTAAAACGCGAAAGCGCAGGTCGGTGGCCTGCGCTTTCGTGGCTGTGGCAGCTGTGGCCCGCCTACGTGGGGGGCGTATCCCGCCGGGGCGCTGTCGGCGCTTTCGCAGTCGAGCCCTTCCTGAATCCTCGATCCCGTGCGATGAATGCTTCCAGCATGTGCGGGATCAGCGCCAGCGCATCGACTGGCTCACCGTAGGTCTGCGCGTGCACCGCTGCGTAGCGATCGAGGTCGGCCTTGAGCGTGGCCGGGCACGCGAAGGTCAGCTTGACGCTCTCGGTCCTGGGCAGCGGCCCGAGCCGCAGCTTGCGCGGCGCGCTCATCGTGAAGCCCCTCGGTTGAAGAACAGCGGCTGATACGGCCGTAGCACCAAGTCGCGGTTGACGATGATGCGCACCGGCAGGCCCGGCCGCTCGGTCAGCGTCGGCTGAATGTTGAGGTTGCGCCGGGTCATTTCTTGCCCGACCTGGTTCACGCTGTCCTGCAAGCTGTCGCGCCCGGCGATGATGACGCGATTACCATTCTGGCGGTTCTCCGGCGCAGCCAGCTCGGCGCCGACACCCAGCAGCGTCGTCATCGCCGCACCAGCGAACAAGCGGCTCCAATGGTAGTCCACGTCGTCCTCCAGCCCGGCATAGCCGGCCGGGTCGGCGCCGGCAAGGTTGTCCAGCGTCAGCGAGGACGTGTCGGGCAGGATGATGCGGTTCCAGACGACTTGAACCCGGCTCTGTCCATAGGCGACTTGGCTGTTGTATTTGCCGAAGATGCGTGAACCCTGCGGGATCAGCAGGTAGCGGCCGGTTGCGGTGTCGTATACCGGCTCCGTCACGGTACCGATGACGTCGCCCGGCAAGTCGGACTTGATGCCCGTGACCAGCGCCGCCGCGATCACCGTCCCGGCCATCACCTGATACGGCGAGGTCGGCATTTGCAGGTTGCCGGAATTACGGGTTTCCGTAGCTCCAGCTTTCTGGAACGCCTCTTTTTGGTCCTGCCGGTTCTGCACGGCGGTCGGATCGGCGGGCTGGGCCGCCGTGGAGGCCGGCCCGGCGGCTTGCGGGTCGAAGCCCGCGAGGCCAGACGGCGGTGTAGCCGAAGCGGGCTGCGCGGGCACAGCCGCGGTGTGCTGATTACTGGAGCGAAAGAACACCGACGAACCCGCCGCCGCCTCGGCCTCCTTGCGCAGCGCATCGCGTTCGGCCGCCGCCGCATCCTGGCCGGGCGGCGTGTAGCTGGCCACCACCGGCGGCTGCGACTTCACGATGGCCGGCCCCAAGTCTCCCGGCAGCGGCGGCCCCAGTTCCGGCACCTTCGTCGGCAGCTTGGAATAGTCGGCGGGAAGCTGGTTAAGTTCTTCGGACTTCGAGACGCGATCGACGTTGTAAAGCTCGGTCGCATCGTTGCCGCTGCGCGGGTGTTTCGGTTGCAGTGACCAAAGCGTGGCGCCCAACACGGCGACGCCAAGGCCGCCGGTCAGGAGCGCCAGCGTGCGCCGGTTCAGGCGCGTCACCGGGCGCGGCTGCGCGCGCAGCGCCACGTTCTCCGGCGCGACCTTCGGCGCCGCGTCGGGAATGGGTACGTCCGGGGTGTCGTCCTGGCTCATGGTCAGTTCCCCCGCGTGCCATCCGTGCGCTCGATGCGCACCACGTCGCCCTTGTCGCCGCCCAAGCGCAGTTCGGCCGCGCCGAACAGCCGATCCACGATGTAGTACGGCGAGCGGAAGCGGTAGTTGACGAGTTGGCCGTCACCCTGCGCGCCGATGACGAACAGCGGCGGCAGCTCGCCTTGGGCGATGCCCGGCGGGAACTGGATGTAGACCTTCTCGCCGTCGTCGAAGGCGCGCAGCGGCTTCCACGGCGGATTGTTGCCGCTGATCGCGTAGCGGAAGCGGATCTTCTCCAGTGACAGTCCGGTATCGACCGGCGCGGCGGCTTGTGCGGCCCGATCCTGACGCTGCAACGCGAGCATCTGGTCTTTCGGGTACTCCCACGACACCGACGCCATCCACGCCTTGTCCGTCGAGGTCAGCTCGATCAGGTAGGTGCGCCGGCTGGTGGTGATGACCAGGTTCGTCTTGAGGCTCGAACGGATGGGCTTCACCAGCACGCTCACGCGCAGCGCGTCCCCGGCGCCGCTGGACGTATCGCCGACGATCCAGCGCACGGTGTCGCCGGCGGCAACCGTCACCAGCTCCTCGCCGGGCTGGAGCGAAATCACGGTCACGCGCCCCGGCGCGGCATAGACCTGATACAGCGCGCCATCGGTGAAGGGCCAGACCTGGATCGCGTTGACGTAGCCCTCGCGCGTGGGCGCGATGCGCGCCTCGGCGTTGGCGCGCGAGACGCGCACAGTTTCATCGGCGGGTTCGGGTGCGGGCTTGACGTCGTCCGCCTCCGGCAGCGGCTTCATCTGCGCCGGCATCGGTAGCACCTTCGGCACCTCCACCACTGCGACCGGCTTGGGCGGCTCGGGTTGCGACTGCGCCTGCACCGGCTCGTCGAGCGAGATGCGCGGCGGCTTGCCCTGCGTGGCGCAGCCCGCCAGGGCCGCCAAGGTCAGCACGGAAGCGTAAAAGCGGAAAGACGGGTTCATGGCTTGGCTCCTTCGGACGCATCCAGCTCGCGGCTCCACGACAGGCCGTTGACGTAGATACCCAGTGGGTTCTTGCGCAGCCGCTGCTCGGTGCGCGGGGTTTGCAAGACGATGGACACCACGGCGTTCCAGCGCTCGGTGCCTGCCGGCGCGCCGTTGACGAACCGCTGCTCCGTCCAGCGCACGTTGAACGACGCGTCGCTGGCGCGCGTGACGCTCGTGATCTGCACCGTCACCGACTCCTTGCCGACGCGGGCGAAGGGATCGTTCTTGCTGGCGTAGTCGTTGAGCACGACTGCGCCCTTGTCGGTGGTGTAGTCGTAGGCGTCGAGCCAGTTCTGCCGCACCACGATCGGGTCGATGGAAAGCGAACGAACCAACGTGATGAAGTGCGCGAGGTGGTAGGCGATCTGCGCATCGGCCGGCCGGTACGGCGTGGCGGCTTCGCCGACAGCGCGTACCTGGCCGGTCTTGTCCACCTCCACCACGTAGGGCGTGACGATGGACTGCGCCGAACGCCAGACTAGGCCGCCCGCCATCAGCAGCGCGAGCACGAGGCAGCCGAAGGCCATCAGCCGCCAGTTCTTCGCCTGCACGCGCGCCGAGCCGATGCGCTCGTCCCACGCCTGCGCGGCGGCTTGGTACGGGGTGGCAGGCTGCGGCGTGTCGGCGTAGCGCACCTGCGGTCGCTTGAATCGCATGGCTCGTTCTCCTTAAGAATCGGAATCGCCCAGGCGTGGGCCTTGCGCCGAGCCGCCGCCGTCACCGCCGCGCAGCGTATGCGCAGCGGTGGTGGCGGCATGCGCGATCTGCTGGCGGCGATGCAGACGCTTGGCCCAGGCGGGTTGCTTTTGATCGGCGGAGGACGGGCCAGCTTCGGATGCGCCGGTTTGGGCAGACGCACCAGCGGCCGTGCCATCCCCACCACGGAATGCACCGGCAACCCGCTCGCCAAACGCGCGTGCGCCGGCGGCGACTTTCTGCCCAGCGGCCTGTGCGCCAGCTCTGGCGACATTGCCCATCCCCGCGGCAGCACCCTTGAAGCCACCGCCCGCCGCCGCGGAGCCAGCTTGGAACGCCGACCGCGCGCTAGTGGCGGTCGAAGCAGCGGCACGCGCTCCGCTGCCGATGGCGCCAGCGGCTGCGGGCGCCATACGAGCGCCGGCGGCGACGGCGCCACCGACGCCGGTGGCGGCAGCACCGATCGCGACGGCGGTTCCCGCCGCGCCCAATGCCGCGCCAGCCATCGCACCGGCCCCGAGCTGAGGCCCGCCGGAAATCAGTCCGGTGGCGATGCCTGGCCCAAAGATGCCGAGCGCGAGCATGGCGAGTGAGGCCAGCATCACGACCAGCGCATGGTCGATGGAAGGCTCGTCGGGCGTTACCGGGAACTCGGCGAACAATCCCGTTCCGATGCCGACGATGACGGCCAGCACCAGTACCTTGACGCCAGACGACACCACGTTGCCGAGTACCTTTTCGGCGAGGAACGCGGTCTTGTTCCAGAGTGCGAACGGCACCAACACGAAGCCGGCGAGCGTGGTCAGCTTGAACTCGATCAGCGTGATGAAAAGTTGCACCGCCAGCACGAAGAAGCAGACGATGACGGTCAGCCAGGCGAGGAACATCACGACGATGGGCGTGATGTTGATGAACACCTCGGGAAAGCCGGCCATCTCGCTGATCTGTTCGAGGATCGGCATACCGGCGTCGATGCCGGTCTTGGCGAGATGTCCCGGTTGCAGGAACGTCTCCATACTCACGGCCGAGCCGGTGGCCGTCAGTCCGAGGCCCGCGAACGAGCGGAACACGATGCCGGCCAGCAGGTTGAAGTTGCCGATGATGTAGGCGAAGGCGCCGACATAGAGCACTTTGCGGATGAGCTTCGCCATCACGTCTTCGCCTTGGCCGGTCGCGTGGCCGAGCGCCCAATACAGCCCAGCGAGCGTCATGTCGATCGCCACCAGCGTCGCAGTCAGGAACGCGACTTCGCCGCGCAGCAGGCCGAAGCCAGAGTCGATGTAAGTCGAGAAGACGTTGAGGAAGTGGTCAATGATCGAAACATCGTTCATGGCCGTTCCTCCGTCGGCACATCGGGGCCGTCGAAGCTGGCCGGGATAGAAGGCAGGTCCGCCAGCGTTTGGTATTCGTCGGGTCCGGACTGCCCTGAGAGGAACCGGCGTAGGTCCGCTTGGTTCACACGCGCGCAGAACGCGCCGTCGTGTTCGCCGCTGCGGCACTGCGTGCGCAGCGCATGCAGCTGTACCGGATCGGCGGCCAGTGCATCGACCGAAAGCGCCAGCGGCCGATCGCAGCCGGCCAGCAGGCACGCGAAGGCGAACAGGACGGACGCGCGTTTCATGGCCGTGCCGATCAGTTGCCGTAGAAGTTCACTGGCTGCGGCGTGTACGCCGTGCCGGTGCCGAGAAAGCGTTGCGTCACCTCGCGGCCACGTTCGACGGCGGCGGCCTGGCGCGCGAGTTCCAGCGACACGGCGCGTCCTTGCGTGAGTTGGAGCTGCTGACCCTGGATGGACTGCTTCGCCTGCAAGGCGAGAAGCTGGTTAGTTGCTTGCATCGCCTGCAGAGCGCCGGTGGCCGACTGACTCCGACCGACAAGATCGGTCAGCACGCTCTCGTCCTCGGTCACGTTCTGCGAGACCTGTGCTTGCATCCGCATCGCGGTCTGCAAGCCTTCGAGCGTGTTCTGCCATCGCTGATGCGCGTCCTGATACATCTGATTGCCGCTCACGGTCGCGGCGTACTGCTCGGGGTACAGGCGCGCGAACTGCTGATCCATGTTCTGCACCTGGAACGCGAGCCCTTGCGCCTGCGCAATGAGCTGCTGAGTGGTCGCCAGGTTCGTGCGCAACTGGCTGACCACGTTGAACGGCAGGCTCTCCAAATTGCGCGCCTGATTGATCAGCGACTGCGCCTGGTTCTGGAGTTGCCGGACTTGGTTGTTGATCTGCTCCAGCGTGCGAACGGCCGTCAGCGTGTTCTGCACGAGATTGGTCGGATCGACGACGACCCATTGCGCGTGCGCAGCGGGCATAACGCCGATGAACGCAGCAACAGCAAGGGCGAGAAGGCGAATCTTCATAGCGAAATCTCCTGTGGTTGTGAAGCAAGGAAGGACGCGGCGGATGGCGCGGACGGCAGCAGGTCGGCCGCCCAATCGAGGCCGCGGTGGCGCAGCCAGGCGCCGGCGAAGCCCGGTGCTCCAGCGTCGTTCAGCACGCGGTCAATGGCGCGCTGGTCTTGGGGCGTCGAGGCGCCGGCGAACGCGAGCGCGACCGGCCCCAGGTCGAGGTCGAACAGGCGATTGCCTGCGCGGGATTGGTAGTAGTAGTCGCGCTTGGGCTCCGCGGTGGCGACGATCTCGATCTGTCGGCTGTTGAGGCCGAAGCCTTCGTAGATCGCGCGAATCTGCGGCTCGGTCGCCTGCGGGTTCGGCAGGAAGATGCGGCCGGCGCAACTCTCGATGATCGCCGGCGCGATGCTCGAATCCTTGATGTCGGCGAGCGACTGCGTGGCGAAGATGACGCTGACGTTCTTCTTGCGCAGCGTCTTGAGCCACTGGCGGATGCGCGCCGCGAACACCGGGTCATCGAGGAACAGCCAGGATTCGTCGAGGATCAACAGCGTCGGCGCACCGTCGAAACGCGCCTCGAAGCGCGCGAACAGATAACCCAGCACGGCCAGCACCGCGGCCTTGCTGTGCATCAGTTCTTCCATCTCGAAGCACTGCACGTCGGCCATGCCGAGCCGGTCGTGGTCGGCGTCGAGCAGCTTGCCGTGCGCGCCACCGAGCACATACGGCGCAAGCGCCTGGCGCAGCGCGTTCGATTGCAGCAGTACCGACAGGCCCGTGAGCGTGCGTTGTTCGAGCGGCGCACCGGCGAGACTGCCGAGCGCCGACCAGATGGCCGCCTTCTCGTCGGGGCCGACCGCGACGCCTTCGTGCGTCAGGCGGCCTTCGACCCATTCGGCGGCCCAGGTGCGATAGCCCTCCTGGTCGATGCGCGCGAGCGGCTGGAACGCGATCGCGCCATCCGCACCGAGGTCGTAATACTCGCCGCCCAGGCCCAGCGCCGTGGCCCGCATCGAGCGACCCATGTCGAAGGCGAAGATGCGCGAGCCGGGATAACGCCGGAACTGCATCGCCAGCGTGGCGAGCAGGACGGACTTACCCATGCCGGTCGGGCCAGCGATCAGCGTGTGGCCCACGTCGCCGATGTGGGTCACGAGCCGGAACGGCGTCGCGCCTTCGGTTCGGGTGACGATCAGTGGCGGACCGTCGAGGTGGTCGTTCTTCTCCGGCCCGGCCCACACTGCCGACACCGGCATCAGATGTGCCAAGTTCAGTGTCGAAACGATGGGCTGGCGCACGTTGGCATAGGCGCTGCCAGGGATCGACGACAGCCACGCCTCCACCGAATTGAGGGTCTCGGGAATGGTGACGAAGCCCCGGCCCTGGATGACGCGCTCCACCATGCGCAGCTTCTCGTCGGCCGTGTCGGCATCGTCATCGAGCACCGTCACGGTGGCGGTGACAAAGCCGAAGGCAACTTGATCGCTGCCCAGCTCCTGCATCGCGGCGTCCGCGTCGGCCGCCTTGTTGCTCGCGTCGGTATCGACCAGCGGGCTTTCCTGCTGGAAGATCGTTTCGCGCAGCAAGGCGAGGACGTTCTTGCGCTTGGCGAACCACTGGCGCCGCAGCCGGCCGAGTTCTTTTTCGGCCTCGGCCTTGTCCATGCAGAGGAAGCGCGTGCTCCAGCGGTACGCGAAGCCGAGCCGGTTGAGGTCGTCCAGAATCCCCGGCCAGGTCGAGGTCGGAAAGCCGCGCACGGTCACGACTCGCAGGTACGCATCGCCCAACATCGGCGCAAGGCCGCCGATCAGCGGCATGTCGGCCAGCAGCGCATCGAGGTGGAACGGCACCGCCGGTACGCCGATGCGGTAGCGCCGTGTCGAGACGGTTGCGTGCAGGTAGGTCAGCGTTTCGGCGTCATCGAGCCAGTCGATCTCCGGCATAACGCCATCGAGCAAATCGAAGATGCGTCCGGTTTCCGCAATAAACGCGGTCAGGCGTTCGCGCCAGTCAACGCCGGCGGTCGGCGTGTTCTCGTACAGCAGCTTGGCCGCGCGGGCGCGAGATTCCTCCGGCGGCAAGTATTGCAGCGTGAGGTGATAGCGGCTCTCGAAGTGATTGCCGGCTTCCTCGAAGGTCGCACGGCGTTCTTCGTCCACCAGCCACGACAGCGGCTCGGGAAAATCCGAGTGCGGATAGTCCGCCGCCGGCCGTCGTTCGGCTTCGACGAACAGCGCCCAGCCGGCGCCGAGCCTACGCAGCGCGTTGTTCAGGCGTGCGGTGGTGGCGATCAGCTCGCCTTGGGTTGCGCTATCGAGGTCGGGGCCGCGGAATCGGGCCGTGCGTTGGAAACTGCCGTCCTTGTTGAGCACGACGCCGGGCGCAACGAGGCCCGCCCACGGCAGCCAGTCGGCGAGCAGGGCCGGACGCTGGCGATATTCGGCGAGGTTGAGCATCGCGTTCTCCCGTCACACGTCCAGCAGCGGCTTGTGCTTGAGGTGTTTGGCGAACACCTGCATGAACTGCGGATCGACGCGCGCTCCCCACACGGCCAGCGAATGGCCGACGATCCAGAGCACGACGCCGGGAATCCAGAGCTGCAGGCCCAAGCCCACGGCAGCGGCGAGCGTGCCGTTGGCGATCGCCACGGTGCGCGGCGCGCCGCCCAGCAGGATCGGCTCGGTCAACGAGCGATGCAGCGGCACCTCGAAGCCCGGCAAGTCGCTGGCCGCGCTCATACGACGGCGCCGCCGGAGAAGCTGAAGAACGACAGGAAGAAGCTCGACGCCGCGAACGCGATGGACAGGCCGAACACGATCTGGATGAGCTTGCGGAAGCCGCCCGACGTGTCGCCGAAGGCCAGTGCGAGGCCGGTGGCGATGATGATGATGACCGCGACGATGCGCGCGACCGGCCCTTGGATGGATTCGAGGATGGATTGCAGCGGCCCTTCCCAGGGCATCGAGGAACCGGCAGCCTGCGCTGTGCCGGCCGTCATCAGCATGACGGCT
>JADHNH010000150.1 GCA_016779605.1 Nevskia sp. | reverse complement strand
GCGCGGCCCCTCACCCCCAACCCCTCTCCCGGAGGGAGAGGGGGGATGGATGGAGTCATTCATAGCGCAGCGCCTCGGCCGGCTGCACGCGCGAGGCGCGCCACGCCGGGTACAGGGTGGACAGCAGGCCCAGGGCCAGCGACAGGCTGCCGATCTTGATCACGTCCGAAGGCACCAGCTCGGAGGGCAGGTCGGAGATGTAGTAGATCGAAGGGTCGAGGAACTGGTGGCCGGTCACCGCCTGCAGGATCGGCATCAGCGCTTCCACGTTCAGCGCCAGGGTGATGCCCAGGGCGACGCCGGCGAAGGTGCCGGCGAAGCCGATCAGGGTGCCCTGCACCATGAAGATCATCATGACCGAGCGCGGCGTGGCGCCGAGCGTGCGCAGGATGGCGATGTCCGACTGCTTTTCCTGCACCACCATCACCAGGGTCGAGACGATGTTGAACGCGGCGATGCCGACCAGCAACGACAGGATCAGGAACATCACGGTCTTTTCGGTCGCCACCGCCTTGAAGAAGTTGGCGTGCTGCCGGGTCCAGTCGCTGATGTAGTAGATCTGCGGCATGTCGCGCGCGATCTGCCGCACCACCAGCGGCGCCTTGAACATGTCGCGCAGCTTCAGCCGCACGCCGGTCACGCGGTCGCCCATGCGGTAGAGCGCCTGCGCGTCGTTGAGGTTGATCAGCACCAGGCCGCTGTCGAACTCGTGCTGGCCGACGCGGAAGATGCCGCCCACGGTGAACCGCCGGAAACGCGGCAGCACGCCGGCCGGGGTGACGCTGGCCTGCGGGATCATCAGGTCCACCTTGTCGCCGATGTCCACGCCCAGGGTTTCGGCCAGCTCGGCGCCGATGACGATGCTGAAGGCGCCGCCCTTGAGCGCGTCGAGGTCGCCGGCGACGATGTGGTCGCCGACGTCGGCGACCTTGCGCTCTTCCGCCGGCAGGATGCCGCGCAGCAGCACGCCGGACAGCGCGCCGCCCTGGCGCAGCATGGCCTGGCCGTCGATGTAAGGGGCGGTGCCGACCACTTCCGGGTTCTTCGCCGCCTGCGCGGCCACCGCCGGCCAGTCGGCCAGGCCCTGCTCGTTGCCGGAGATGGTGGCGTGCGAGGCCATGCCCAGGGTACGGTCGCGCAGCTCGCGCTCGAAGCCGTTCATCACCGACATCACCGTGATCAGCGTCGCCACGCCCAGGGCGATGCAGATGATGGAGGTCAGCGAGATGAACGAGATGAAGCGGGTGCGGCGCTTGGCGCGCGTGTAGCGCAAGCCGGTGAACAGCTCGTAAGGGTTTCGCATGGGGAGGCTATTTCCGAGGCGGTCATTAAACCACAGCGCCCCGCTACAATGGGCCGCACCGGACATGACGACACCGCGCCCGCTTTGACCGAAGATCCCCGCCCCCGTACCGGCTGGCCCGCGCCGGGCCTGGCCTGGCTGCTGCTGGCGCTCGCGGCCGTCACCGCTTACCGCGCCCTGGCGCTGCGCTGGGCGGGCCTGGACCTGTACGTGGACGAAGCGCAGTACTGGACCTGGTCACGCCGGCTCGACTGGGGCTTCTACTCCAAGCCGCCGGTGATCGCCGCGCTGATCCGCCTGACCACCTCGGCCTGCGGCGACGGGCCGGCCTGCGTGAAAAGCGGCGCGCTGCTGGTCTATCCGCTGGCCAGCCTGCTGATCTGGGCGATCGCGCGGCGCCTGTTCGACGCGCGCATCGCGTTCTGGAGCGCGCTGACCTTCTTCCTGCTGCCCGGCGTGTCGTTTTCCAGCCAGATCATCTCCACCGACGTGCCGTTCTTCCTGTTCTGGTGCGCCGCGCTCTACGCCTACCTGCGCGCGCTCGACGGCGACCGCTGGGGCTGGTGGCTGGCGGCCGGCGCCGCCGCCGGCCTGGGCCTGCTGACCAAGTACACGATGCTGATTTTCGCGCTGTCGGTGCTGCTGCACCTGGCGCTGACGCCGCGGCTGCGCCCGCAGCTGCGCAACCCGCGGCTGTACGCGGCGATGGCCACCGCACTGGGGGTGTTCGCCCCCAACCTGCTGTGGAACGCGCGCCACGGCTGGCCGACGGTGCACCACACCGTGGACATTTCGCACCTGGACAGCGACGCCGGGCTGCACTGGAACCACCTGGGCGAGTTCCTGGCCAGCCAGCTCGCGGTGATGGGGCCGCTGCTGTTCTGCGCCTGGCTGTGGCTGACGGCGTGGCGGCCGCGCCAATGGTGGGCGGACGAGCGCTACCGCCTGCTCGCCTGCTTTGCCCTGCCGTTCCTGGCGCTCATCAGCCTGCAGGCCCTGGCCGGCCGCGCCGACGCCAACTGGGGCGCCATGACCTACGCCGCCGCCACCATCTTCGCGGTGGCGCTGCTGCTGCAGCGCGGGCGGCGGCGCCTGCTGGCCGCCGCCATCCTGGTCAACGCCGCCCTGATGCCGCTGCTGTACCACTTCGACGCGGCGACGCGCGCGCTGCAGGTGGAGCTCTCCGCCCGCACCGACCCGTTCAAGCGCGTGCGCGGCTGGGCCGAGCTGGGCCGCCAGGCGCAGGCGGTGCGCGCGCAGTTCCCCGGCACGCTGTACCTGGCCGATTCCCGCGATATCCTTGCGGAGCTCATGTACTACGTGCACCCGCATCCGCTCGATGCCGTGCTGTGGAACCCGCAGCGCGTCATGGACAACGATTACGCCCTGTCGACCCGCATGGACGACCAGCGCGGTCGCGACTTCCTGTACGTGACCGGGCGCGCGCAGCTCGACGCCGCCACCATCGACAGCTTCCAGTCGGTGGAGGAGCTGCCGCCGCTGCACGTCACCATCCACCGCGACTACGCGCTGGACTACAAGGTGTTCCTGCTGCACAACTTCGGCGGCTACCGGTGAACCTGCCGCCGCCGCGCGAAACCTCCGAGGTGTGGACGCGCCTGATGCTGATGCGCACGGCGATGATCGTCTGCACCGCCACCCTGATCGTGCTGCCCGAGCTCGACATGGGGCTGAGCGGCCTGTTCTACCGGCCGGACCAGGGGTTCTACCTGGACCATTCGCTGCCGGTGCAGATCGCCTACAAGGGCGTGCCCCTGCTGCTGTGCGCGGTGGTGCCCGCGCTGATCGGCGGGCTGGCCTGGTTCAGCCGCTCGCGCGACGCGCGCGCGCGCCGTTACCGCAGCTATTTCGCCTTTGCCCTGCTGTCGCTGGCGCTGGGCCCGGGCCTGGTCGGCAACACCCTGCTCAAGGAGCACTGGGGGCGGCCGCGCCCGGAGCAGATCACGCAGTTCGGCGGCACCGGCGACTACGTGCCGGCCTACCTGCCCAGCCGCCAGTGCACGCACAACTGCTCGTTCGTCAGCGGCCACGCCGCGGTGGGTTACTGGCTGATGTCCGGCGCCTGGCTGTGGCCGCGGCGGCGCTGGCGCTGGCGCGCCGCCGGCCTGCTCGCCGGCAGCCTGGTCGGGCTGGCGCGCATCGCCCAGGGCGGACACTTCTTCAGCGACGTCGCCGGCGCCCTGCTGGTGGTGTGGCTGACCGACGAGGCGCTCTACCACTTCATGGTCTGGCGCGGCTGGCTCGCGCCCACGCGCCCGACCGCCAGCGCCGGCCGCGGGCCGCGGCGCTGACGCCGCGCTCCCGGCGAAAAGACGCTACAGGAACTTCAGCACGCTTGCGGCGACCCGCTCCGGCTGGTCGAACTGCGGCGTATGCCCCGCGCCGGCGATCGTTTCAACCGTGGCGCCGGCAATCTTCGCCGCGAACTCCTGGGCGTAGAGGCTCGGCACCAGCTGGTCCTGTTCGCCCCATATGATCAGCGTCGGCGCCTTCACGCGGTGCAGGCGCCGGGCCAGGCCGCGCTCCGGCACCGGCCAGATGAAGTGCGACACGCTGGCCAGCGCGGAGATGCGGTGCAGCAGCGCGGCCACCTGCTCGGCGGGATCCGCCGGCAGCGCCAAGTGCGCGCGCACGTCCGCGCGCGCCGGGTCGCCCAGCAGCAGCGCCGCGCGCCGTTCGTTCGGCACCAGCAGGTAGTCCTGCACCGGCGCGTCGTCGCGCCACAGGCCGAGCGGGTCGATCAGCACCAGCTTGCGCACGCGCCCCGGATAGGTGGCGGCGATCTCGGCGGCGACCATGCCGCCGAACGAGTGGCCGACCAGGTCGATCTGCGCCAGCCCGAGCTTCTCGAACAGGTCGTCGTAGTAGAGCAGCAGGTCGTGGATGGAATCGAGGTCGCGCAGCTCGTCGGGCTCGTCGGAGCCGGCGTGCGCCGGGGCATAAACCCGGCGGCGGGCCGCCAGCGCGTCGAGGAAGCCGCCCCACTCCTGGCCGAGCAGGCCATGCAGGTAGACCAGCGGCGCGCCGTCGCCCTTGACGAGCACCGGGTTGGGCGGAAAGCCGGCAGTCATCGGCACCTGCTTGACGGGTGCATTCATGCCGCCACCCTCGCCTTGGCATTCGCCTTGGCCTGCGTCGCAAGCGGCTGCCGGTGGCGCGTGGCGCCCTGCGGCCACCAGTGGTCGACGTAGCCCTCCTGGTCCCAGATGCCGCGGATCTTCGGCATCACCTTCTCGGCGAACAGGCGGCTGTTGTACTCGGTCAGCTCGCGGTCCATCGACTGGATCTGCAGCAGGATCATCAGGTGGCCGATGCGCAGGCTGCGGATCGCCTCCTCCAGCTCGCCCGCCACTTTCTCGGGGCTGCCGCCGATCACCATCTTGTTGGTCTCGGTGAAGTCCTTCCAGCTCGCCGAGTAGGGGTCGGTGATGGCGCCGCGGATGCCGCCGGCGCCCTTGGCCAGGTTGAACGCCACGCTTTTTTTGCTCATGAAGCCGGGGATGGCCATCATGTGCTCGGGCACGTGCAGCGACTTCGAGTAGAAGTTGCGGATGTGCTTGAGGTACAGCTTCTCGGCCTCGGCGTCGGTGGCGCCCACCACCACGATCTGGGCGAAACCGGCGCGGTAGGGGTTGTCGTCGAGGCCGGCCTTCTCCACCTGGTCCCAGTACCCCTGCATCAGCGTCTTGGCGTACTTGTGGCCCTGGAAGCTCAGGTAGCTGTAGGTGTAGTCGTTGTCGGTGGCGAACTTCCAGGTCTCCACCGAGCCGCCGCCGGCCAGCCAGATCGGCGGATGCGGCTTCTGCAGCGGCTTGGGCCACAGGTTGACGTAGCGCAGCTTGGTGTACTTGCCGTTGAACGGAAACGGGCCGGGGCGGGTCCAGGCCTGCTTGATCAGGTCGTGCGCCTCGTAGTAGCGCGGCCGCACCTGCGTCGGCGGAATGCCGTAGCAGCCGACCGTGTCCATCGGCGAGCCGACCGGGAAGCCGGCGACCAGGCGGCCGCCGCTCAGGCAGTCGAGCAGCGCGAATTCCTCGGCCACGCGCATCGGCGGGTTGTACAGCGGCAGGGTGTTGCCGAGCACCACGATGGCGGCATCGGATTCCTGGCGCGCCAGGATCGAGGCGATCAGGTTCGGCGACACCGGGAAGCCGTAGCCGTTCTGGTGGTGCTCGTTGAGCCCCAGCCCGTCGAAGCCGAGCTTGTCGGCGAGCTCCAGCTCCTCGACGTTCCAGCGCAGGTACTTGGCCACCTGGCGGGAGTCGCACAGCTCGTCGTTGGGAGGCGTCACCCAGACGCTTTCGTAGCGCTTGGAGAAATCGTCGGGCAGGTCGCGGTAGCCCTGCAGATGGAACCAAATCGTCTTCATCCGGCTCTCCTCAAGTACGTTTCTGATGGCGCTGTCCCAGCTTATACGACGGTCGCCGGGACGCTGGCAAGCGGAACATCCGGCGGCCTTGTGCTAACGTTCGATCAGCGTGCGCAGCGGCGGCCGAGGACGAGAACCGACGAATGTGACGACCCGCAGGATCGCGAGCTTCGAGGTGTGCTACACGCAGTTCCTGGACGCCGACGGCACGGCCTCCGGCGAGCTGCCGGACTTCGCGCGCGACGCCCAGGAGCTGCGCGCGATGTATCGCCTGATGGTCACCACGCGCCTGCTGGACCGCAGGGCGGTGTCGCTGCAGCGCACCGGCCAGCTCGGCACCTATGCCTCCGGCCTGGGCCAGGAAGCGATCGGCACCGCGGCGGGATTCGCGCTGCGCGACGAGGACATCCTGATCCCCGCCTACCGCGACTACGCCGCGCAGTTCAAGCGCGGCGTGCCGCTGCAGAACGTGCTGCTCTACTGGGCCGGCGACGAGCGCGGCATGGCTTACGAGCGCGAGCCTGCGCGCCATGACTTCCCGCTGTCGGTGCCCATCGCCACCCAGGTGCCGCACGCCATCGGCGTGGCCTACGCCATCCGCCTGCGGCGGCAGCCGCGCGTGGTGCTGGCCTGCTGCGGCGACGGCGCCACCAGCAAGGGCGACTTCTACGAGGCGATCAGCTGCGCCAAGGTGTGGGACCTGCCGATCGTGTTCCTGGTCAGCAACAACCAGTGGGCGATCTCGATGCCGGTAGCGCGCCAGACCGGCGCGCAGACCCTCGCGCAGAAGGCGATTGCCGGCGGCATGCCCGGCGAGCAGGTCGACGGCAACGACGTGCTGGCCACGCGGCACGTGCTGGCGCGGGCGATCGCGCGCGCCCGCGACGGCGGCGGCCCGAGCCTGGTCGAGGCGCTGACCTACCGGCTGCACGACCATACCACCGCCGACGACGCGCGCCGCTACCGTGCCGAGGACGAGGTGCAGGCGGCCTGGGCGCGCTGTCCGATCAAGCGCTACAAGGCCTGGCTGGAAGCGCAGGGCCACTGGGACGCCGCCGCGGAAGGAGCCCTCGCCGCGGAGGCCGCGGCCGAGGTGGAAGCCGCCGCGCGCGCCTACCTGGGCCAGCCCGCCGACCCGCCGGAGGCGATCTTCGACTCGCTCTACGCCGAGCTGCCGCGGGCGCTGCGCTGGCAGCGTGAGCAAGTGCGCGCGCGCGGACCGCTGGGGGACGGCCACTGATGGCGGCCGCACGCATGCCATGCAGCAACCGGCGCACGCTCCCGGCGGAGCGCGCGGATGCCTGACCTCACGCTGATCGAGGCAGTCAACCTCGCCATGCACTCGGAGATGGCGCGCGACGGCGACGTCGTGGTGCTGGGCGAGGACATCGGCCGCAACGGCGGCGTGTTCCGCGCCACCGTCGGCCTGCTCGACAAGTTCGGGCCGGAGCGGGTGATCGACACGCCGCTGGCGGAAACCCTGGTCGCCGCCATGGCCATCGGCCTGTCCACCCAGGGCCTGCGGCCGGTGGCCGAGATCCAGTTCTCCGGCTTCCTCTACCCCTGCGTGGACCAGGTGGTGAACCACGCCGCGCGCTACCGCAACCGCACGCGCGGGCGCATGTCCTGCCCGCTGGTGATCCGCGCGCCCAACGGCGGCGGCATCCATGCGCCGGAGCACCATTCGGAGTCGCTGGAGACCACTTTTGCCCACATGCCGGGGCTGCGCGTGGTGGCGCCGTCCACCCCCGCGCGCGCCTACGGCCTGCTGCTGGCGGCGATCCGCGACCCCGACCCGGTGGTGTTCCTGGAGCCGACCCGCTGCTACCGCCTGTTCAAGCAGCCGGTGGAAGACGACGGCGAGGCACTGCCGCTGGACGCGTGCTTCGTCGACCGCGAAGGCGGCGACCTCACCCTGGTGTCCTGGGGCGCGATGATGCACGACACCCGCCAGGCCGCCGACCGCCTGGCCGAGGAAGGCATCGCCGCCGAGGTGATCGACGTCGCCACGCTCAAGCCGCTGGACATGGACACCATCCTGGCCAGCGTGGCCAAGACCGGGCGCTGCGTGATCGTGCAGGAAGCCGCGCGCGCCGGCGGCTGGGCCAGCGAGATCTCGGCCAACCTCGCCGAGCACGGCCTGCTGAGCCTGTTCGCGCCGGTGATGCGGGTGTCGGGCTACGACACGGTGATGCCGCTGGCGCGGCTCGAACGCGCCTACCTGCCCGACGTCGAGCGGATCCTCGCGGAAGTGCGCAAGGTCTTCGAGATCGCGCCGAAGTCCTGACCAGCCCAATCGACGGAGCCCGACTCATGAGCGTCTTCAAGCTGCCCGACCTCGGCGAAGGCCTGACGCAGGCCGAGATCCGCGAATGGCACGTCAAGGCGGGCGACACCGTCAGGATGGACCAGCCGCTGGTCGCGGTGGAGACCGACAAGGCGGTGGTGGAAGTGCCCAGCCCGCTCGCCGGGCGCATCCTCAGGCTGTGCGGCCAGCCGGGCGACATCATCGAGGTGGGCCAACCGCTGGTCGAGTTCGAGGGCGCCGCCGAGCTGCCCGCCACCGCAGCGCCGCCAGCCCCGGCGGCGGCCAAGCCCGCCGCCGAGGCGATCCGCGACACCGGCGTGGTGGTCGGCGCCATGAAGCAGGGCAGCGAAGTGGTGCCGGAGAAACCCACCACGGTCGGCACCGCCGCCGGGCTGAAGGTGACGCCGGCGGTGCGCGCGCTGGCCGGCCGGCTCAACGTGGACCTGACCATCGTCACGCCGAGCGGCCCGGACGGCATGATCACCGCCGCCGACGTCCAGCGCGTGCACAAGATCCTCACCGAGATCGGCCCGCTGGAGAAGCTGCGCGGCCCGCGCAAGGCCATGGCCATGGCGATGTCGCAGAGCCGCGACGAGGTGGTGCCGGCGACCATCACCGACGACGCCGTGCTGCACGCCTGGAGCACGCCGCAGGACCTGACCATCCGCCTGATCCGCGGCATCGTCGCCGGGGTGGCGGCGGAGCCCACGCTCAACGCCTGGTACGACCACGTCGAGATCGGCCGGCGCGTGCTGGACAAGATCCACGTCGGCATCGCGGTGGACACGCCCGAGGGCCTGTTCGTGGCGGTGCTGCAGGACGTCGCCAGGCGCAGCGAGGAATCGCTGCGCGCCGGCCTGCAGAGGATGAAGCAGGACACCCTCAACCGCAGCGTGCCGGCCGAGGAGCTGCGCGGCTACACCATCACGCTGTCCAACTTCGGCCGTTTCGGCGGCAAGTACGCCACGCCGGTGATCGTGCCGCCCACCGTGGCGATCGTCGCCGCCGGCGCCCTGCGCGACGCCGTGGTGCCGGTTGACGGGCAGGTGCGCATCGCCCGCGTGCTGCCGCTGTCGATCAGCTTCGACCACCGCTGCGTCACCGGCGGCGAGGCCAGCCGCTTCCTC